>JAEUSX010000207.1 GCA_016788405.1 Flavobacteriales bacterium
GACGGATCCTCTGCTGCTGCGCGTGAATGGATTCGCTGTGGACAGCGCCGCCGTGCCTGCCCCCATCAAGCCGATCGTTCGTCTTCCGTTCAGCCCGCTCTGGTGGGTCAGGCAGCATTGGACCTGGGTCGCTGGCGCAGCGGGCATCCTCATCGCCGTAGCGTTGATCCTCTTGCTCGTGCGACGCATGCGCCGGTCCTCCGAACCTGTGGTGGTTCCGATAGCTGTGCCCCCCTTGCACCAGCGCATGCTCGCGCAGTTGGACGCGCTGGAGCACGAACGGCTCTGGCAGCAGGGGCAGCACAAGGCCTATCAGTCGCGCCTCACGGACCTGCTTCGGGCGTACATCGAGGAGCGCTACGAGATTCCAGCGCTGGAGCGCACCACCGATGAATTGATGCACGAGCTGCGCGTGAGCCCGATGAGCAGTGACCATCAGGCCTTGCTCGCGAACATGCTGCGCAACGCCGACCTGGTGAAATTCGCCAAGTGGCTGCCCAGCCCGCAGGAGAACGAGCAGCTCATGGCCTCGGCCCGGCGCTTCATCACAGCCACCGCCCTCACCACAACCGGCCATGCCGAAGCGCAAGCTTGATATCGCACACTGGGCGTGGTGCGCCGCGGCCTTCGTCGCGGTGGCAGCTGTTGCGTGGCTGGCAGCGGAACGGTTCACCTATCTGCATCCGGCCCTGCTTTCAGCCTGCGCGCTGCTCCCCTTTGCGGCATGGCTTAATTCCTGGCGGAACAATCGGCGCGCATCGTTGACGAGGCTCAGCACCTTGAGCGCGCACCTGGGCGGCCGTTGGGGCTGGAAGCCGATCGCCAAACCGGCACCGTTGGCCTTCGCCCTAGCTGGTTCGGGCCTGCTCATCATCGCTTTGGCCCGGCCGCAGAGCCACGACACGCGCGAGGATGTCCACCAGGAGGGCATCGACATCATGATCGCCATGGACATCTCTGTGAGCATGCTGGCCAAGGATCTGAAGCCCGACAGGCTCGATGCAGCGAAACGCACCGGCACCCGGTTCATCAAAGCGCGCCCGACGGATCGCATCGGGCTCGTGGTGTATGAGGGCGAGGCGTTCACCTCATGCCCGCTCACCACGGACCACGATGTGCTAATCGGCCTGCTCAACGAGTCGCGCTCGGGCCTGATCGACGGCGGCACTGCGGTGGGCATGGGCCTGGCCACTGCGGTGAACCGCTTGCGCGAGAGCGCTGCGAAGAGCAAGGTCGTGATCCTGCTCACCGATGGGGTCAGCAACACGGGATCCGTGCAGCCCGTGGATGCCGCGCACATCGCGGAAGCGATGGGCATCCGTGTGTACACCATCGGCGTGGGCACCAAGGGCAAGGCGCTCTCCCCCGTGGCTCGTTATCCGAATGGCAAGATCCAGTTCGACTATGTCGACGTGGAGCTGGACGAGGCCACGTTGCGGGAGATCGCGAGCCTGACGGGCGGCCAGTACTTCCGTGCCACCGATGAGCAGCGGCTGCGCGAGATCTACGAGGAGATCGACCGGTTGGAGCGCACGCGCATCGAAGTGGAGCAGTTCACCAGCCGCAAAGAGGAGTTCCATCCCTTCGCGATGGCCGGATCCCTGCTCCTGCTCGCCGGGTTCCTCGTTGACCGCAGCATCCTCCGGGGCATCGCATGAGCGACCGCGCCACATATCACTGGAACGTGCTCGCTTGGACGGCCATCGCGTTCGAGGCGCTGATCTCCATCTGCGGCTTCGCGCTGTGGTGGTGGCTCGATCGCCTCATCCCCTCCTTCCACTTCGCGCAGCCGCACCTGAGAATCGCGCTGCTGGCGGGACCGGTGGTCCTGCTGAGCTTCATCATCGAGGTGGCCTGGCGCGAACGGGCGCTGCGCCGCTTCGCTTCCATCGAGACCTTGCCACGCATGGTGCCCGGCGTCAGCGCGGGACGCGTGATGGCGCGTTACCTCCTGATGCGATCCGGAACCGCACTGGCCGCGCTCGCCCTGATGTCTCCCCAACTGGGCTCACGCCCTGAGACCGTGAAGGCGCGCGGCATCGACCTCATGCTGTGCGTCGACGTGAGCAACAGCATGGAGTGCCAGGACTTGAAGCCGAGCCGCATGATGGCCACGCGCCGCGCCATGCTGCAGCTCGTCGACCGGTTGCAGGGCGATCGTTTGGGCATCGTGGTTTTTGCAGGTGAAGCCTACATGCAGCTGCCGATCACCACGGACCGCAGCGCGGCCAAGCTCTTCATCCGCACCATCGGCACGCATTCGGTCCCGACCCAAGGCACGGCGATCGGGGCGGCCATCGACCTCGCTCGGCAATCATTCGATCCTGAACGCGCGGGTGGCAAGGCGATCCTCGTGATCACCGATGGCGAGGACCATGAGGATGGCGCCGTGGCCGCCGCCGAGGCCGCGGCTGCTGAAGGCATTGTGGTGCACACGGTGGGCATCGGCACGGTGCAGGGCGGCGCGATTCCCATCCCGCGGAATGGCCAGCCCCCCACGTTCCGGAAGGACCGGCAAGGGAACACGGTGGTGAGCCGGTTGAATGAGCCGCTCCTGCGGCGCATCGCTTCCGTTGGAAACGGCAGCTTCGTGCGCGCATCGAGCAGCAATACGGGAATAGTGGAACTCGTGGAGGAACTGAAGCGCATGGAGCAGTCTGAGGTGGGCACCGTGCGCTACACGGCCTACGAGGACCTGTATCAGGCACCGCTCGGAACCGCGGTGCTCTGCTTCCTGCTCTACCTGCTCCTCGGCGAACGAAGGAACCCTCGCGCCGTATGGCGCGCCACGCCAGCATGAGACGCCTCGCATGCATACTGACGGTCGCGCTGGCCGCCTGCGGCTCGCCGCAGGAGCAGCTGGCGGAACGCGCGCTGCGCTCAGGCGCCGAAGCCTACGACGCCGGCGATTTCGCGCGCGCCGACAGCCTGTTCGCACTCGCGCCATTCGATGGACGTGCCGTGTTCAACAGCGGGAACAGCGCGTTCGAACTGCTGCGCTGGAGCGACGCGATCCTGCGGTACCGCGACGCGGCACAGCTCGATTCCACGCGCGATCGGCAAGCGAGCTTCCTGTTCAATCTGGGCGCTGCTCATCTGGCCGAAGCGCGGGATGCAGACACCAGCATGTTCAGGCTTCGCCGGGAGCTGGGCGGCCTGCGCATCGGCAGTGGCGACATCGCCCAGGACGTCTCGACCTATGTGCTGCGCGACAGTCTTCGCAAGGAACTCGCGAGGCTGGAGTCGGTCATCGACTCATCGTATCTCGCCGCCATCAACTGGAACAAATCGGCGCTGCGCGTTGATCAAAAGGACGATGACGCGCGACTGAACCTGGTGATCGCCCAACGGGCACTCGCTGCCAGGCAGCGCGCCAAGGATGCGCGCGACAACCGGGACAAGGACAAGGAGAAGGACATGGCGCTCAGCGCGCGCGCCCGTCTCATCATCGAGCAAGCCGACTCCCTCGTGGAGCAGTACCGGTTCGCGCCGGCGCTGGACCTCATGCAGAAAGGCTTGAGGGAGGATCCCAGCCTCAAGCAGAAGGAAGAGTACATGAAGAAGCTCGAGACGGTGATGAAAGCCGCCAACGCATCGTGATGAAAGCCGAACGATTCATCATCCCCTGGCTCGGCCTGCTCGCCTTGAGCGCTTCCGCGCAGTCGGATAGCACCAACGCTGGGTCGGCGTCGGAGTACTTCAACAAGGCTTCGCGCCAATACGTGAAGGAGGACAAGGGCAGCGCCATGCGCGTCCTTGACAAAGGCCTGCGCGCGCACCCCGGCGATGCGCGCCTGCTCGCGTTGGCCCAGGAGCTCTTGAAAGAGGAGAACCAGCAGCAGCAACAACAGCAGCAACAGCAGCAGCAGCAGAACCAGCAACAGCAGCAGCAAGAGCAAGAGCAGGAGCAACAACAAGAGCGGCCTGCATCGAACGAACCGGCGGAGCAGCGTGAGAGCGGGGGCATGAGCAAACAGGACGCGGAGCGCGTGCTGGACGAGCTGGACAGGAACGAACAGAATGTGCAGGAGAAGGCTCGCGCCCGACGGATGCCTGCGCGCAAACGCAACCCGGAAAAGGACTGGTGACCATGAGCATGCTTCGGACACTCTTCCTTAACACGGCCATGCTGGTCGCAGCGCATCTCGGCGCGCAGCAGATCGGTTTCGATGCGCAGGTTGATCGCAACCAGATCGCCGCCGGAGAGCAAGTGAAGCTCACCATCACCTTGACCAATGCGCAGGACCGCTTCGAGCCACCGGACCTCGGAGGTCTGGTGATCGTGCAGGGCCCGTTCGAGCAGAGCAGTTACAATTTCGTCAATGGCAGGGCCAGCAGTTCCGTGGCGCGCACGTGGGTGCTCACCGCCACCCGGCCGGGCAAGTACGTCATCGGTCCAGCCAAGGCGAGGGTCGGCGGTGGCGTGGTGCAGACCGATCCGATAACCATCGAGGTCACCAAGGGAAGCACGGCGCCGAGAGACCCGGCCGTGGCCCTGGGCCAGGGACGCGACCCCAACCTCTTCATCGCGCTCAGCTTGAGCAAGACCAAGGCTTACGTGGGCGAACAGGTCATCGCCACCTATCAACTCTATAACCGGTACGCCGGACTGGAGGCCCCGCAGATGGACCCGCCGAAGCTCAACGGATTCTGGAGCGAGGAGCTGGATGTGCAAGGAGAGCAATGGGAGGAGCGCGTGGTGAACGGGCTCGGTTACCGCGTTTACACCATCAAACGGCAACTGCTCATTCCGCAGCGCGCAGGCACGCTGCGCATCGATCCCATGGGGCTCAATTGCATCGTGGGCCGCAGCTTCTTCAACCGTGGAACGAGCATCGACGTGAAGAGCAACGCTGCGGAACTCACCGCGCTCCCGCTCCCTCCGGGCGCCCCGGCCGACTTCACCGGAGCCGTGGGCGAGCTTTCCCTGAGCGTTCAGAGCGACCGCACCGAGGTGAAGGTGGATGAGGCGATCGAGGTGGAAGTACGCGTGAACGGACGCGCCAACCTGAAGCTGATCGAGGCGCCGAAGCTGCAGTTCCCATCCGACTTCGAGGTGTATGAGCCGCGCGTCGCGGATCGCATCACCATCAATGCCAGCGGCATGAGTGGATCGCGCGGTTTCCAGTACACCGTGATCCCGCGCCACGATGGCACGTACGCGCTCGGCTCCGTGCGCATGAGCTACTTCGATCCTGAGGCGCGCGCCTATCGCGAATTGCGCAGCGACTCCATCACCTTCGTGATCGCACCGGGGGAAGGAGGCCCCATCTCCAGCGCTCCGAGCGGCGTGCAGCGTGCCGACGTCACCGCGCTGGGAACGGACATCCGCTACATCCGCGCAGGAGACATGGCGCTGCGCGAGAAGGATGAGTTCCTGTTCGGGTCGCTGCCCTGGATGGCCGGCATGGGAGCGCCTCCGTTGGCATGCGCGCTGCTCCTGTTCTGGAACCGCAAGCGCGCCAGAGAGCGCGCGGATGTCGCGGGCATGCGCCGCCGCGCTGCCGACAAGCAGGCGCGCAAGCGCTTGCGCGAGGCCCATGAAGCGTTGAAGAGCCAGGATCGCGCCGCGTTCCATGGCTTCCTCTCGAAAGCGCTGCTCGGCTACCTGCAGGACAAGCTCGGCATCGGGCTCGCGGAGGCCGGACCAGAACAGATCGCAAAAGCCTTGCATCCTTCAGCCGATGCGAGGAGCATCGCCGATGACGTGGCAGCCCTGCTGGCCACCTGCGACATGGCCCGCTTCGCTCCGGTCGACGAGCGCCCGCGCGAGGAACTCTATGACAAGGCCTTCCAACTCATCCAGCGCATGGAGCGCGCCAGTCTATCATGAACCGCGCATTCCTCACCACGGCCATCCTGTTCGGACTTTCGATCCGAACGGCGGCGCTCAGCCGGACCGAGGCGGATTCGTTGGCCGCCATCGGCCAGCGCGCTTACGCTGCCGGTGATTACGCCGGGGCCCTCGCAGCCTTCGATAGCGTCTCAGCCACCTATCGCTCGGCCGCGCTCTGCCTCGCACTGGGCAACACGCACTACAAATCGGGCGATGCCGCGCGCGCGATCCTCTGGTACGAGCGCGGGCTCCGGCTGGCCCCCAATGACGATGACCTCCAAGTGAACCTGGACCTCGCCAACGAGCAGGTGCGCGACCGGATCCAATCATCGACCGCGATGCCGCTCGGCAAGGCGTGGAATGCACTGCGTGGGAATGATCCTGACGGCTGGGCACGATGGTCTATCCTGCTCTGCGTGTTGGTCTTTTCCGCGCTCTCCATGGCCATGCTGTCCCGAGGCGGCGTGCGCCAATTGGGCTGGGCCCTCACCGCGCTGACCATTCTGGGGCTTTTAGGCAGTCTTGGCATGGCTTGGACGCGTGATCGCGAGCTGCATGCGACCGAGGAGGCGATCATCCTATCAGCGAAAGTGGAAGCGCTGGCCGAGCCGCGTGAAGGATCGAAGGCGCTCTTCGTGCTCCATCGCGGGGCCAAGGTCCATGCGCTCGAACAGCAGGAAGGCTGGTGCGAGGTGCACCTTCCTGACGGCACCACGGGCTGGATGCGTGCCGACGTTCTTGAACGGATCTGAACGCTACTCGAGGATCAGCTTTCCGCGAACGGAGCGCTCGCCATTGATTGCTTCGAAGAAGTACATGCCGGCTGCGTTGGAACCAGTGTCCCATGCGATCCGCAACTCGCCATGTTCCGGCGACTCTCCTTCGAAGAGCGAGGCCACCAAGGCGCCACTCAGGTCGAACAAGCGGAGCGTCACCCGCTCCTCGGCTGCCAAGCCGCTCACCACGATCGTGCTCATGCCACGCGCCGGATTCGGGAAAGCCGTGGCGCGCAGCCCTTCGGCAAGCTCCAATGCCCCTTCTCCTTGCTCCATCGGCATGGCCGCAAGACCCGGGCAGATCAGGTAGCCGCTGCTCATGGTCCCGCCCTGATAGCCGCTGTTGATGGATTGAAGCGCGACGGCGATGGTCACCAACGGGTACTGGGCGACGCAACCACCGATGGCTTGATCGGCATGATTGGCGAGCTGCTGCACGGTCCACCCGGCGAAGGTGCCCGATGCGATGAGCATGTTCTTCAATTGGGCAGTGGCCGGGCTGAACGCGGCATTCAGTTCGTCCATGCGGATGCTGATCTTCAATGCGGTGAGGTGGCCGAGCAGCGTGTTCGAGATGGTGCCACTGGGATTCACCGCCGTGCCCGTTGGCAGCAGGGCAACGCTACCGGTCGATGGCAGCGCATCAATGACCGCTTGAGCAGTGGTGAAGCGCACCAGGCGAGAGCCGCAACCGACGGTGAGGTAGTTGGGAGACGGGAAGGCAGCGGCCCAGTTCGAGACCATGTATGCGGAGGGGTTTGAGCCGCTTGCTGAAGCGCCCCACACGAAATGCGTTTCGGTGCGGATGCCGGTGCATGATCCACCGCTCAAAGTGATCGTGGTGCTGCACGAAGAAGCGCAGCCATTCGCGCCGGTAACGGTCGCGCTGTAGGTGCCGGAAGCGCTGACCGTGGCCGTGGCCGTGTTCTGCGCAGGAGAAGTGTTCCAGGAATAAGTGTACGGCGACTGGCCGCCCGTGGCGGTGACGCTCACCGTGCTGGTGGCGGCGCTTGATGAGCACGTCACGACCGGCGCGGCCTTCACGGTCACCGTCGTGGCCGCTGAGGTGTTGCTGCATCCACCGCTCGCCACGACCACCGTGTAAGCGCCAGCCAAGGTGGCGGTGTAAGTGCTTGCCGTGGCACCGCTGATGCTGGTTCCATCCCTGCGCCATTGGTAGGTGAGGCCGGTCCCGGTGTTCGCGCTCAACACCACATTGCCTCCCGCGCAGAAAGCGGTGGTGCCACCAGCCGTGATCGTGGCCGTCGGAGCGCTGCTCACCGTCACGGTGGTCGCCGCGCTGGTCGCACTGCAACCGCCGCTGGTGACCACGACGGTGTAACTGCCTCCCGCGCTGGCCGTGTAGCTGCTCGCCGTCGCGCCGCTGATGTTCGTGCCGTTATTGCGCCACTGGTAAGTGTAGCCAGTGCCTGTCGCTGCGCTCAGCACCACGCTGCCACCAGTGCAGAAACTGGTGGCGCCGCCAGCGGTGATCGAAGCCGTGGGGGCCGGATTCACCGTGACCGTGGTCGCCGCGCTGGTGGTGCTGCAGCCTCCGCTGGTCACCACCACCGTGTAGCTGCCCGATGCCGTCACCGTGCGGCTGCTCGAGGTCGCACCGCTGATGTTCGTGCCATTCAAGCGCCACTGATACGTGAGGCCGGTGCCGGTATTCGCGCTCAGCGTTACGCT
>JAEUSX010000222.1 GCA_016788405.1 Flavobacteriales bacterium
CCTGGACGACTTGCTCACGGAGGAAGCGGTTCGCGCCGCCGGGCTCGAATGGCGCGCGGTCCAAGCCATTCGCCAGCGCAACCGGCCGGGTGCCTCCGGCGGCAGCGAGGCAACTCTGCATGCCCTGGCCGTCTTCATGGCGTGGTGGAAAAGACGGGCGCATTGAGCGCCCGCCGCGCATTGTCAGCCTCGGTACATTCGCCAGCCCAACATGCCCCGCGTCCTTCAGATCCTCAACCGGTTCAACCTGGGCGGCCCTACGCACAACGCTGCTTACCTGACCCGGTACATGGCGCCGGAATTCGAGACCATGCTGGTCGGCGGCAGCCAGGAATCCACTGAGGCAGGCAGCCACTACATCACGCGCAGCATGGGCGTTGAACCCGTGATCCTGCCGGAGCTGCAGCGGGAGGTGGCCCCATGGCGGGACCGCAGTGCGTACCGACGGATCAAGCAAGTGATCAGGGATTTCAAGCCGGACATCGTGCACACGCATGCCGCCAAGGCCGGTGCTGTTGGACGGATGGCGGCTGCCGACCTGGGCGTGAAAGGCATCGTGCACACCTTCCACGGCCATGTCTTCCATAGCTATTTCGGGCCGGTGCGCACCGCGATGTACAAGAGCATCGAGCGCTTCCTGGCCAAACGATCGTCCCGCATCGTGGCCATCAGCGACCGGCAGAAGGAAGAGCTCGTGGACGAGCACCGCATCTGCGATCCGGACAAGGTGGAAGTGATCCCGCTCGGCTTCGACCTCACGCCCTTCCAGGAGGACCAGGAGCGCAAGCGCCGGCTGTTCCGCCACGTGTATGGCGTGGCCGATGACGAACTGGCCATCGGCATCGTGGGGCGCCTGGTGCCCATCAAGAACCACGACCTCTTCCTGGAAGTGATCGCCAAAGTGGGCGCTCGCACGGGCCGCAAGCTGCGCGCCTTCATCGTCGGCGATGGCGAGGCGCGCGACCACCTCCTGGAGCGCACCACCGAATTGGGCCTCAGTCTCGCTCGCGGCCCCTATTTCAATGGACATCCATTCGGCCATGGCGTGAACGGCAAACCGATGGTGCCGCGCGCCACGGTGACCTTCACCAGTTGGATCAAGGAAGTGGACATCGTGAATGCCGGCCTGGACATCGTGATGCTCACCAGCCTGAACGAAGGCACCCCCGTGAGCCTGATCGAGGCCCAGGCGAGCAACAAGCCCATCGTCACCACGGATGTCGGCGGCATCCGCAACGTGGTGCTGGACGGCCGGACCGCCCTGCTGAGCGCATCGGGCGACTCCGATGCCCTCGCGACCGACCTCGAAAGGCTGGTGAATGATGATGCACTGCGCCTGCGGCTGGGCATGGGCGGCTGGGACCATGTACGGGACCGGTTCCATTACACGAGGCTGGTCGAGGACACCGCCCGATTGTACAGGTCCCTGCTATCCTGAGCCTCCCGGTGCGCGATCCCTACATTTGGCCGCGCATGCCCCAGCCTTCCCGCTCGCTCGTTGCAGCCCTTCTGGTTCTGGCCTTGGCCACCGGATGCACGGTGAATCGCAACATCATGTTCAAGACGCCCTTGGATTACAACTTCGAGGCGTTCCCCGACAGCAGTTCGAAAGCCAAGGCCCTCATCCTGCAGCCCAACGACATGCTGATGTTCAGGCTGTTCGCCAACGATGGCTTCAAGATGATCGACCTGGTCTCCGAGGGCGGAACGCGCGAGGCCGCCTTTCTGAACCGTATAACATTCACCTACACGATCGAGGCCGATGGCCTGTGCAAGCTGCCTTTGTTGACGCGGGTGCCCCTTGCCGGCAAGACCCTCCGTGAGGCGGAGCTTTTCCTGGAGGGTCTGTATGCCAAATACTACAACCGCCCGTACGTGCAGCTCATGGTGAGCAACAGGCGGGTGGTCGTCTTCCCCGGCGGGGGCGGCGATGCCATCGTTGTGCCTCTGGAGAACAACAACACCACATTGCTCGAGGCGCTGGCCCGCGCAGGCGGCCTTGCCACTCGAGGCGATGCACGGAGAGTGAAGCTCTTCCGCCATCATGCGGATGGCTCGCGGACCGTTCATCAATTCGACCTTTCCGACATCGAAGGGCTGAAGCATGCGGACATCGTGATGCAGGGAGATGATGTGCTCTACGTGCAGCCCAACCCGGAGATCGCCAGGGAAGCGCTGCAGGACCTCACACCCATCATCACGCTGCTCACCAGCGTCGTGCTCGTGATCGGCGTGATCCGAGGCTTCTCCCGGTAGCCCTCCTGCCCATGGTCGCAGAGGAAGTCACCAACAGGGCCGTCAGCTTCGAGAGCTACAGGCAGCGGATCACCAACTTCAGCAACGAGTTCGACCTCGGGCTGTTCTTCTACATCTTGAAGCGCAGCATGCCGGTGGTGGTGCTCGTGCTGCTGCTCGCCGGTGCATCCGCAGCGCTGTACCTGCGCTACACGGTTCCCGTTTTCGAGTCCAAAGCGGTGCTGCAGCTGGGTGAGACCAACACGGCCAAGCAGGTGCTTCTCATGAGCAGCTATGGCGAGGAGCAGAACATGTCGGTGGACCTGATCTTCATGCGCAGCCGCCTTTTCCTAGGGATGGCGCTGGACCGGCTGCCCCTTCAGCTGAGCTACTTCAATCGCGGGCAGATCCTCACCGAGGAGTACTATAAGTACTCCTTCTTCCGGCTGGAGGACCTCGTTCTCACCGACAGCGCCGTGATGGATGTGCCGATCTACCTCGACTTCACCTTGCCCGGCAAGGCCGAGGTGAGCTATACCGCGAACGGCCGCCCCTACAAGAACACTGTTCAGCGCGGGAGCATCATCACCATGCCGCACTTCACCGGCCGTCTCGTGGTGCATGAGCACCCGATCCTGAGCGACCCCGACGCCCAGTCCACGTTCTACCTGAAGATCAACAGCCGTGACAAGCTGCTGGACAAGTACGCGAGCCAGGTATGGATCAACTCCCAGGATTTCGCCACCAAGTCCATCGACATCGTGTGCCGCGATTCGAACCCCTGGGTGGCCCGGGACCTGGCGCAGGCCCTCGCGCAGACCTACATCGATTACGACCTGCACCGCCAGAGCAGCAGCGCGGCCAATGTGATCGAGTTCATCCGCACGCAGAAGGACACGGCCTATCGCGAACTCCGGGACTCGGAGTACACCATGCAGAATCTCCAGGGCGAGAACCGCGTAGCCGACATGGAAGCGCTCACGCCCCTGCTCTTGGAGCGATCGGAGCGCTACGAGGATGAACTGGTGCGACTCACGCTGGATGTGGAATTGCTCAAGGGATTGGAACGCGCCACCGACCGTCCGAACGGTGAGATCAACGCGCACGACCTCCTGCCATTGCTGCTCGGGACCAAGTACGAGAGCACCCTCTCCATCCCCTTGCGCACACTTCAGGAGCGCTTGGAAGAACGTGAGGTCGTGCGTGTTGATGCCACCGCGCAGCACCCCGCCCTCGTTGCGGCAGACGACCGGGTGGCCGTGCAGAAGCGCGTGCTGATGGAAACGCTGCGCCGCCTGCGCGAGAGCGCGGAGAAGCAGCGGGCCGACCTCACGGTGCAGCTGCGCGAGCTCGATGCCCGGTTCCTGAAGCTCCCGGAGAAGGAGATCGAGTTCGCCCGCGTGGAGCGCGTGTTCACCATCAATCAGAAATTCTACAACCTGCTTCTGGAGAAGGAGGTCGAGTACCGCATCAGCAAGGCCGGATTCGTCCCGCAGAACCGCATACTGCAGGACGCCTCCTTCTCGAAGAGCCCGGTCTCACCGAACAAGGAAGTGGTGGTGGGCTCCTACCTGCTTGCCGGCGTGATCTTGTGCCTGCTCATCCTGCTGGTGCGCTACATCCTTCACGACAACCTCACCAGCTTGAACGATGTGGCCAAGCTCAGCCACGCGAGCATCGGGATCCTGGGCATGATCCCCAAGTACAAGTACGACATCCCGGTATCGGAGCTGCTCATCGACAAGAACCCGAAGAGCTTGATCGCCGAGGCGTTCCGGACCGTGCGCACCAACATGCAGTTCGTGGACAATACGCCAGGTCCCAAGGTGGTGGCCATCACGAGCACGATCTCCGGCGAAGGGAAGACGTTCGTGGCGATGAACCTGGCGGGCATCATCTCCTTCAGCGGTAAGCGCGTGATCATCCTCGACCTTGACATGCGCAAGCCCAAGATCCACTTGGGATTCGATGTCGACAATGAGCGTGGCATGAGCACCATCCTCATCGGCAAGGATGACATCGACTCCTGCATCCGGCACAGCAATCTGGAAGGCCTGGATTACATCACGGCAGGCCCGATCCCGCCGAACCCATCGGAACTGATCATCAGCCCGCGCATGCTCGAAGTGCTCGGGACCCTGAAGCAGCGCTATGACATGGTGCTCTTGGATAATCCGCCAGTGGGCCTGGTGACCGACGGCATCCCGATGATCCAGCTGGCCGATTACCCGATCTACATCTTCAGGAGCGATTACAGCAAGAAACACTTCGTGCAGAACGTGGACCGCCTCATCAACGAGAACAGCATCAAGCGCCTCTCGTGCGTGCTGAACGGGGTTGATGTGGACCGGAACAAGTACGGCTACAACTACGGATACGGATACGGTTACGGGTACGGTTATGGATATGGCAGCGGCTATGCCGGTGGATACTACGAGGACAAACCTTCACGACCCAAGCGCGGCCTCTTCGGCGGCCTCTTCGGAAAATCATGATCGAAACTCAGACCTTCCCCATTCAGGGCCCCGTGCTGCTTCGCCCGCGCGTGTTCAAGGATGACCGCGGCGCATTCCTGGAGACTTGGAGCCAGCGCGCCATGGATGCGGCGATCGGACCGCAGCGCTTCGTTCAGGACAATGAGAGCACCTCGCGCGCCGGCGTGCTCCGCGGGCTCCATTTCCAGCTGGACCCGCATGCGCAAGGCAAACTCGTGCGCGTTTCCCGAGGAGCTGCGCTGGATGTATGCGTGGACCTTCGACCGGGAAGCCCGACCCGCGGGCAGCATGTGAAGGTGCTGCTCAACGCCGACGAAGCCTCCCTGTTCTGGATACCTCCTGGCTTCGCGCACGGATTCGCCGCCCTCGAAGAAGGCACGGTCTTCAATTACAAGTGCACCGATTACTACCATCCGGCCGCTGAGCGCACCATACGATGGGATGACCCGGAACTCGCCATCGATTGGGGCGTGCGCGACCCGATCGTGAGCCTGAAGGACCGCGAGGGCTTCGCCTTCAGCGACGATTGGGCCAAGCCCCGTTGACCCATGGCATTCAGCGGCGCGCAGCTCTTCCTGCTCTACTCGGGGCTCTTCTTCGCCGCGCTCGTCTTCAGCCTGCTCATCAACTCCCTCTTCATGCGCTTCGCGCGCACGCTGGGCATGCGCGAGAAGGACCTCGGGCTGGAACGCTGGAGCGCCAGCCACAAGCCGGCATTCGGCGGCATCGGCTTCTACATCATCTTCCTGGTGAGCTTCACCCTTCATGGCGTCCTCTTCCCCGGCGATGGCGCCGTGCTCCGCCCCGAGCTCCTGGGCCTGCTCGCCGCCACCGGACTGGGCTTCCTCATGGGTCTTGCCGATGATGCGTACAACACCCAGCCGCTGCTCAAGTTCCTGGTGCAGATCGCCTGCGGAGCCATCCTCATCGCCAGCGGCACGGAGATCGAACTCTTCCAGTCCCGCTGGGCCAACATCGCGATCACGGTCTTCTGGGTCGTGGGCATGATGAACTCGATCAACATGCTGGATAACATGGATGGCGTGGCCACCGCGGTGACCATGGCCATTCTTGCGGCGGCCACGGTGCTGATGATCGGCACTGGCGCCATGGACCCGGTGTACATGGTGCTCTTCGTGGGCACCATGGCCTCGCTTGGAGGCTTCCTCTTCTACAACTGGAATCCTTCGCGCATGTTCATGGGCGACACCGGGAGCCAGTTCCTCGGCGTGCTCATCGCCTTCATCGGGGTCCGCTTCTTCTGGAACGCGGTGAGCCCGGCGGGCGCGCACGAGCCTGCCCGGCAGATCCTAGCGCCCATCATCGTGTTCCTCCTGCCCATCTGCGACACCACGACGGTCTCCATCAACCGCATCATGCGCGGGCGAAGCCCTTTCGTAGGCGGTCGCGACCACACGACGCACCATCTGAGCTACCTCGGCTTGAGCGATGCCCAGGTGGCCTTCACCTTCATCGGCCTCAGCCTGCTCAATGTCTTCCTGGCCTACGTGATGCTGCGGTACATCGAGGTGTGGGAGAACCTCCACACCGCGATCTTCGTAAGCTATGCCTTGCTCGTCCTGGCATCGCTCTTCACCATCACGCACCGTTCAAAGCCACCTGCATCCTCGGAATGAAGCGCCTCCTGCTCCGCACAACCGCCTGGCTGGTCCTCCTCGCGAGCGGCTCGCTGGCAGCTCACCTGCTGGTCTATTCGACGAGCAGCGAAGGAACGGACCTGGACCATCTGCAACGCTTCAATGATGGCTACAAGGTCTTCTCGCTCACATTGCCTGATGAGCTCAGCTTCTGTGGCGAGCCCGTGCCCATGGACCGCATCGATGTGCGTGAGCGGCTGGACCGGGAGCTCCTGGTGAACACGTATTGGCAGAGCAACACCTTGCTCGCCCACAAGCGCGCCAACCGCTGGTTCCCGCTCATTGAAGAGGTGCTGAAGCGCGAGGGTGTCCCAGAGGACATGAAGTACCTGGCGCTCGTGGAGAGCAACTTCACCAATGCCGTCTCGCCTATGGGCGCTGCCGGCTATTGGCAGTTCTTGAAGGAGACCGGACAACATCACGGGCTCGAGGTGAACGCCGAAGTGGATGAGCGCTACAACGTGGAGAAGAGCACCGAGGCGGCTTGCCGTTACCTGAAGAACGCTTACGCGAAGCATGGATCCTGGGCGCTGGCAGCGGCCGCGTACAACCTGGGCTCGGGCGGTGTGGATAAGCAGCTCGGCCGCCAGAAGAAGGAGAACTATTTCGATCTGTTGCTGCCCGAGGAGACGAGCCGGTACGTTTTCAGGATCCTGGCCATGAAGGAGATCATCCGGAACCCAGAGAGGTACGGCTTCCATCTGCGGCAGCGCGACCTCTATCCGCCGTACAAGACCAGGAGCCTGGAGGTGCGCGGGCCCATTGAGGACATCGCGGCGTTCGCTTCGGCCAACGGAACGGATTACAAGACGGTGAAGCTCCTGAACCCCTGGCTGCGCGAAGCGAAGCTCTCGAACCGGGAAGGCCGGGCGTACGAGATCCTGCTTCCCGGAACGGGTTTCCATGACGCAATGGCCGAGTAAGTCGCCACCTTTGCGCCCCCGCGAAAAGCGGGCTCCACGTTGACCACCGAATCTCCAGCAGCCATCGGCGGGAACGCCATGGCCGATGACCATATCGAAGTGCTCGGCGCCCGGGTGCACAACCTGAAGGGCATCGATGTGCGCATCCCGCGCGATCAGCTCGTCGTGATCACGGGATTGAGCGGGAGCGGCAAGAGCTCGCTGGCGTTCGACACCATCCACGCGGAGGGCCAGCGCCGTTACATCGAGACCTTCAATGCGTACGCGCGTCAATTCCTGGGCGGCATCGAACGGCCCGATGTGGACCTGATCACCGGGCTGAGCCCCGTGATCGCCATCGAGCAGAAGACCATCAGCCGGAATCCGCGAAGCACCGTGGGCACCGTGACGGAGATCTATGACCTGCTCCGCCTGCTCTACGCCCGCACCGCTGACGCGTACAGCCATGTCACGGGCGAGCGCATGGTGCGCTACACCGATCAGCAGATCGTGCAGCTCGTGGCCGAGACCTACGACACGAAAGAGGTTCTGATCCTGGCCCCTTTGGTGCGCGGCCGCAAGGGCCACTACCGGGAGCTGTTCGAGCAAATGCTGCGTCAAGGATTCCTGCGCGCGCGCGCCGATGGCGACGTGCTGGACCTCACCAGCCGCCCGCGTTTGGATCGGTACAAGGTGCACGACATCGAGCTTGTGGTGGACCGCATCAAGGTGAACGAGAGCGCGACCAAGCGATTGGCCGAGACCATACAGACCGCGATGAAGTATGGCAAGGGCAGCTTGATGGTGGTCGAGGCCAAGGGTCAGCATGAACCACGCTTCTTGAGCCGCCATCTCATGTGCCCGACCAGCGGCATCGCGTACGAGGAACCGGAACCGAACCTATTCAGCTTCAACAGCCCCTATGGCGCCTGCCCGCGCTGCAGCGGTCTTGGGCAGGTGACCGAAGTCGCGCTCGAAAAGATCGTCCCCGACCCCAGGAAGAGCATCCGCAAGGGGGCCATCATCGCCATCGGAAGCGCCAAGAACTCGTGGGTCTTCAAGCAGATCGAAGCGGTGCTCGAGAATTTCGGGCACGATCTGGACACCCCGGTGGAAGAGATGGACGACGCGGTGATCGCCGCGCTGCTCAACGGCATGGACGAGCCGTTGCGCGTGAGCAGCAGCATCGGCCTCAGCGATCGCACGGTGCAGTTCGAGGGTATCATCCCCTTCATCCTGGAACAAGCCGAGGAAGGCCCGAAGAGCGCTCAGAAGTGGGCAGCGGGCTTCACGCGCATGGTGGCCTGCCCTGAGTGCAAAGGCGCCCGCCTGAAGAAGACGGCGTTGCATTTCCGTGTGGACGGCAGGAACATCAGCGAGCTGGCTCAGCTCTCGTTCACGGAACTGCACGCCTTCATGGGGGGCCTGGTCGACCGGCTCGAGGGAACCAAGGCCGTCATCGCGAAAGAAGTCGTGAAGGAGATCACCGCGCGGAGCGGATTCCTGCTCGACGTGGGCCTGGAATACCTCACGCTCGACCGCAGCGCGCGATCGCTCAGTGGCGGGGAGGCGCAGCGCATCCGTCTGGCCACGCAGATCGGCAGCCAGCTCACCGGCGTGCTTTACATCCTTGACGAGCCTAGCATCGGTCTGCACCAGCGTGATGACCAGCGCTTGATCGGCAGCTTGCGGAGCCTGCGCGACGGCGGCAACAGTGTGCTGGTGGTGGAGCACGACAAGGAGATGATGATGAGCGCCGACCATTTGATCGACATCGGCCCCGGGGCCGGCGAGCACGGTGGCCGCATCGTGGCGCAGGGTCATCCCGCGGAACTCGCGCAAGGCGACAGCGTCACCGCGCGTTATCTGCGGGACGAGCTGCGCATCGAGGTCCCGGAGCAGCGCCGGCCCGGAAATGGCAAGCGCTTGCTGCTGCAAGGGGCCAGCGGGAACAACCTCAAGGACGTGTCGCTCGACCTGCCGCTGGGCAGCTTCATCTGCGTGACCGGCGTGAGCGGGAGCGGCAAGAGCACACTTGTCGGAGACACTCTGTACCCCATCCTCAGCAAGCATTTCTATCGCAGCGAATCGCAGCCCCTGCCCTATCAATCCATGAAAGGGCTGGAGCACATCGACAAGGTGATCGAAGTGGACCAAAGCCCCATCGGGAGGACGCCACGCAGCAATCCGGCCACGTACACCGGCCTGTTCGATCACATCCGCGAATTGTACGCCCAGCTGCCGAGCGCCAAGATCCGCGGCTACAAAGCCGGTCGCTTCAGCTTCAACACCGCTGGTGGGCGCTGCGAGACGTGCAAAGGCGCGGGTGTCCGCACCATCGAGATGAATTTCCTGCCGGCTGTTCATGTGCCGTGCGAGACCTGCCGAGGAAAGCGGTACGACCGCGAGACGCTGGAGGTGCGGTTCAAGGGCAAGAGCATCGCCGACCTGCTCGAGATGCCGGTGGAAGAGGCCGCGATGATCTTCGCCGACATCCCGCAGATCAACCAGAAGCTGCGCACCTTGCTTGATGTAGGCCTCGGCTATGTGAAGCTGGGTCAGAGCAGCACCACGCTCAGCGGCGGCGAGGCCCAGCGGATCAAGCTCGCGACGGAGCTCACCAAGAAGGGCACCGGCAATACCTTCTACATCCTCGATGAGCCCACGACGGGCCTGCACTTCGATGATGTGAAGCAGCTCATCCGTGTGCTGCAACGCCTGGTGGACCAAGGCAATACCGTACTGGTGATCGAGCACAACCTCGATATCATCAAGGTGGCCGACCACCTGATCGACATGGGGCCGGAGGGCGGTGCCGGAGGGGGCACCATCGTGGCGCGCGGGACCCCGGAAGAAGTGGTGATGATGGGCCGAGGGCATACCGCGCCCTTCTTGAAGAAGGAATTGTCCCCGGCGCGGGCAGTCCACCAACGCTGAGGGCTGGAAAACCGGCAACTGGACCGGCCCTGGGCCACGCCCTTGTCGCGTTCCTTAGCGCTCGCCCGCATCCACGGGGCGCATCACGCATGAAGAACGACCAGAAAGCCAAGGAGGAAAGCGAGCGACGCATCAAGCGCGCTTTCAAGCGCAAGGGCTGGAGCGAGGTGAAGGCCAACGACAGCTGGGCCATCTTCAAGATCATGAGCGAATTCGTGGAGGGCTTCGAGGCCTTGCAGCGCATCCGCCCCTGCGTGAGCGTGTTCGGCAGCGCGCGCACCAGACCGGATGCGGGTGAGTACAAGCTGGCCGAGGAGATCGCCTACCAGCTCACGCAGAACGGCTTCGGCGTGATCACAGGCGGCGGGCCCGGCATCATGGAGGCTGCCAACAAGGGCGCGCAGCGCGGAGGCGGCACGAGCGTTGGGCTCAACATCGAGCTCCCCTTCGAGCAATCATCCAACCCGTTCATCGACAAAGAGAAGAGCCTGCACTTCGACTACTTCTTCGTGCGGAAAGTGATGTTCACGAAGTACTCGCAAGGCTTCGTGGTGCTGCCGGGAGGGTTCGGAACGCTCGATGAATTGTTCGAGGCGCTCACGCTGATCCAGACCCAGAAGATCGGCCGCTTCCCGATCATACTCGTGGACAGCAGGTACTGGCAGGGCCTCCTGGATTGGATCAAGAGCACCATGGGCACCAAGCACGCCTACATCAACCCGGAGGATCTTGAGCTCTTCACCGTGGTCGACAAGCCGCAGGAAGCCGTTGAGGCCATCAACGCATTCTACAGCCGGTACATGCTGAAGCCGAACTTCTGAGGAAGGTCTACCTCAACGCCTCCGCCGCCTCCGCGATGCTGGGAGCGTTGTTGCCGTGCCAGATCCCCTTGGTGACGCCGTCCTTCAGCAATAGGATACCGGGATTCGCGCGCACCATGGTCTTGATCACCTTCTCGTCGCATTGAACGAATTCGAAGGCGAGCTGATGCTCATGCCGCACGCTATCCACGACGTCCCAGCTGTTCGTCGTGACGCCATACACGTACCAGCCTTTCCGCTGCGCGTCATCAGCGAGCTGCGCGATGGCCTTGATGTTCGAGCAATCCGTCTTGCGCAGGTTGTAGGTCGCGACGAGCATCACCGGGCTCGGCTCGTTGAGCAAGTCGTCCGTGAGCTCGTACCCGTCACGGTCAGTCAAGCGGAAATCCTGCACCGGTGAAGGCACGCCCGCCTCCAGCTCCACTATCCGCATGCTCTCCTTCACCTCTTCATAGTTCGGATCATCCCACGGGTAGGGCTTCGCGGTGTCGAACTCCTCCACTTTGCCCGTCGACTTATTCCTGTAGCTCATGAAGATCTGGTTCACAGCGGCCTTGCTCACGCGCTGATCCTTGATGCTCTTGCCCACAGCATAAGGCCGGTAATCGCGCACAGGCAGATTCGTGTAGCACCACCAGGTGAAGCCGAGCGCGATGAGGGCGGCCCAGGCGGCCGTGCTCCACTCCGCCTTGCTGCCTTGCATGCCCCGCTTGATGAGCGCATAACCAAGATACCCCGCCAACGTGAACCATACCGGCCCCCACCAGGTGAAGATCCAGCTCCACACGGCGACCAGGAACAGGCCGCCGGGCAGGAGGATCAGGTCATCGCTCTTGGAATTCCAATGCGGGCCTTTGCGCAAGAACGCGTGGAGCAGGATGGGGATGATGAGCACGAACAGGATGGCGTCCTTGTAAAAGCTCTCCCATGGCGTCAGGCTGCGGCCCACGCTGCCTTTCATGGCATCCCCGAAACAACCGCAGTCGGTCACGCAGGTCACTGGACGCTCCTCGGCGACGCCATTCACCATCACGGTGTACATGCCATGGGGGTCGCAGGTGGCCGTATAGAGCGTGAGCCAGCCGAAAAAGATGGTGAGCACGAAGAGCGCCACGGAGGCCAGGCGCAGTTTCCCGCCGAAGAGCACGGCGAAGCCCAGCACGACTTCCGCCAGGCAGGCCAGGATGCCGAGCCCGAGCGCGTAAGGCTCCAGTGAAGGCAGGTTCAGCGCGCTCTCCGCGAAATACTCCTGCAGCTTATAGGAGAATCCCAGCGGGTCGTTGGCCTTGATGAGGCCGCTGACGATGAAGAGCGAGCCGACGATGAGCCGGGAGATGAGCACGAGGGTCCGCATGTGCGAGATGATTGGCTGGCGCCCAAGATAGAAGGGGCTCCGCCCGGCGCTCGGCCCCTTAACAAGCGATCAACACCCGGCTCAGGGATTCTTCGCCAAAGCTTGATCGCGCCGCTGCAAGGCCTCCGCTGTGAGCCGAGCGGCCTCGGGCTGCACGCGCTCCTCGTATTCGCGGTTCCAACTGAGGAAGCCCGTCATGGGCGTGAAGCGAGCCAGGCCCATGGGCATGTCGAAGAAGGAGAGATCCATGTCCTCCACACGCTCGAACAGGGTCATCTCCACTTCGACCATCGCCGTGCTTACATCGCCTTCCCAGGCCGGCCCATGCGTATCGATCCCGAAGCATTTGGTGACGTGCCCGGGCATGCTGAATCGGATCACGTAATCCGCCCCGTTCTCGAGAACGATATCGTAGCGGCCGTTCGCGCCCGTGGTGAAGGCGTGCTCCTTCACGCCGTTGCGGTACACCCTGACCAGCGCGCCTTCGAGCGGCTCGCGCGATGCGGCATCCGTCACATTGCCTTTGAGATGCAAGCGAGCGGCCTCGGCATGGAGGGCGACAAGGCACAGCGCAAGGAAACCCAGCGTTCGCATGATGAATCGGTATTTACAGAACGCCCGCGCCGTCGTGGTAAGCGGTTCCGGCTGGGGCGGAGGGCGAACATACCGGGAGGCACTGGGCGCCTGATGCGTTCTGGACGGCAGCTTGCCAACATGCTAATGTGGATTGCCAGCCGGTACCTTGGCCCGATGACCCTGCTGCAACGCCTGCTCACGCTCAGCGCATTCGCCACGTCCACGTGCTTCGGCCAAGCGGCCGGTCAGGAGCGCGCGGTGCTGCAAGCGCTGGATCGGTTCTTCCACGCCATGACGGAACGCGACACCGCGCTGATGGCGTCGACCGTGGTGCGTGAAGGCGACCTGCACATCATCCAAGCGGAAGCATCATCGCCTGTGCGAACGGTCTCGTTCATGGACTATCTCGCTCGCCTGGCCCAAGGCAAGGAGCGGCTCGTTGAGCGGTACTGGGATGCGCGAATCCAGGTGAGCGGACCCATCGCCACGGCCACCATGCCCTACGACTTCCACATCGACGGCGTGCTCTCGCACTGCGGCATCGATGTCTTCACATTGGTGAACGACGGTGTTTGGCGCATAGCGAGCGTGAGCTTCACGCGGCAGGTGGAAGGATGCCCGGAGAGCCCGCTTGGGCCTTTGAAGGAATGATCACTCGTGCTTGGAGCGCGGTGATGCGCCCGCGAGCTGTTCGTGCGGCAAAGCCTCGTTCTCGTAGATCAGCGCCGTGCATGGCTGGCCGTCCTTGAAGTAGAAGACGCCGCCCCACTTGTGGTAGACGCGCCGGTATTCCGTGAGCTTGCCAGCGGTTTCCAGCTTCACCACCGTGGTCACTTTGCCCGCTTCCACGAGCAGGTCCTCGGTACGCACCACTTCTGGCTCCTCCACGACGGGCTCGGGACGCAGGTCCTGATGCTCAGTGGCGCGCGCAGGCGCTACGCGCGAAGGCTCCTCGGCCATCACAGGTTCCTGTGTGCGTCGTCCATCCTCACCAGAACGAGGCTCAGAAGCCAGGGTGCTGCGCTGAGGCGCTGGCGCCGGCGGTAACGGCTTCGGGCGCTCGGCCTTCTGAACGGGCGGGGGCGCTGGCGGAGGCTCGGTCTTCGCCACGGCCTTGGCTTGCTTGGCGGCGTCGGCCGCGGACTTGGCCTCATCGGCCTTGCGCTTCTCATCGGCTGCCGCGAGCGCCTTCGCCTCTTCGGATCGCCGTTTGTCGGCTTCCGCTGCGGCTTTGCGCTCGGCTTCGGCCGTGGCCTTCTCTGCTTCAGCCTTCGCCTTCGCCGCAGCGGCTTCCTGAGCCGCGGCCTGCTTCTTCGCCTCCGCTTCAGCCTTTGCCTGGGCCTTGGCGTCTTCGGCTTTGCGCTTCTCCGCTTCAGCAGCGGCCTGGGCTTCCTGCTTCTGTTTCTGCTCCACCTGCGCGGCGGCCTCCTGCAGCTGCGATTGGATGGACTTGGTGTAATCGGTATCGTAATCGAAGTCGCCCGCGGACCCATCGTACCGGATCATGCCCACCGGCTGATTGAAGACCACGGTGTTCACGTCGTCGTACTGCTTGAACAACGAAACCGCGAAGTCGAAGGGCGTGAATCCATTTGCGACCGCATCGGCAGGGACACGGGTATCGAACGAGAGTTTCTTGGCCACGAAGCCCGGCTTCTCGAAGGAGACGATGTAGTTGGCGTTCAGGTCGAGATCGAGCGTGAACTTGGAGAGGGCATCCGTGATGGTCCGCTCCTTGGCCCCGTTCTTATACACGATCACGCGCGCACCATCGAGGTTGCCGCCATCGATCTTCACCCGGCCGTGCGCGATGAACTTGGTCTGACCCAGCAGGGACATGCCGAACGGGAATACAGCCGCGAGCAGCAGGATGCTTCTGATCGCGAATCGGGTGGTGATGATCATGGAAGAGCCGAACCTCGGGCGCCCGTGTACGTAACACGCCGCGCCATGGTTCACCGCATCACGCTGACGCTGCTGCTCCTTGCCTTGCTAGCTCCCCAGGCGGCCTGGTCCCAGACCGCGGAACTTGAGGCGTTGAACACCCTCTTCTCCGGGAGCGTGGTGATGAAGCTTGATCGCAAGCAGCAACTGGTGATCGACCTGTACGATGCTTCGGGCAGGTTCCGCCAGGACGTTGTTGCCGCATCGAGCGTCGATCCGGCAACCATCCATTTCTCGGCCGATGAGGATGCCATCATCCTAGGCTGCGTCTCCGCAGATGCGCGATGCTTCCGCAAGGAACTCTTCAAGAGCAACAGCGTTCGGATGACAGGCCGGTGCAATCTGCCTCGCCCGCTGGAAGACGCCGACGGATCGGCGACCATCGAGGCGCTGCGAGCGTTCATCGGAGCGCATGCCGCCACCGCTGCGGAAACCCGTTCGAGCGGACAGCGTATGAAGTGACCGTTTCACGGACCCCATGCGCAGAATATCCTCCATCGCCGCCCTGTTGCTGTGTGCCGCGGCCAACGGTCAGTACTTGGCCGACGCCGGCAGGCCCGACCCGGCTGAAGACTTCTTCAAGGCGGGCGATAAAGCTTATCGCTCTGGCGACCATGCAACCGCCATCGCAGCCTACTCAAAGGCCATTGAGCTCTCACCGGAGCATGTGAATGCATACTTGCACCGGGGCTTCTGCCACAGCCTCCTGAAGGAATACGCCGAAGCCGTCGCGGATTTCACTGCCGTGATCGAGGCCAAGCCCGAGCATAGCCAGGCCTATTTGAGCCGCGGAAGCGCGCTGGCCAAATTGGGCAGGCACGACGAGGCCATCAACGATTTCGACCACGTGATCGCGCTCGATGCGCGCAATGGCGAAGCGTTCAACAACCGCGGCTGGAGCCGGAAGGCCTTGGGCGATCAGGCCAACGCTTGCAAGGACTGGAAAGAGAGCAAACGCACCGGCAACGCCGAAGCGCGCATCATCCTGGAGAACAACCGCTGCAAATGACCCGCAACCTTACCCTTATCGCATCACTCGCCCTGGCACTGACCACCATGGCGCAGGACCAGAGCTACGCCGATTGCCTGGTGAAGACCCAGAGCCGTTGGGGCGCTCCCTGTGAGCATTGCTTCAACTACACCGAAGGCTATAAGCGCGATTTCAGCGGCACCTACCAGATCGACCTGCGCAACAGCTGTCGCGACCTGATCGAGGTGAAGGTGGCCGTGCAGGAGAAGAATGGCACCTGGCGCACCTTCCCGGTGCGCGCGCTCGGCCCGGAGGAAAGCATGAGCGCCTACGCGTGCGAGGGAAGCGGCAAGTACCTTTACTGGGTGCGACGTGCCAACGACACCGAGATCGTGCTTCCCAGCGATCGCGAGATCATCACCGCCTACCGCGGCAAATAGGTCGGGCAGCGAGCGCGCAGCGAGCCGCTGGCCAATGTCAGCGGCTCGCTGCGTTCTTCACCCCGCTTTGTTGATGCGCAACCCGCGCGGCTCGTGATCCAAGCCGGCGGGACCGGCACTTTTGGCTGCACACGCCGCCATGACCACCAAGCGCTTCCACCTCGACCGCACGGAAACCTCCCCGCAGATCGACCTGGATCTCGACAACGGCGTCATGGAATTCGTCGGACGCTCGCTGCCGCACAATTCCGAGCAGTTCTACTCGCGCGTGTACCGCTGGCTCGAAGAATACCTTGAAGCGCCCAGGGAAGAGACCACCGTGAACATGCGCCTCGACTACCTGGATACCAGCAGCAGCAAGCATCTCTATAACATCTTCCAGAAGCTCGACGCCGTGAATGAGCGCGGCCAGCATGTGCTCGTGAACTGGCATTTCGAGACCGGCGATGAGGAGATGGCCGAGACGGGCAAGGATTACGAGAGCCTGTTCCGGTTGGACTTCAAGTTCGTCGAGGTTCAGGACCTCTTCTGAGCGCAGCACCCCTCGCTGTTCAAAACTCGCCTGTTTTTCAACAGGTGAAACCACCATTCTCCGCTGTTCTTTGCTCCTGCTGAAGCGTTGGGCCAACGCTTCGCGCGGGATAGATGAAGCTCACCTACTACGGACACTCGTGCATCGGCGTGAATACAGCCGGGCATGATGTGCTCTTCGACCCCTTCATCTCCGGGAATCCGCTGGCCGGGGACATCGACGTGGCAAGGATACCTGCGACGGAGATCCTCATATCGCACGGGCATGGTGACCATGTCGCCGATGCGGAGTCCATCGCCAAGCGGACCAACGCAACGCTGGTGAGCAACTATGAGATCGCTTCGTGGTTCGAAGCGAAGGGCGTGAAGCCGTGCATCGGCATGAACATCGGCGGATCGGTAAACGTGGGACCATTCCGAGTGAAATACGTGAACGCGGTGCACAGCAGCCAGCTACCCGATGGCACCTACGGGGGCAACCCCGGCGGCTTCGTAGTAAATGGTCCGGATGGCAGCTTCCACCATGCGGGCGATACCGCCCTGACGCTGGACATGCAACTGCTCCGTCCATTCAACCTGCGCTTCGCCTGCCTGCCCATCGGCGACCATTACACCATGGGCGTGAGCGATGCCATCGAGGCGGCCAAGCTGATGGGCGTCACCAAGGTGGTCGGGATCCATTACAACACCTTCCCTCCCATCGTGATCGATACCGAGGCTGCGAAGCGGGATTTCGCGAAAGAGAGCATCACCCTGCTGCTTCCGGGCATCGGAGAGACCATCGAGATCTGAAACCGCTGAAAGGGCCGTGAATCCGCAGCCCCGACCAACAACCTCCAAACCAACCACCATGGCCAAGATCATCTCGATTGTGAACCAGAAAGGCGGCGTGGGCAAGACCACTACGGCAATCAACCTCGCGGCCAGCCTGGGAGCGCTGGAGCGCCGCACGCTCCTGGTGGATGCCGACCCTCAGGCCAACGCCACCAGCGGCACCGGGCACGATCCGCGCGCGGTGAAATCGAGCATCTACGAGTGCATCATCAATGGGACGCCCGCCCAGCAGGTGATCGTGCACACGGACAACCCCGGCCTCGACCTCCTGCCCGGCCATATCGACCTCGTGGGCGCCGAGATCGAGATGATCGACATGCCCGAGCGGGAGCACCAGATGAAGAAGGTGCTGGAGCCGCTGCGCGAGCACTACGACTTCATCATCATCGACTGCTCGCCTTCGCTGGGCCTGGTCACCGTGAACAGCCTCACGTGCTCCGACAGCGTGATCGTCCCCGTGCAGTGCGAGTACTTCGCCCTCGAGGGCCTGGGCAAACTGCTCAACACCATCAAGATCGTGCAGCAGCGACTCAATCCGGATCTGCTGATCGAGGGCATGCTGCTCACCATGTACGACAGCCGCTTGCGCCTGGCCAATCAGGTGGTGGAGGAAGTGAAGACGCACTTCCAGCAGCTCGTGTTCGACACGGTGATCCACCGCAACGTGGCCTTGGGCGAGGCGCCCAGCCATGGCAAGAGCATCATCATGCACGACGCCAGCAGTAAAGGGGCCACCAACTACCTGAATCTCGCCCGCGAGATCCTCCAGAAGAACAGCCTGACCCGCATCCCCGACAACGAGCGCATGATGAGCGTGGAGGCCTCCGAATAGCGCGATACACCGGAACACATGATCAAGAAGAAAGGTCTGGGCCGCGGCCTCAGCGCGCTGCTCGACGAACCCGCTGCCGACATCACCTCTCGCGAGGTGGGCGCGGCGCACCAGCGCCCCATGGGCGGCACCACCATGCTGCCCGTCACGCAGATCGAGCCGAACCCGTTCCAGCCCCGAGCGCACTTCAGTGAGGAGGCCCTGGCGGAACTCGCGCAGAGCATCCGTGAGCTGGGCATCATACAGCCGGTCACCGTGCGCAAGGTGGGCTACGAGCGCTACCAGCTCATCAGCGGCGAACGGCGGTTCCGCGCTTCGCAACTGGCGGGCCTCACCGAAGTGCCTGCGTACGTGCGCGTGGCGAACGACGAAGCCATGCTGGAGATGGCGCTGGTGGAGAATATCCAGCGCGAGGAGCTCGACCCCATCGAGGTGGCCGTGAGCTTCCAGCGCCTGATCGACGAAGTGAGCCTGACCCAGGAGAAGCTGAGCGAGAAGGTGGGCAAGGACCGCGCGACCGTGAGCAACTACCTGCGCTTGCTGAAACTGCAGCCGGAGGTGCAGCTGGGCCTCCGCAACCGCAGCATCGGCATGGGCCACGCCCGCGCCCTGATCACCATCACCGACCCGGGCCGCCAGGTCGCGCTCTTCCACAAGATCGTGGAGAGCCAGCTGAGCGTGCGGCAAGTGGAAGAGATCGCACGCGGCCTCACGCCCGTTGCAGGCATCGCCAAGCCGTCATCCGCCCGCAAGCCGCTCCTCGACAAGGCCCTGAGCAAACAGCTCAGCGAGAAGCTGGAGACCCGTGTGACGGTGAAGGTGGATGGCACCGGCAAGGGCACCATCGAGGTGCGCTTCAAGAGCTCCGATGAATTGGATTGGCTGGTGAAGCGGATGGGCTGAGGCTTTCGCGACCTTTGCCTCGTGCGCTCCTCGTCATTCGCTCTGGTCGCAGTGCTGTCGTTGGCCGCATTGAGGGTGAATGCGCAGGCTGGTCGCGACACCTCGGATTGGCGCTACCGCCACTCCCCGCGCACGGCCAGCTTGCTGAGCTTGGCAGTTCCCGGCGCCGGTCAGATCTACAACCGCAAGTATTGGAAAGCGCCCATCGCCTGGGCTGGGCTGGGCACTTGCGTTCATTTCATCCAAGAGAACACACGCGAGTACAAACGCTACCGCACGGCGTACATCGCCTTGGTGGACAACGACCCGGCGACCACGGACGAATTCAACGGCCGCTACAGCTCCAACCAGGTGCTGAAGGTGACGGACACCTACCGCAAGTGGCGCGACATCAGCTACATCTGCCTGGGCGCGGTGTACCTGCTGAACGTGGTGGATGCCAGTGTCGACGCCCATTTCGTGCGCTTCGATGTGAGCCGGGACCTGAGCGCGAGCCTGGGCCCTTCGCTCTCGACCGCTGCGATGGGAGCACCGGGCATCAGCCTCTCGGTGGCCCTTCGTTGACAGCATCCGCCATTCACACATGTTTGGCAAGCCCACAAGGGCAGCCGGTTACCTTCGGCGCCTGCCATGCGGTTAGCGCTTTACGGGTACGGGCGAATGGGCAAGGCCATTGAGGCGGCAGCCACTGCGCGCGGGCATGAAATCGTGCTGCGGGTGACCGCTGCCAATGCCGGCGCGCCACCGAAGGATGCAGATGCCGCCATCGAATTCAGCAAGCCGGACCAGGCGCTGGCGAATATGAGGCTGTGCCTGGAGATGGGCGTTCCGGTGGTGGTGGGCACCACGGGCTGGTACGACCGGCTTCCCGACGTGCGCGCCTTGGTGGATACATACAAGGGCAGTCTTCTCTGGGCCAGCAATTTCAGCATCGGCGTGAACCTGTTCTTCCGCGTGAACCGCCAGCTCGCCGCGCTCATGGACAAGCAGCCGTACTACGCGGCTCGAATCGACGAAGTCCATCACATCCACAAGCTTGACGCCCCTAGCGGCACGGCGATCACGCTAGCCCACGACATCGACCTGCGCACGCAACGTTACAGCGGCTGGGAACCGGTGAAAGGCGATCTCCATCAACCTTCAACCGGAAGCAGCCCGCATCCCTCCCCCGTGAGGATCGCGAGTGAACGCGTCGGCGAAGTCACGGGCAAGCACAGCGTCACCTGGGCATCGGCCAATGACCGCATCACGATCACGCATGAAGCCTTCGACAGAAGCGGGTTCGCTGCGGGCGCTGTCATCGCCGCCGAGTGGCTGCGAAGCCGCCAAGGGCTCTTCACCATGGACGACGTGCTGGATGCAGCAACATGAGCATGCCGCTGCGTGGCCGAGCCAGCAGGACCCGCTTCAGCCGCCTAACCAATAACCTTCCACCTTGATCCCCTACATCCTCCTCTACGCCTACTTCGCGCTGCTGATGGCCAGCCTCTGGAAGCTGTTCCAGAAGGCGGGCAAGCCGGCGTGGGCCGGCCTGGTGCCCGGTTACAACATCCTCGTGTGGCTGAAGATCGCCGGCAAGCCGTGGTGGTGGATCGTGCTCTTCATCGTGCCCGGCGTGAACCTGCTCATGTTCATCATCATGAACGTGAACATCTCCATCGTGCTTGGCCGCCGCAACTACAAGGAGTACGTGCTCATGACCTTCCTCCCGTGGTGGAAAGTCCCCGAGACCATCTTCTCGAAGGACGCCTACATCGGCCCCATCCCGCCAGAGAAGCGAAAGCGCAACCTCTTCGAGCAATGGGGCGATGCCATCCTCTTCGCTGTGATCGTGGCGACGGTGTTCCGCACGTACACGTTCGAGGCCTTCACCATCCCCACGCCTTCGATGGAGAAGAGCCTGCTGGTGGGCGATTACCTCTTCGTGAGCAAACTGAGCTACGGCCCGCGGCTGCCCATGACACCGCTCACCTTCCCGTTCACGCACCACACCATGCCCTTCACGACGAGCACACCCTCGTTCGTGGAGTGGTTCAAGCAGCCGTACCGCCGCCTGCCCGGATTCGGCGAGCCGCAGCGCGGGGATGCCGTGGTGTTCAACTTCCCGGAAGGCGATACCGTGGTGGCCAATTTCCAGAACCAGAGCTACTACCAACTGGTGCGCGATAAAGGGCGCAAGAAGCTGAATGACCCCAGATTCAGGCTGCCCAACCAAGTGGATGGACAAACGGTGAGCATGCCGATGGGCGGGATCCTCGTTCGCCCCATCGACAAGCGCGAGAATTACATCAAGCGGTGCGTGGCCGTAGCCGGCGATTCGCTGGAAGTGCGCGATGGCGACGTGTACGTGAACGGCGTCAAGGAGATGCTTCCGGAACAGGCGCAGTACAGCTACAACACCACCTTCAAAGTGGGCTACACCGAGCGAACGCAGAAGACGATGAAGGAGAAGCTTGACATCGGCATCGGCGACATGTCCGCTGGATCCCTGTTCAATGGCATGCGCCCCGTGACCGGCGAACCGGTGAACGTCGCCCTCTCCGCGGCCCAAGTGAAAGCCTTATCGAACGGCAATCCTTACTTCAACACGCTCGAGCGGCAGGTGACTCCGAAGGGCACCGAGTACGCGCAGCAGAAGCGACGGATCTTCCCGAACGATGAGCGATTCGATTGGAGCGAGGATTTCTTCGGACCCATCTGGATCCCGAAGCAAGGCGCCTCCATTCAGCTCACGGTGGACAATCTGCCGCTCTACCGACGCGTGATCGATGTGTACGAAGGGCATGACCTGCAGGTGAAGGGCGACCAGATCCTCATCGACGGCAAGCCGGCCACGAGCTACACCTTCGCGCAGGACTACTACTGGATGATGGGCGACAACCGCCACCGAAGCCAGGATAGCCGCTTCTGGGGCTTCGTGCCATTCGACCACATCGTGGGCAAAGCGGTGCTGGTGTGGTTCACGAAGGATCCGGAGACGGGAATCCGCTGGAAACGGATGTTCTCCGGCGTGAAATAGCTGGCGGTTGTCAGCGAACATGGACGAGGAGCCAGGGACCGCGCGCATCGGACAACCGCGTGCTGTGCTCATCCGGATCTGGCGCGATCAGTGGTTCAGGGCTTTCCTGCTCGCCATCGGGCTGCTCGTCGCACTGAACGCCTTCGTGCTGAGGCTGGTCACCGTGCGCAGCACGAGCATGTTCGCCACGCTGCGGCCCGGCGATCTGCTGCTGGTGCAACGCTGGGCCAATTGGACCGGGTATGCGCGCGGTGACATGGTGGTATTCCGTGATCCGCTCAAGGACCGCGGACCCTGGTGGCGATCGGCCCTGCTGGTGAAGCGAATAGCGGCCCTTCCGGGCGACACCTTGGAGATCCGCGACGGCGTCCTGCTGGTGAATGGCTCCCAGGCCGAGGAACCGACCGGGCTTGCATTCAGCCACCTGATCCGGCTGCGCCCGAATGCCGATGCGCTATCCGTGCTCCGGCGGCACGGCATACCCACCGAAACGGTGATGACCGGACGAAGCAGCATCGAAGCGCCATTGACCAGCGCGTTGCGCGACTCGTTGGAATCGGATCGCGATGTGATCAGTGTGGCGCCTATGAGCCTGGCCAAGGGCGGCCGCATGCACATCTTCCCCTTCAGCCCGCGCTACGCCTGGAACGGTGACGACTTCGGCCCGCTGATGATCCCGCGACGTGAAGACACGCTGCGCATCGACGCGCACAATCTCCCGCTGTACGACCGACTGATCAGCATCTACGAAAGGCACCGATTGAGCAACAGCGGCGACCAACTGCTCATCGATGGCCTGCCGCTGGAACGCTATCGGGTGGAGGAAGACTACTGCTTCGTGCTGGGAGACAGCCGCCACTTCAGCGCCGACTCTCGCTATTGGGGCTTCCTGCCGATGAACCGCATCGTGGGTCGGGCCGTTGCGCTGCACCGGGCGCCTTGAGCGCTGGCACAGGCTTTGACTCCGGCGCACGAACTTCGCCCCGCCATGAAGAACGCACTGCTCCTCGCCGCCCTGCTCCTCGCTCCCATCGCATCGCGCGCCCAGGACGACCCGAAGGCCAAGGCCATCGTGGACCGGCTGATGGCGCAGGCCAAGGGCTGGACCAGTTTCGAGGCCGACTTCAGCAGCCGTTTGCAAAGCGCGAAGGACAAGCTCGATGTGAAGCAGGAAGGCAACATGAAGGTGAAGGGCAAGCGCTTCCGACTGGTACTGGACAAGAACACGATCATCAACGATGGCGCCGTGCTCTACACCTATAGCAAGGAGACCAACGAGGTGACCCTGAACGACCCCGCCGAGATGGAGCAGGAGATCGATCCGACCAAGATGTTCACTCAGTACGAGAAAGGATTCAAGAGCCAGTTCGTGGAGGAGAAGGCCGATGCCGCCGGCATGATGACCCAAATCGTGAAACTCTTCCCCATCGACCCGGCGAAGAAGCCCTTCCACACCGTGATGCTCACCGTGGACAAGGCGAAGGGCGAGCCGCGCAGCGTGCAGGTGCTGTACAAGGATGGCAACGTGGTCACGTACAACGTGAAGCGCTTCGCCGCCAATGTGGACCTCGCCGATGCGCTCTTCACCTTCGACAAGGGGAAATACCCCGGCGTGGAGGTGAACGACATGCGCTAGCACGTTACGCGTTCGCGATCCGCGCATTCACCGGGGCATGCGGGTCCTCCTTCTCTCGCTCATTCTCCCGTTCAGTTCATTCGCCCAGCAGCCGCGCGTGGTGCATGTGCTGGTGGCGCTGTGCGACAACCTCCATCAAGGCATCGTGAAAGTGCCCGTCGGGATCGGCAACGGGCAGAATGCGCGCACCAACCTCTATTGGGGCGCGGGCTACGGCGTGAAGACGCACTTCGATCGGGCCGCCGAATGGAAGCGCGTCCCCTGCGATAGCGCGACAGAGCCGCACATCCTTGACCGTGCCGTCTGGAGGCACCGGGACAGCGCGGTGCACGTCGTGGCAGAAGCCTACGATGGTCGCTACATCGGCAAGGCCACGGAGGATCTGCTCACCTACGCCAGCGGCAGGACCGCGCGAACGATCAAGGCCGGGGGGATCTCGCTCAACGCAGGTGGCGGCGCAGACCTTATCGCCTATGCGGGGCATGATGGCCTCATGGACTTCCAGCTGGAAGAGACCTTCACCGGGCCGCCGACGAATACGCGCCAGACCATCATCCTGGCGTGCCTCAGCAAGCGCTACTTCGCGGAGCACCTCCGGACCACGGGCGCCGAGCCGCTGCTCTGGACCACCGGGCTCATGGCGCCGGAGGCCTACACGCTGAAGGCCGCGCTGGAAGGCTGGGTGCGGCGCGAGAAGCCTGCCGCCATTCGGGAGCGCGCCGCTGCCGCCTACGACAAGTACCAGAAATGCGGGATCAACGGGGCGCGCCGTCTGTTGGTGACGGGCTGGTGACGCGTTCGCCCTTGAAGTGGCCGGAGCCCGCACCCTGCTGGCCGGTGAGGTGCACGTAATCGCGCAGCACGGCCTGCAGGAACTCCATGGCTTTCATGCCATCGCCGGTGATCCCGGTGGCTTCGCGCACCTTGGCGGCCATCTCCTCCATGAGCGCCCAGCGGTTGGCCTGCTTGGTGCTGGTGACCACTTCCTTCACCAGCGCGGCCTGCGCGTCCGTGAGGCGCGTGACTTCCGGGAAGCGCACCTGATGCTCCTCACGCACTTCGGTGAGCAGAGTCTCGGTGAGCTTGGTGCGCTGCTTCAGCGACACCACTGTTGTGCCGGCAGCGAGGTCACCCAAGCGCTGCCCCCTGCCGTTGATGAGAATGACCACCAATCCTATTCCGTAGAACCACACATCGAATGGCCCAATCAACCAACGCAATAGGTACTGACCTAAGGTGGGCTGGCCTCCGTCCAGACGGGCCACCTTAATATTCATCGAGCTCTTGCCAATGCTCTTGCCATCCATGAGCAGTTCGCTTGCCAGGTGATAGAAGGACATAGGCAGCGCCACAAGCGTCCAGTAGATGATCTGGCTCTCGTAATCATCGAGGTCGATGATGAAGAAGACCATCGTGAACAGGAGGAACCATGCCGACTTCACCAAGAAATCCAGGATCCAAGCCACCATGCGATCACCCACGCTGGCCACTTCATGATGGATGACGACGTTCTGCGCCGTCTCGATTCCAACCGTGCTCATGCGCTGCGCTTCGACCTTGATTCGGACGGGGATGCTGGGATCAGCCCTCCGTCTCACGGGTCCAGATGGCCTCCGTGATGCTCTGGCCGTTCTTGAAATAGAAGATGCCCCACTTCGCGATCACCTTGCTGTACTCGTCGCCACGATTGCCGTTCACCACCACCCGGCGGATGATCACCTTGTTGCCCTCGGTGTAGCTCTCCTCGGTGACGCCCGGTGGATACTCCTGCGCGAGCTTGTTGCGGTTGTAATCGGCGAAATCGCGCGGCTGATCCACCGGTGTGGCGTCCAGAGCGGCTTTGTTCCGCGCACGGGCCACATCATTTCCTTGCACATAGCCGGCCTCGCGAGCGATGGTCGCGCGCTTGGCGTCGTCGATCGCGCGAAGACGCTCCTCGCTCTGGGCCGCGCCTTTCCGCCGCCGGTCCGCCTCCTGCTCGATCACCTGCTCCACTTGGCTTCGCTGACTGCTGGAACGCTGGGCGCTGGCACTGGCCCGCTGGCTCTCGGCTGTCCGGATGGCATTGCTCTGCTCAACCACGGTGCTGGCGGCCTGCACCTGCCGCGTGGAAAGGTCCTGCTCGCGCGAGAGCACCCGTTCCTGGGTCGCCACTTTCAGATCATACTGCTGCGCGGAGACCTGGCCCGAACGGTCGCGGCGCTGCAGCTCGCTCTCAGCCACGCGGTCCTTCAGCGCCTGCACCTCGGCTGCGCTCAATTCGCGACGTGTCTCGTCGCCACGGTACAGGCCAGCCTGACCATCGACGATCCGCTCCTTCTCGTTGACCGCTCCGTTGCGACGCGCCGAGGCATCGGTGGCGTTCGAAGCCTCCTCCGCCATCACATCCTCGCGCTGCTTCTTGATCCGCTGCCATTTCTCGAACTCCTCCCGCTCGCGCGCCTTGCGCATGAACTCCTCGGCCTGTTGCTCGTTGCTGCGATCAATGCTGGTACTGGGCCGCGTTCGCCGTTGCGAATCATCTTCGGCCGCCTTGCGGGCAGCGAGCTCGGCCTCCTGCCGCTGCCGCTCCAGCTCAGCCAGCAGGCGATCGATCTGATCGATCTTGGCCAGCGGATAGGTCTCCTGCGGCTTCAAGTCGCTGGCCTCCGCGTACAGGCCTCGTGCCCGTGGGTAATCCTTTGAAGCCATCGCCTCATCGGCGCTTACGAGCGCGCTGCGATAACGCTCGTCCAGCGCCTTCGCTTCGCCTCGTGCCAGCCGGTCGCGCTCCTCGGCGAGACGGCGGGCCTCGGCATCCGCGTCCTCCTGCGCTTTCCGCTCCGCTTCCAGCCGTGCGCGCTCCGCATCGGCCGCGAGGCGCGCGCGCTCAGCATCCTCCGCCTCTTTGCGGCGACGCTCCTCCTCCTCCTTCCTCCGCTGTTCAGCCAGTCGCTCCGCCTCGCTTCGGTTGAGCTCACGTTTGGCGACCTCCGCGTCGATGGCTGCCAGCCGGTCCTTCGGGTACTTCTCCTGCGGACGAAGACCCAAGGCCTCGGTGAATCGCTCGCGAGCCTGGTCGAAGCTCTCCTGCGTGAAAGCGAGGTCACCTGCGGCGATGGCTTCGCGGTACTGCTGCATCAGTGCTTCCTCCTCGGACTTCTTGCGCCGTGCTTCTTCCTCCAGGCGCGCTTTCTCGGCAGCGGCAAGTTCAGCGGCCAGCTTATCGGCAGCCTCCTTGGCAGCTCGATCCGCAGCGGCCTTCGCAGCGGCATCGCGCGCAGCGGCATCCTTCTCCGCCAGCTCGGCGAGGATGCGCTCGATCTCCGTCAACCGGTCCTTGGGCTTCTGCTCCTCCGGCTTCACGGCGAGCGCCTCGGTGTAGCTGGTGCGCGCCTGCTCGTACTTCTTGGCAGTGAAATCGCGGTCAGCTGCCGCGATCAGCTCACCGTACCGCTTGTCCTGTTCCGCCTTTTCCCTGGCCAATCGTTCCTCCTCGGCTCTGGCCTTCGCCGCTGCATCCATCTTCGACTCGATATCGATGATGCGCTCGCGCGGGTGGGCCTCATCGGGCTTCAGAGCCGCTGCATCCTTGTAATCCACCAGGGCGGCGGATAGCTTCTCGCTTACATAAGCCTTGTCTGCCCGGCTGATCAGCTCCTGGTACTTGGCGTCGCGCTCACGGGCAAGTCGCTCCTCCTCCTCCCGCTTCGCTTTCTCGGCCATCCTGGCCTCGGACTCGGCGATGCGGTCCTTGGGATATCGTTCGGCAGGAAGCAAGGATGACGCTTCGGTGTATTTCGTCTTCGCCGTGGCGAAGTCCTCTTTGTCGAACGCGCCGTCGGCAACGGCGATGATCGCGTCGTATCGCGCTTTGACCTCTTCCTGGCGCTTGCGCTCCTCGGCTGCTGCCTTGCGCTGCGCGACAACAGCGAGCTGATCCTTCGGATAGTGCTCGCCGGGCTTAAGCGTGGAAGCCTCCGTGTATTTCGCCGTGGCGGCGGTCCAGTCCTCGGCGTTCAAGGCGGCGTCCGCTGCTACGACCGCCGCATCGTACTTGTCCTGAAGTTCCTTCGCCTTGCGCTCCTCTTCAGCTTTCTTGGCCAGTTCTTCGTTCTTCTTGTTGATCAGCGCGATCTGATCCTTGGGATACTGTTCCTTCGGCTTCAGGCTGCTCGCTTCGGTGTACTTCGCGATGGCCTCATCGTATCGTTCGCCGGTGAAGGATTGCATGGCAGCGGCCAGCGCGGCCTGGTACTGCGCATCCAAGTCCTTCGCCTTACGCTCTTCCTCTGCCTTGGCCGCTAGTTCCTCACGCTTCTTCGCGATGGCAGCGAGCTGGTCCTTGGGGTACTTCTCCTCGGGCTTGAAGCCGATGGCCTCGTTGTACTTGGTCTCGGCGTCGTCGTAGCGCGCACCGTTGAAGGCGATATCGGCCGCGGCGATGGCGGCTTGGTACTTCTGCTGGTTCTCCTTCGCCAATCGCTCTTCGTCGGCCTTCCGTTTCTCTTCCTCCTTCTTCGCAGCGATGGCGGCGAGCTGATCCTTCGGGTATTTCTCCTCCGGCTTCAACGTTCCTGCCTCGGTGTATTTGGCGGTGGCGATGTCCCAGCTATTGGCCTTGAAGGCTGCGTCGCCAGCCGTTATCGCGGCGTCGTATTTCTGCTGCAGCTCCCTGGCTTTCTTCTCGTCTTCGGCTTTCTTGGCCAGTTCCTCCTTCTTCTTCGCGATGGCCGCGATCTGGTCCTTGGGGTAGCGCTCCTCCGGCTTCAAGCCACCGGCCTCCGTGTACTTGGTGGTGGCCTGATCCCAGTTCTCGGCCTTGAAGGCCGCATCGGCGGCGGCAATGGCCGCATCGTACTTCTGCTGAAGCTCCTTGGCCTTCTTCTCTTCCTCGGCCTTCTTCGCGAGATCAGCCAGGATCGTGTCGATCTCCTTCACCCGTTGCTTGGGATGGGCCTCATTCTCCTTGATGTCGAGCGCGGCTTCGTATTTCGCCTTGGCCGGCTCGTAGCTCTTCTTGCCGAACAGTCCATCCGCCTCCTTGATCAGCGCAGCATACTCTTCGTCCAGCTTCTTCGCGCCCTCTGATGCTTCCAATCGCATGCGCGCGTCGCTGAGCTTGGCCGTGGCCACCGCATCCCCGACCTTCAGCGTCAGCGCCTCGGTGAAGCTCTCCACCGCCTTCTTGAAATCACTGGCCCCCATGGCCGTGCTGCCCTGGGTCATGAGCTTCGCGAACTCGGCCTCAGCGTTGGCCTCGCGCTTCTTCCTCTCGTCGTACTCCTTGAGCAGTCGCGCCTGCGCGTCGCGCATGCGGTTGGTGTACTCCATGTCCCACTCGAAGTTGCCGGTGGCGCCCACGTACTTGGCCTTGCCGAATGCTTCCTGAAGGATCGAGAAGTCCACGCCGGGGATCTCGGACAGCATGGTGAAGTCTATGTTCATGCCGTGACCGCCCTGCCTCTCCTCTTCCGGTATGTTGCGCGTATCGATGACGATGTTCTTGCTGACGAAGCCCTTCTTCGAGCACATCACCTTGTATTCCGACCCGTAGTCAAGGTTCACTTCGTACTTGCCGCTGGCGTTGGTGGGCACCTCCACCAGCTTCGCCCCGTTCTTGAACACGGAGATCACGACGCCATCGATCTTCTTGGCCGTGGTGAGGTCCTTCACCGTGCCGAAGACCATGACCACATCGACCTGCGACCATGCCGCAACAAAGAGGAGCAGGCAAGCCATGCTGGCTACGCCACGCTTCCAGGTGTACTGCAATTTACTGGCGTTCAAGGGGTGGGGCTCCCTGCCTGCGGCTGAAGAGCCGCAATTTAGGACATCTTTGACGGCCACCCTGTCACCATGCATAGCCTCTGGCAGCAACGCGCCTTCCACAGCCAGCCCGATCTGGTGGTCGTCGGCGCGGGAATCGTTGGCCTGTTCATCGCGCTTTTCCACCAACGGCGGCATCCCAAGCATCGAGTGATGGTGCTTGAACGGGCCGCCTTTCCGGACGGAGCAACGGTGAGGAACGCCGGCTTCGCGTGCTTCGGGAGCCCGAGCGAGCTGCTGCACGACCTCGATAAAGAAGGTGAAACGGTCGCGCTGCAACGCGCTGAAGAACGCTGGCATGGCCTGCTGGAGCTCAGGGCCGAATTGGGTGATGAAGGGATCGGTTATGAGGCAACGGGTGGACATGAGGCGTTCGTGACGGGCGATGCGCTGTACCCGCCTGTCGCCGAAGGGTTCGAGCGGCTCAACGATATGATGCGGCCGATCACCGGTACCACCACCTTCTGCTGGGCCGATGACCTCATCGAGCATCTCGGCCTGGGCGGGGTCGATCATCTGGCCCGGACTGAATTCGAAGGCGCGATTGATTCCGCGAAGCTCATTAGAAGCCTGATGCAGAAGGCACAGGAAGAAGGCGTGCTGATCAGAGGGAACGCTGATGTGGCCCGGATCGCATCGGATGCCTCGCATGTGGACCTCATCCTCCGTGATGGGACGGTGATCACCACCGAGCGCGTCGCGGTGGCCACCAACGGCTTCACGCCAGCCCTGATGCCGGAGTTGGATGTGGTGCCTGCCCGCGGCCAAGTCCTGCTCACGGCGCCGATTCCAGCCCTTCGCCTTCGGGGCACCTTCCACATGAACGAGGGCTTCTACTATTTCCGCGATTGCGACGGGGGCATTCTGCTCGGCGGTGCACGCCACTTGGATGTCGAAGGTGAACGCACGATGCAGGAAGGATTGACCTCCTTGATCCAATCGGACCTTGAACGACTCTTGCGCGATGTGATCCTCCCTGGTCAGGAATTCAGCATCGCGAATCGTTGGAGCGGCACCATGGCCTTTGGCAGCGCGGGCAAGACCCCTTTGGTGGAGCGCATCACCGACCGGGTCGCAGTGGCAGTGCGCTTGGGCGGCATGGGCGTCGCCATCGGCATCCGGGTGGCGAGGCGCGCAGCGGCATTGCTGGATGAAGCTTGAACCGTGGAATTGCTGACCTTCGTCAGGCGCCGACGGAGGCCGCGACAAGGAACTTTACCCAAAACACCCATCATGACAACCACCACTGGAATCGCACCGAAAAAGGTCCGCATCGGGGACCTTCACATGGACCATAAGGAATGGCTCAACGCCCTTCGCTTCTTCAAGGACGAGCTCATGATCTTCGAGCATCGGCTGGAAGAGGTGGTGAGGCTCAATACGAAGCAGGAGGTGCTGGCCGAGCTCGAGCATTTCCAGAACCAGTTCATTCGCGAGAAGGAAGTGATCGATGAGCTGCGGCACGACATCAAGAAGAGCGAGAACGAGGTGGAGAAGGAGCATAAGGACAACCCGGTCGCCATCGAGCACCGCTGGTTCCGTGACCATACTGACCTGCGTGACCGCTTCGAGACCTTCGAGCGCCTCTATGCCGAGCTGAAGACCGAATACAGGCGCTGGCTCGCGCAGCGGCTGTGATGGAGGCTGTTCTGCCGATGGCTACATTCGCCGCACCAATCGCAACCGCAGCATGAAGAAGCTCATCGGCCTGGCCCTCTGGCTCGTCGCGTTCCTCATCCCCTTCCGGCATGCCATCCTGGACACCGACGACATGGTGCTGGAGAATGGCCGCGCGAACAACACCGTCGGCCTGATCAGCTTCGTGGCGATGCTGGCTCTCCTCTTCATCGGCTACTGGCTGGTCGATTCGGGCGGCAAGAAGCCGAGCGCCGAAGGCCACGGTCATTAATCCGCGTTCTTGAGCATGGCGCGCATCATCGTCCCCACGGACTTCAGCGCCGGCGCACTGAATGCAGCAGTTCATGCCGTCCGGCTCTTCGGCGCCGAAGGCAACACCTTCATTCTGCTGCACGCGTACAAGCTCCCGGCCTCCGACCCCGCGGCGACGTTCAATCTGGACGAGTTGCTGGCCCGCGAGGCGCTGCGCGGCTCCCACGCTTTCGAGGGATCGGTGCGTGAGCGGTTCCCCGGAGAGAAGCTTCACCTCGAGACCATCTGCGAGCATGGCGACCTGCCCAACGTGATCGACCGCTTCGCCGACGACGCTGAGCGGCCCATGTGCGTGGTGATGGGCACCCAAGGCGCGAGCGGCGTGAAGGAAGTGCTCTTCGGCAGCAACACCGCAGCGGTGATCAAACAGTGCAGCCTTCCGGTGCTGGCCGTGCCCACGGATGCCGGGTTCCGCGCTCCGCGCCGGATCGTGCTGGCGGATGATGGCGGTCCGGTGCAGAAGCCGTCGCTCTCCTTGCTGCTCGACCTGGCCCGCTGGTACCACGGTGAGGTGCGCGTGACGCGCGTAGTCAACGAATCGGTGGCGGCCGCGAGCGAGCAGGAACCCGCCTACGACACGATCCTGGGCGCCATCCCGCACACGCAGCAATTCCTGAGCGCGGATGACGTCGAGGCCGCGCTGAATGATTTCGCCGAGCAAGGCGATGCCGACCTGCTGGTGGTGCTGCACCGCGAGCGCGGCATCTTCCACGGCCTCTTCCAGCGCAGCATGTCGGCCAAACTGGCCATGCACACCCATTTGCCGCTGCTGGTGCTGAGGCAAGCCGAACACTGATGGCGGGGCTGCTGAGCGGCGGTGCGCTTCCGCTTTTCTCCTTCAGGGGCATCGCGGTGAGGCTGCACTGGAGCTTCGCGCTCCTGCCTGCATACGTGCTCTATTCCGACCTTCATGATGGCGACGCCTGGGGCTCCATCGCGATGCACCTGGGCATGGTGGGGATCACCTTCGCCTGCGTGGTGCTGCATGAGTTCGGCCATGCGCTCACCGCGCGCAGGTACGGCATCGGCACCAAGTCGATCACCCTGCTTCCCATCGGTGGCGTGGCCGCGCTGGAGCGCATGCCCGAGGAGCCGCGCCAGGAATTCTGGATCACCGTCGCCGGCCCGGCGGTGAATCTGGCCATCGCGCTGCTCGCCGTGCTGCTCATGGCCGCGCTTGGCCTCACGGCCTTCTTCACCGACCTGTTCCTGGGCGGCGCATCGGCCTTCACCAATCTGCTGCTCTTCCTGGCCGCCATCAACGTGTGGCTCTTCCTCTTCAACCTCATCCCCGCCTTCCCCATGGATGGCGGCCGCATCCTGCGCTCCGCGTTGGCGTTGCGCATGCCGCGCGTCAAGGCCACGCGGATCGCCGCGAACCTGGGCCGCGCGGTGGCCATCGGCGGCATGGCCTACGGGCTGCTGCAGGGCGAGCCCATGCTGGCCCTCGTGGGCTTCTTCGTGTTCACCGCGGCAGGCGCCGAAGCGCGCCAGGCGGAACAGCGCGAAGGATTGCGCGGCATCACCGTGGAGCAGGTGATGCGCACGCTGTTCTGGAGCACTGGAGCCTCCACGACGGTGCGCCAGGCGGCCCAGCAATTGCTGCAAGGGGGAGACAAGGCCGTCGTGGTCGTCGGCCTCGATGGCCAGCCGCAAGGGGTGCTGCATAAGCGCGACATCATTCACGCGGTCGAGGCAGGGCATGCCGATTTGCGGCTCGTCGACCTGCCGCCACGAACAGCTCCCGTGATCGCGCCCCACGATGACGCCCATGAATGCGTTCAGCGCATGCTGCAGTCCGGATTGCCTTTGCTGCCCGTGGTGCAGGACCGCCGCCTCGTCGGGGTGCTGGAGTTGGAGAATCTCGATGAATACCTGAAACTGCGCAGAGCGCAGGGCGGCGCCGAGGTCAGCTCCGGGATGAGCTGATTCGGCTAGCCGTTCCGCTTCTTCGGCTCGTTCACGGTGAAGACGCGCGATATGTTGAAGCCGAAATGGATGCCGGCACCGTCGCCAGGCCGCCCGAAGGTGCGGGCCCAGTCGCCATTGGTCTCGGTGATGAACGCGCGATCGAACATGCCGGCGCTATTGGAGAGGTGCAGCTGGAACACGTGCCCCCCGGTCTCGACATCGAAGCCGACGGAGAGTGAATTCTGAAAACCCTCATCGAGCCCATTGCGCAGCACATGGAAGTACTCGGCATTGAAGGCGAGGCGTTTGGTGATCTTCACACGGCCCGCCCCACTGGCATGGAAAACGTCGTTGGGGTCATCGGCGCCGGCCACCAGATTGCGGTGCACCACGCCGGGATTGATCTGGAGGCTGATGGCCTCGCTGAACTTGCGGCCCAGGATAACGGTCCACGCGTATGAGAGGCGGTGCGTGAAATAGTCCTTGCGGTTCGGGTCGTACCAGGGCACCTCCTGCGCATCGAGCGTGGTCATGGAGCTGGCCGCGACGATGGCCAGCGTGATCGGCGCGGAGCAACCCGCGTCGCATTGGCGCACGAGCTTGTACTTCACGAAACCGTCAAGGGTCTTCTGATAGCCGCTGCGGCCGAAGCCCACCATCAGGCGGTCGGTCACTCCGTAGTCGAAGCCGAGGCGCACCGTGGCGCCGTCGAGCCCGAAAAAGTCCTGCAGGCCGCCATTGCCCGGACCGAAGCGGTGGCCGATGCGGAAATCGAGCACCCCCGGCGCCGTGTTCTCCAAGCTGTGCGCATTGATGACGCGCGTGGTCTTGAATGCTGCGTTGGTGTACTCCGGACCGGTCTCCTCCTCGCCCAGCATCCCGAGCAGGTCGTTCTGCGCGGTGGCGCTCGCTGAGAGCAGCAGGGCAACGACGAGGAACTGAGGCTTGGTCATGCGGTTCGGGAATGATGGCGTGAATATCCGACGCGAGCGCCGATCAGGGCATCTTGCTGTAGTCCATGCGCACGGTAACGGCGATGCTCTCGGCGATGTTCTTGCGCACGGCGCCGGGGATCTTGATGTCGTGATCGGCCGGCTTCACCTGGAACTTGCTCTCGGCGCGGATACCGCCCTTCCCATCCACGGTGATGGTGCCTTCCGCCTTGGCCGGCTTCTCCACGCCATGGATCGTGAGCAGGCCATCCACGGTGACCGGGTAGGTGCCGGCGGTGGCGAGCTGGGCGCCTAAGACTCCCTTCAACGCGCCCTTGAAGAGGGCCTTGGGGAAGGTGTTGCTCTCCATGTAGTTCTCATTGAAGTGCTCCTGCATCAGCGCCTTCTCGAAGGTGAAGGCCTTGATGAGCACCGCGAACTCGATGGCACCGGTGGTGGCGTCCCACACGCTGGTCACCTTGTCGTTCTCGGCATGGATGTTCTCCAACGGCGTAGCCGAGTGGAACTCGATGTGGCCGGTGCGCGTCATGTAACGCTCCTGGGCAACGAGGGTGAGCGGGACCAGGGCCAGGCTCACGAGGACGATCTTCTGCAGGTTCATGCTCTTGTGGTTTCCTTGATGCTTGCAATCACTGTTCCGCGGCCACGCAGCGCTGCAGGATCACATCGCCGGGCATCATGCCTTCGCCGGTGTAGCCCTGACAGATGCCCTTCAACGCCACTTGGTCGCCGACCTTCCATTCGGCGGGCAATTGGTCCGCCGCGAACTCGCAGACCACGCTGGCCATCGGGTCGCCGGCATCCAGCCGGACGTTCGTCGGCGCTGAATCGGTACCCGGCTCGATCGTGGAGATCACGCCGAGAACGCGGATGGCCTGCTCGGTCGCACCGACGTACTTGGCGCGCGCTGCCTGGTCATCGGCCACGAAAGCGGCGAGCAAAGCCGATGCATCCACGGACTCGACGGCATCCATGGCTTCCACCTCCGCAAGGCCGCGGTTGAACTCCTTGAGGCCGTAGGCCATGCCTGCTGCGACCGCGACCGCGCCGATGATGATCCACGTCCTGGCTCTCATGTGCATCAGTTCTGTGGCGCGCCGGCATCGAGCCAGGCTTGCAGATGGTTCTGGTCGCACGCCGGCAGCTTCCCCGAAGGCGGCATGAAGTAGGGCGTCCCATTGATCACGACGCCCCGCAACTTCCCATCGTCGGCGATGGCCTTCACAGCCGTGTAAGACGTCAGGCTCGGCGATTGCCCACCGGGCACATGGCAGCCGGGGATGGCGCAGTTCGATTGGATCAGCGGCTCGATGGTGCCGCTCCAGGTCACCGCGCTCGTGTCGCAGAAGGTGTCCGGATAGAGGTACTCTTCATTGTCGTAGTAACAGCCGGGAAGGACGGAGAGACCGGATGCCACAAGGAACAGGAAGAACAATCGCTGATGCATGGTGGGAACGCGCGAGCTGCGGCACGCCTCGCGAACATAAGCGCATTCGCGCATGCCCATGCCCAGTCCCTCTTCCATGCTAGTTGTTCGGCGCGCCCTGCGCGATCCAAAGCTGGATCTGCCGGATGCGGCAATCTGACAGACGCGGGCCCGACGGTGGCATGGGAATGAAGGGATCGGCGAGGTGGCGGACCGAACCTTCAAGCGTCCCGTTGGCGGCGGCCGTGTTCACCACGCTCCATTGAGTGAGGTTCAATCCGCCCGATGGCGTTGAACCGCTGTGGCAGCTGTTGCAGCGCGCCTGAAGGATGGGCACGATGTTGCCGCTGTAAGTGACATCGATCGTATCGCATGCCGAAGGCTCGCAGCTGTTGTTCTGCGCGCCTTGCTGAATCCAGAGCGCGATGAGGTTGATCTGCTCCTGGGTGAGCGGCGTGTGCGGCGGCGGAGGCATGATGTCGTCCGGGTCGGTCTCGGTGATCGCCTCCATCAGGTCGCCATCCTGGACGATACCGCTGCCCATGAGCGTCTCGTAGCTCGTGATCTGGATATTGTCGTTGTCGTCCACCGCGGTGTGGTGGCAATTCAGACCCTCGCCCGGGTTGGTGCAGCTGCTGGTAAGAATGGGCAGCACCTGTTGCTGGAACCAGATGATCGTGCTGTCGCAGACCACGGTCTCCTCGGGGTCCACGCCACCGTTGCCACCGGAGGTATCCGCAACGATCGGGCCCATCACCGGCTCGTGCCGGCACGCTTCCAACAGCATGACCGCCATGACCAAGGCGCAAGCCCCACATACCCACCTTACCAAACCCGTGGAACTCATGCCGGTCATGACGGTCGTTGCTGGTTTCGTCGGCAAATCAACGCGCAGG
>JAEUSX010000244.1 GCA_016788405.1 Flavobacteriales bacterium
GAACCCGAGGATCGTGGGCGTCACGCCGGCCATGCCCACGGGCTGCTCATTGAACATCATGATGAAAGCCATGCCCGACCGAGCCTTCGATGTGGGCATCGCCGAGCAGCATGCCGTGACCTTCAGCGCCGGCATGGCCACTCAGGGCATGGTGCCCTTCTGCAACATCTACAGCTCCTTCATGCAGCGCGCTTACGACCAGGTGGTGCATGATGTGGCCCTGCAGAATCTCAACGTGGTCTTCTGCCTGGATCGTGGCGGGCTGGCCGGCGCCGATGGGCCCACGCACCACGGCAACTTCGACCTGGCCTACTTCCGCTGCATCCCCAACATGGTGGTGAGCGCACCGATGAATGAAGAGGAGCTGCGTGACCTGATGTACACGGCCCAACTGCCGGACATGGGTCCCTTCAGCATCCGCTACCCGCGCGGCGAAGGCGTGATGACCGAATGGAAAACGCCATTCAAGGCCATCAAGGTGGGCACCGGCCGCAAGGTTCGATCGGGCACGGACATGGCGGTGCTCAGCATCGGCCACATCGGCAACCTCGCTGCGAAAGGCATCGACGCGCTGGAGGCCCAGGGCTACAGCGTGGCGCACTACGACATGCGTTTCGTGAAGCCGATCGACGAGCTGCTGCTGCACGAGGTGTTCAGCAAATTCAAGCACGTGATCACCGTGGAGGACCACGCCCTGAACGGCGGCATGGGAAGCGCGGTGCTGGAGTTCATGGGCGACCATGGCTACGCGGCGCACGTGAAGCGCCTCGCCATCCCCGACAGGTTCATCGAGCATGGCTCACAGCCAGAGCTCTACCGCGAGTGCGGGATCGATGACATCGCGGTCGTCGAGGCCGTGAAGGAGATGCTGGGTGAGAAGGGCGCGAAGAAGAATGCGCGCGCGAGCGCTTAACGCTTCACCAGGCGCGCGTTCCCCAAGGTGCCGTCCGTGCCCATCCACGTGAGCGTGTAACGGCCGCTTGGAACATCATTCATCTCAAGCGTCATTCGGCGTGTTTGCGGTGCGCTGAATTCAGCCAGCCATTCACGCCTCACCTGTCCTGAGCCATCCACGAGCTGCACCACGGTTCGATCGGGCCGACGAGCAGGGAGATCGACGTAAGCCACATCGTCGCACGGATCGGGGAAGACATAGAGAGCGACCGGTTGGAACAGGCTTTCGGGCTTGTCCTGCCAGGTCCCATCGAGCCAGCGCAGGATTCTTTCGGGTGGCGGCCAGCCCCTCTTCTCGCTGATCACGAGCAGCGGCATCGGTGTTCGCTCGCAGTACCAGGCATAGCGCGTTTCGCTCAAGGCGATGCGAGCGGGGTCATCGCGATCCGTGACGATCAGCTCGTAGCGCACGCGGATGGTGTTCGGGACAACCCCATAGGGCATCACCAATGTGCCCCAGGCATCAGCCTGTGCGGTAAGGCGCGTGATGCGGATATGCAGGCGGCCAGCACCGGTTACGGCCGCCACGCCGCTATCCTGCCATTGCGTGTTGTAGGTGCAAGGCAAATCAAGGATGGCCATGGGCGGATCGAAGCGGATAAGCGCCGTATCGGCGTATGTGCCCAGCCAGTACAGGGCCGTATCACCAAGCTGGTAGTACGCCGTGGGCTCGCCGGGGACCTGGAGCACCTGTGCTTTTACCGGGAAGGCTCCCGCGCCAGGCGCGATATCGGTAGTGGTCCAGCGGTAAGGCACAATGGCGCCTTGAGGCAGCGCGCTGAAGTCCCACTTCATGCCCGAGCCCGGCTTGCCGGCGGGCAAATAGGGCACATCGTGATACCCGTACACCGGGGCATAGGTCGCGAAGCCCAACCGGTCGATGGAGGGCTGAGCCAGCAGCGTGAATTGCAAAAGGAGGGCGATGGCGGTGATCAGCGTGCGCATTCGGCACGAAGCTAGGGTTCGCGTTCATCGACGAAGCCATCGTCCGTCCACTTGATGCGTCGGTCGCCGAGCCGTGCCTCTTCCGCACTATCCGTCTCTACCACGATGCGGTCCACCTCGCGCCCACCCAGCAAGAGCGCCTCACGGAAGCCGTGCCGGAAGATGTAGGCGCCTTCATGATCGCCGGGCAGATCGGATACGATGAGCCTTCCATCCTGCGGCGGTCGCGGCGTTTCTACCAGGATGCGCTCGACGGTTCTGGAGGCGATGCGCCAATGCTCCATGCCGCCGCGCAGTTGGTAGCAACTGGCCAACAGCACCACGCCAAGTGAAGCGAGACGAAGCGTTCTTTGGGAAATGCGATTGACCAGGAACGCGAGGAGGATGCACAAGAAGGCCGAAGGCAGGTAGAGGAAGCGGTCGCTTTCGCTGGTCCGCGTGCTCACTCCACCCACGCAGGGGATGATGGAGGTGATTCCGAATAGCACGACGAGCAGCGAGGCCGTGCGCAAGCGTTCCGGTCTGGCTCTGTTCGAGCGCCAGACCCAGATCGCAACTGCTGCGAGCACGACGAGCAGCAAGGTGAATCGCACCGTCTGCACCGATGTTTCCGCATGCGGAGGCAGAAATGATCGACCGACGAGCTTCATCGCAGAGCTGAGGTAATCGCCAACGGGTTTCACGAAGAAAGCCGCGCCGTAGTCGTTCGCAAGACCACCGAGCACCCCATGGCGGATCGCCAGGTTCAGCACGACCGCCGCTCCAGATGCGACCACCATCGCGCGCCAGGCCTTGTGATCCGGAGGTCGGACGATGAGCCAGCATGCGGTGAGCAGAAGGGGCGTAAGCAGCGTGCTCTCGTAGCAGAATGCGCCGAGCAGCACCAGCAACGCAACCGCGATGGCGCGCATGGCGGAAGGCGCGTTGCTGATGGCCACCACCAATGCGCCAAGCGTGAATGCTGCCGCCAGGGCGATGCCGCGCCCGATGATCCAGGCCTGCGGTTCCAGATGGAAGGGGTAAAACACGAAGAGCAGTCCTGCGCTCAGCGCAGCCTCGCTGCCGATCAATCGCTTGGCCAGCACGTGCACGAGCCAGCCGTTGATGCCGAGCAGCGTGAGGTTCACCATGCGGAAGGTCCATGCCTCAGGGCCGGCCAGCGCCAGGTTCGCTTGAAGTGTTAAGTCTGACAGCGGACGGAAGAACGAGCTGTCGCCGTTGGTTCCCAGTCGCCAGAGCACCTGGAAGTCGTCGCTGAAGAACGAGCAGCCCAGGATGGGAGCATGGGCGCCAATGGCCACGGCGATCAGAAGGAGCGCCACCGCCCAGGAGGGAAGCGATAGTACGACGCGGGCCGGCATGATGCGACCAATGTAGCCGCGCTATGTTCGTAGCGATGCCGCGCCGCCATCTGCTCATCCTGCTCGTTGCCTTCGCGGTGAGCGTGGCCGTTCGTTGGCCGCTGCTCAATCGTCCGTTGTGCGGGCATCATGAATTGTGCACGGCGTTGACGCTCGTGGCCCTGTATAATTGGCAGCATGATGGCTTCCTTCACCACCACGGGGCCCCCGCCATCACCTTCAGCGGCAAAGCCGATCTGATTCCGCCCGGTTACACCGATGCGCCCGGCCTGCACGACGGCGTGCTCTACTACCTCTCGCATCCGCCGCTCGCATTCGACCTGCCCCATGCGCTCTTCTCCCTCACGGGAACCGCGCCGAACGCGATGGGGCTGCAGCTCTTCAACCTCTTCTTCCACCTGCTGACGGCCTGCGCGCTCTACCTGATCGTGCGCGAGTTGCAGCCACGGGGGAATGCGGCGCTCTTCGCCGCGCTCCTCTACCTCTTCATGCCCGCGCCGCTCTGGTTCCACGGCAACGCGTACATGAGCGACATGTTCGTGCAGAACGCCTGGGTCTGGCATGTGCTCGTGGTCTTGCGCGCATTGCGGCGTGAAGGCCCGATCTCGTGGCGAGCGGCCGCGCTCTGCGCGCTCACGCTCTTCGTCACCACCACCATTAGCTGGCCGGGCGCATGGGCGGGCATCACGCTCGGCGCCGTGGCGATTTGGCAATGGCGGCGGCAGAACGACGGGACTCGGCTGCGTCTGCTGGGCGCTGCGATGCTCGGCGTGGGAGCTGCGCTCGCGTACACGGCGTGGCGCTGGTTGCAGGTGGTTGATGCCGATGCGCTGCTGACGTATTTCAGCGGGCGCTACTCCGAGCGCGGCACCACTGGCACGCAAGGTTCCATGGACATCCTTGCGGCCATCGCGCTCAATTACCGCATCAATTGGCTTCCGCTTGCGCTGCCTTTGGTCATCTTCAGCTGGAGGATGCGGACGATTCGCTCTTCGACGAATGACCTGCTGCTCTTCGCGCTGCTCACGGCTTTGCCCTCCTTGCTGGAGCACGCTTTCCTGCTTGAGTACACACGCCACGATTTCACAACGCTGAAAGCCGGGCTGCTTCTCTGCGGGTTATCAGGCCTCGGACTCGCCACATTGCGCATGCGTTGGTCGTTGGCCTTACTGGCTGGATGTTGCATCGCGGGGCTGTCCTATTTCTACCGGACGAATTGGTTCAATGCCGGTTCGGATGAACGCTATTTCCCGGAGCAGAGCTTGGGATTGAGCCTCGCGAGGGAAGCGGATTCCGATGAAATGGTCTTCACCATCGGCTTCGCGCCGGAGCCGCAGGTGCAGTGGTACGCCAAGCGGACCCTCTTCCGGGTGGATAGCCTGCCGCAGGCCCTTGAGCTCCTTCGGGCGCAAGGGAGTCGTCGTGGTCTTGTGATCGTGGACCAGGGCGGCATGCGGACCATGGAACGGATCACGGTCGAGTAGCTACTTCGGCTCGAACAGCTCCACTTGCAGGTCATCCACGCGGTGCGCGCCACCCGCTTGGTTCCAGAAGTACACTTTCAAATTGTCTTCCGCGCTGCGCACCTCTGGCGTGAGATAGTCGAAACGCAAGGTGTTCCACGCGTTCCGCTGCACGGCTTTCATGTCCCACGAGCGGGTGATGTACTTGTAGCTCGGCCCGTCGTGATGGAAGGCGCACACGATGAGCGGCGCGGATGTGGCGCTGTCCGTCACCCAAAGGCGCGCGCTGATGCGGAGCCAGGCGTGGTCCTTGTTCGTCAGCTCGCGGTAGCGTGCAACAGGGCCTGAGGAGAAGGGCTGCTCGGTGGTCAGGGTGAGGACGCTGTCGGGCAGGCCGTCGAAGGTGTTGCGGTAGATGAGGTGGCGCCGGTGATGCGTTTCATCCGCCAGGCGCTCTTCACCCTCGATGGAGCGCGCCACCAGCAGCAACTCCTCCGCATCAGCGGGGCGGGAAGTCCTGCCGAAGATGGCCGCGTAGTATGCGCCAGTCATGCGCTCGCGCTCAATGATGTTCGCGCTCCACTGCCACGTCTGGAAGAGGTTGAGCACGACCAGGAGCGAGGCGGCAACGATCATCGGCCTCTGCCAGCGCGAGGTCGAGAGCTCCTTCAGCAGCAGCCCGAGTGGAAGCGCGAGCACCGCATGGACCGGCATCATGCTGCGCGCACTGAAGCTGCCGCCCGCGTACCACCAGCAGGTCCAACTGCTGGTGATATAGAGGTTCATGACGAAGAAGACCGCAATGGGCCAGAACAGATCGCGCTTCTGTTGCCACAGCACTGCGAGTCCGCCCACCATCAGCAGCGCCAGCGGGGTGTACACGAACCAGCCCTTCCGGAAACTGAACAGGTAGTCCCAGGTGTAGGGCCTGGTGAAGTCGAAGCCCTCGCCGGGGTTCACGTACGAGTAGAAGAGCCACTGGCCCGTGACGCTCTTCCAGTAGAGCAATTGCGGCGAGGCCATGACCACGAATGCGATCGCTGCAAGCGCGACTTGGAGCACATGTCCATGCACCATGCGCCACTTCGCCGCAAGACCATCGCTGTTGCTCCAGAGCAGCGGCAGCAGCACGCAGACGCCTTCGTTCGGCCGCACCAGGGTGATCCAGCCAGCCGTGGCGCCTATGGCGATGGCCGCCTGCCACGAAGGGTGCTCGTGCCAGCGGATGGTGGCCAGTAGCAGCCCCGTGTAAAGCGTGAACAGGAAGGGATGCGTGAGCAAGGTGCCATCGAGCGCGGCCAGGTGCAGGAAGTTGGTTCCGAGCGCCACGAGCGCGAGCAGCACCGCGGTCCAGCCATCGCTGAAATAGTGCAGCAACACCTTGCGGAATAGGAAGAGCCCTAGCATCACCCAGAGCAGCACACCGAAGGTGACGGTGACGGAGTAGGGCGCTGAAAAGCCATCGGCCGGGAAGCCCAAGGGCTCGGCCAGTCCATGCGCGAGGAAGAACCACGGCGCATAGGCCAGGGCCATCCCGC
>JAEUSX010000248.1 GCA_016788405.1 Flavobacteriales bacterium
GGACCGGCGCATCAACCTGCAATGGCTCATCGGCCTGTACCAGGAATCCCCAGCGAAGGAGAGCTACTTCAACAGCTTCTTCGACCGTTTGGCTGGCGGCAAGGAATTGCGCGAGCGCATCGTTCGCGGAGAGAGCGAGGAAACGATCCGGGCATCCTGGCAGCCTGGACTCGAGGCTTTCCGACGCACGCGCGAGAAGTATCTGCTCTATGAGGATTTCAAGCCCTGAGGGGGCGTATGATCCGGACGGACCTTACTCCTCACTCCTCTTTCGGCGATTCCTCCAGCGGATTCTCTTCCTTGGGCTCCACGTAAGGCTCCACCACGCGCTCTGGCAGATTTGTGGCGAAGAAGGCCGGCTGCAGGTTCTGGTTCACGGTGATTGACGTGACCTGCATCGTCACCTCGCCCATCGGCCCTCCGTACTGCGTGATGGTCCGCGGGAACTGCACGCCCCCAGTGGGCTGGTAGTCCGCGTAATCGGTGGTGATGGTGTAGTTCTGATCGTCCACTTGACGGTACTCCACGCGCCGGACCTTCAAGCCCGTGATCTCATCGTAATAGTCGCCAACGCTACCGCCTGACGCGATCTGGGCCACCACCTTCAGCATGGATCGGCCATCGATCCGCGTGCGGCCCGCCAGCATCACGCGTTCGGCCGTGCGGGCGTAGTGCAATTCAGGGATCGCGTGCCCATTGAATTGCATCTCGCCGAGTTCCATGTCCTCCAACTCGCGCTTCCCTTGCGGGCCGCTGCGCATGGCACGTTCGCCATCGTAGCTCTCTTCCTGCACGGTGACTCCGTTGCTCTTGTACTGCGATCGGAACAGCCCATCCAGGCCGTACCACTGCGTGATCTGAAGCTCATTGCCCATGGCCTGTGCGGCAATGTCCATCCGGAGGTCCTTGATGCGGCCGATGGCCTCGCGACCGCCGATGGCGGCGAGGTACTTCTCGATCACATCCTTCTCCGTGATCCCTTGCACGCGCTCGAACTGCTCCATGGCGCGCTCCGCGTTGTGGTCGACTTCCAAGACCTTCGGATTCTCGCTCCAGCTCAACGCTTCAAGCTTGCTGAGCAGCTTGCGCTTATCGCCCACCACCATGATCACAGCGTTGTCAGGATGCAGGAAGGCCTCAGCGGCGGCCTGCACATCCTCAGCCGTGACGGCCTCAAGCCGCTTCAGGTAGGTGGCGTAATGGTCGGGGGGGAGCTCGTTGAGGTGCGTGTTAAGGGCGAAGCGGGCCACGGTGCGCGGATCCTCGAGGCTCCGCGCGAAGCTGCCTGCCATGTAGCGCTTGGCCAGCTCCAATTCATCGGCGCTGACACGACCCTGCCGCATGCGCTCCAACTCCTTGATGGTCTCTGCGATGGCGCTGTCCGTGACCGCGGTACGGACCTTCGCGGTGGTGTGGAAATGCCCGTTGAAGCGATCGGCCTCCAGGCTGGAGTACGTGCCGTAGGTCCATCCCTTGTCCTCGCGGAGGTTCTGCATCAGGCGCGCATTGAACACGCCGCCGCCGAGGATCGTGTTCATCACTTGCGCGGCCATGTTGCGGATGTCCTTGGGCTGCAGGTTCAAGGGGAAGCCCACGCGGATGATCGACTGCGCCGCGCCGGGCCGGTCCACCAGCACTACGCGCCTGGGCCCGCTCGGCGTCTTGGCTTGTTTCAGGAATCGCACTGGGCCTAGACCGGGCAGGGTCTCGCTTCCATCCTCTTCCACCACCACGTATCTCGGTGCCGGTTTCCACTTGCCGAAATGATCCCTGGCCAGATCCTTCGCCTCCTTGGCGGTGATATCGCCAACGAGCACCAGGTAGCCCGCTTCGGGCCTGAAGAATTTGGCGTGATAGGTCACGAGCTGTTCGCGGTTCACCTGACGGAGCGTGGCCTCAGTGACCACTTCGCCGTACGGGTGACCGCCTCCGAACGTCATGGCCCGGCCCACGGCGTCCGCGATCGCATCAGGGTCGTCCTTGCGCTGTTCCACCTGGCTCAGCGCGCGTTGGCGGGCTTTTGCCAGCTCCGCTTCGGGGAAGGCGGGTGCCGTGATCAATTCACCGATCAGGTCCATCATCGGCCCCAAGTGCTTCTTCAGCACGCTGGCGCTCAAGCCTTCGGAATTCGCGGTGAGGTACGCGCCCAAACGATCCACCTGCTCGTCGATGGCGGCCTTGTCGCGAGTGGCGGTTCCAGCCTCAAGCACCTCGCCGAAGAGGTCGATGTAGCCGATGCTGCTGCCCTGAGCGAGCGGTGCATGATCGAATCGCACTTGAACCTCCACCTTCGGCAGCTTGTGGTTCTCCACCACGATCACGCGCAAGCCGTTGCCTAGGGTGAAGAGTTCATGGGCGCCGACATTCACGGCAGGAGCGGGGCCGGGCGCAGGAGGCCGGCTGCGATCGATCTGTGCGTTCATCGCCACGGATTGGGTCAGGAGTCCAGCAAGAAGGGCCAAAGGCGCTGCGGGGATTCTCATGGGCGCCGGATCAGGGTTGTTTCTGGGAAGCGGGCAGATAATGGAGCACGACGCGCGCATCGGGCTTGAAGTACTGCTGCGCGGCTCGTTTCAGATCGGCGGGCGAAAGGGCGAGGTAGCGGTCCATCTCGGTGTTCACCAATTTGGTATCGCCCAGCAGCATGTGGCAGCGGGCGAGGTCGCTGGCGATGCCAGCGATGCGGCTGCGGTCGTTCACATGCTCCATCTCCAATTGCGCGAGCAGCTTGTCGAACTCGGCCTTCGGCACCCCTTCGCTCTGGATGCGCCGTACCTCGTTGTCCATCGCGGTCTCCAATGCCTGGGCATCCACGCCCATGTTCGCGATGGCATAGAGGATGGCCAGCCCGCCCTGCTCGAACGGCAGGCTGAACGCCCCCGTTGCGATGGCCTTCTGCTGCTGGTCCTTCAGCGCGCGGTTCAACCGGCTGCTGTTGCCGCCGCTGAGCAAGCGGTTCACCAATTCCACCGCGTAGAAATCCGCGGATCCGGTCGGCGGTATGCGATAGCTGAGCACGACTGCGGGAAGCTGGATGCGGTCGTGGATCACGGCGCGCGTTTCGGCGGTGGGGCCAGGATCGACGACCTGCGGCTGCGCAACGGCCGCTCCGCGCGGAATGCCCGCGAAGTACCGCGTCACCTGTTCGCGCGCCTTCACGGGGTCGATGTCGCCAGCGATCACGAGCACGGCGTTGTTCGGCACGTAGAAGCGCTTGTAGAAGGCCTGGTAGTCCGCTTCGGTCGCGGCGTTCAGGTCCTCCATGAAGCCGATGGTGGGCCACTTGTACGGATGCGTGGTGTAGGCGTGGTCCAGCGCTTCGAGCAGGATGGTGCCATAGGGCTGGTTCTCATAGCGCTGGCGGCGCTCTTCCTTCACCACCTCGCGCTGCGTGTCCACGCCCTTCTGGTCCACCTTGGCGTGCAGCATGCGCTCACTCTCCAGCCAAAGGCCCAGTTCCAGCTGATTGCTGGGCAGCACTTCGTAGTAGTACGTGCGGTCAGCGGTGGTGTTGGCATTGAGCACGCCGCCGGCCTTCTCCACATGCTTGCTGAATTCGCCGCGATCGATGTGCTCGGAGCCCTCGAAGAGCAGGTGCTCGAAGAAATGCGCGAATCCGCGGCGCGTGGGATCCTCGTTCTTGCTGCCCACATGGTACATCACGCTCACGCACACGATCGGCGTGCCGTGGTCCTCGTGCAGGATCACATGGAGACCGTTGTCCAGGTCGAATTCCGAGTAGTTGATGGCGCTTTGCTGCGCGGTGGTGGATGCGGCGAGCATGAGTGCGATGAGGGAGGTTGAGGAGCGCATGATCGCCCCGACTCTTCGGGGGCGCCGAAGGTATGCGGACAGCCCCACCCGCCTGGTCTCCCAGCCCTACCTTCGGTGCTTGGAGATCACGATGGAAAAAGGCCTTCTTGAACGCAGGATCCGCCTGCGCGCCTTGCGCTACCTGGTCACCTTGATCGCGCCGGCGTGGGGCTTGGTGAGCTTCCTCGGTCACGGTCCCTGGGCCTGGTCGCTCCTGGTGCACGGATTCCTTCTGGTGCCGCTGGCCGAACTGGTGCTGCCTCATCGCCCGGATAACTTGAGCGCTGAGGAGGAGGCGCTCGCGCTGCGCCATCCGCTCTTCGATATCATCGTGTACCTGATGGTCCCATTGCAATGGGGCATGCTCGTGCTGTTCCTGCTGCAGGTGGCCGAGCCTGGTTCGACCGGTTGGGAGCTCGCCGGCCGCACGGTGGCCATGGGCATGCTCTGCGGGATTTACGGCATCAACGTGGCGCACGAGCTCGGGCACCGTTCCACGCGCTGGGAGCGCGATCTCGCGCGGGCCTTGCTACTTACCAGCCTGTACATGCATTTCATCATCGAGCACAATCGCGGTCATCACCGCCGGGTGGCCACCGACGAGGATCCGGCCAGCGCGCGCATGGGCGAGTGGCTGTACATGTTCTGGGCCCGCAGCATGTTCCAAGGCTTCCTGAGCGCATGGCGGATCGAGGCCGAGCGCCTGCGCAGGGCGGGCCAGGCGCCCTACGGATGGCGCAATGAGATGATGCAGGCCATGCTCTGGCAGGGCGGGCTCGTGGGCGTGATCGGCTTCACGCTCGGCGCGAAGCCGATGCTGGCTTTCGTCGCTGCGGCGCTCATCGGCGCGCTGCTGCTCGAAACGGTGAACTACATCGAGCACTACGGGCTGCGGCGGAAGCGCGATGCCCAGGGGCGATTCCGCCGTGTGGAGCACGTTCATTCCTGGAACAGCGATCACCTGCTGGGCCGCCTCACCCTGTTCGAGCTCACGCGGCACAGCGATCATCATTGGAAGGCGAGCAAGCGCTACCAGGCCCTTCGCAGCATCGATGAAGCGCCTCAACTGCCAACGGGCTATCCGGGCACGATGATCCTCAGCTTCGTGCCACCGCTGTTCTTCGCGGTGATGCACCCCCGTCTGAGGGCCCTGGCCGCTGCAGATGGGCACCTGGCGCTGGCGGAGTAGCGTTCCGAATCAGGGGACAACCGCAGCATCGATCCGTGCGTAGAAGCCGGGCCTTTCCCTCATGGAAGCCATAACGGTTGACCGCGCCCTCGGGCCACGCGTGAATGACCTGCTGGAATTGCTCATGGAGCGATTCGAGCAGCGCAGGCAGGCGCTGGAGCCCTGGCGCATCAGCCGGCGGGCGCAACTGGCGGCCGGTGATGTCGGTCACCTCGATGAAACGCTCCATGTGCGCACCACCGAGTGGCGGGTCGATCCGGTGCCCGCTCAACTGATGGAGCGCCGGGTGGAGCTCATCGGCGGCTGCACGCGCAGTGAGCTCATCAACGGGCTGAACGCGGGCGCGATGAGCTACATCGCCGATCTGTGGAACTTCACCTGCGGCGATGCCTGGAGCGTGACGCGCGCGCACCGGGCGCTCGAGCGCGCCGCGCGCTTCGAGATCGCCTACCTCGATCCGGCACAGGGGCGCGTGCGCGCCAACCCGCGATCGATCACGCGCTTGATCGTGGGCCCGCGTCCCTTGCATGTGCTGGAGCCCAGCGTGCTCATGCGCGGAGAGCCGGCCCCGGCGGCTTTCCTGGATCTGGCGGTGATGGGCGTGCATGCCCTGGCCCAGCTCGCCGAACGCCAGGGTGGGCTCTTCTTGCTGCTGCGCGATGTCCAGAGCCATCGGGACGCGCGCCTGTGGGCGCAGCTCTTCGATGAAGTGGAGCAGTTCGCCGATCTGCCGCGGGGCACCATCCGGGCCACTGTGATGATCGATTCGGTTCCCGGGGCGCTCGAGGCGGACGAGATCCTATTCGAGCTCATGCACCATGCGGCAGGGCTCAGCATCGATCCGCAGGGCTTCGCCGCCGATCACATCGCCCTCTTCCACGGTCCTGAGGCCGCGGTCTTTCCGGACCGGGAATCCATCGGGCTCAATGCGCCATTCCTGCGTTCGCTCGCGCTGCACCTCATCGGCGTCTGTCACCGCCGGGGCTGCCACGCTATCGGGGCGCCCAGCTTCGTGCTGCCACCGCGCGACCCGATGCGCCTGAAGCCCGATTACCAGGAGATGCTCGCGGACAAGGAGCGCGAGGCCGCCGACGGATTCGATGGCACCATGGTGGTCCATATCGACACGGTGAACGCGGCGATCACGGAATTCAACAAGGCGATGCCGCTGGCCCATCAGTTCGCGTACCAGCGGGAGGTCGCTGTTTCCCCGGCCGACCTGGTGCGCAGACCAGAGGGCGCCATCACCGTTGAGAGCCTGGTGGGCGCCATACGCACCATCCTTCGCGCGCTGGTGTTCCGCTGGCAGGGCACGGCCTGGGTGGTGCAGGGAAGCCGCCTGCACGATCGCTCTTCGCTGCGGCTGGCCTTGCGCCTGTTGTGGCAGTGGTGCCATTCGAGCAAAGGCGTCATCACGGCGACACAGCTCGAGATCCACGACGACCTGCTGCGGTACCTGGTCAGGAAGGAAGCGGAGAAGATCTTCGGCGAGAGCGATGAGCGCTCCCGCGCGCTGGCAAGACAAGCCGTGCAGCTCACTCTGGATCTCGTCCTCGCCGACTCAGTGCCGCTGGAGCCGCAGTGCTGAGCCCCCTACCTTGGCCGCGTGAGCCTTTGGATCCCCGTTTCAGAACGGCTGCCAACGGATGGTGAGCGTGTCCTATGCTACCTGCCGCGCAATACGATTCATCTGCCCGGGAAGACCGGAGCCACTGAGGAGCGTCCTGTCGTGGTGATGCGCTTCGCCCTGGATTTCTTCCTGAAGAACCCGAGCAAGACCGGCTATGCAGGGCCTCCGCATTTCTGGCTGGGCGAAGGAACGAGCAACCGCTTCTTCTCAGAGGTCACGCATTGGATGCCGTTGCCGCCGATGCCGTGAGCCTCACGATCACTGCACGATCTCCAGCAATTCCATCTCGAAGATCAGGGCGCTGTTCCCGGGGATCTTGCCGCCCGGCGCGCTCTGCGAGCCGTAGCCCAGCTCACTCGGCACATAGAGCTTCCACTTGCTTCCGGTCGGCATCATCTGCAAGGCTTCCTGCCACCCTTGCACGAAGCCGTTCACCGGATAGGTGATCGGCTCACCACGCTCCACGGAGCTGTCGAACACGGTGCCATCGATGAGGGTGCCGTGGTAATGCACCTTCACCTGCTGCTCGGCGGTGGGCTTGGCGCCCGTTCCCATCTTCATCACTTCGTACTGCAGTCCGCTCCCGGTGGTCACGACCTCCTTCCGCTTCCCGTTCTCGGCGAGGAATTTCTCGCCCGCCACGCGGTTCTCCTCGGCTTTCGCCATATCGGCCGCCATGCGCTTCTCCTGCATCTTCATCATGTAGCCCTGCACCACTTTCTCCACCACGGGCGGTTCCATCAGGGTGGTGCTGTCCAGCGCGTCGCGCAGCCCCATGGCCAGGGCCTGCACATTCACATCGGCGAGCTGGTTGCGCTTGAAGTTGTTGCCGATGTCGGCCCCGATGGCGTAGCTCACGGAATCGATCTGGCTGGCGAGGGGAACCCGCTCCTTCTGGCCCTGTGAGCAGGCGGTGAACAGAGCGATGCCGGAGAGCGAGGCGATGATGCGGATGGTCATGTGCTGGTGTTGAAGCCTGCGGTGCAGGGGGCGCGAAAGTAGGCCACGAGAAAGCCTGGGATCATGCCAGCGCCTGGCGCAGGGCTTCACGGAACCGGTGGAAGTGGTAGAGGTCGTTGTGCCGGCCCCCCTCCACGATGATGGCCTCCCGGTCCAGGCTCGGGGGCACGGCAGCGTAGAGCTTCAGCGCGCAAGCCAGCGGAACCAGCGCATCGCGCGTGCCGTGGAAGATGCGAACCGGGCAGCGCACCTGCTGAATGGCGATATCGTTGCGGAACGGGTAGCGCAGCAGCATGCGGTAGGGCAGCAGGGGAGCCTGCGACCAGCACACGTCGATCAGGTTATTGAAGGGCGTTTCCAGCAACAGCATGCGTGCATCGCGCACGGCGGCCACGGGGGTTGCCAGTGCGCTGCCCAACGAACGGCCATAGAGGGTGATCCGTCTCGGGTCGATCTGCTGCGCAAGCCAGTCGTGCCAGGCTATGGCATCATCGATGAGGGCTCGTTCGCTGATGCGGCCGCTGCTCTTGCCGAAGCCGCGCGGGTCGGGCATCAGAACATCGTGGCCGAGCGCGGTGAAGCGCGCGCCGAGTCGGCCCCAGCGTCGCAGATTGCCCGAGTGGCCATGGAAATAGATCACCACGCCGCGCGGCTCACGCGCCTTGAACCACAGGGCGTGCAGGCGCGCGCCATCGGGCCGCTCCAGCCAGCATTCGCGATAGCCTCCGAACCGGTAGCGCATGCGCGGGGCGGCATCGTACCGCAGGAAGATGAAGCGCTCCTGGAAGATCCAATAGAACGCCACCACGCCCGCATAGGCCAGTGCCAGGAGGAGGAGCGCGCCGACCAGCCAGTTCATGGCGCGAAACTACCGGTGCGATGAAGGGTCGGGAACGTGGCGATGTGCCTTAGAACGGATAGCCGATGCCGAGGTTGAAGTTCACCTCGGGCCGGTAGCGGAACGGTTCGCCGATGAGCTCGCTCACGCGGGCCTCGTGCTGGTCCTTCGGCTCGAACAACCATCGCTCGCCTTTGGGCAACGAGGGGTCCTTGGTCTGCAGGCCGAGGTCGATGCGCACGATGAAGAAGTCGAAGTTGAAGCGCGCGCCAGCGCCCGTGCCCACGGCGAGCTCGCTCAGGAAATCGGAGCTGATCTCCCCGCCGGGCTGGCTGGCGTTGGCCCGCAGGTTCCAGATGTTCCCGACGTCCGCGAACAACGCGCCCTCCAGGAAGCCGATGAGCTTGAACCGGTACTCGGCATTGGCTTCCAGGCGCATCTGCCCGATGCGGTCGTAGGCCACCAACGGCTCGCTGAACGAACCGGGCCCGACCGCGCGCGCGCGCCATGCGCGCAGGCCGTTCGCGCCGCCCACGAAGAAGCTGCTCTCGAAGGGCAGCACGCCCAGGTTGCCGTACGGATTGGCCGCGCCTCCCGCCACGCGGAACGCCACGCTGCTGCGGTCGTGCAGCATGCGGCGCCAGCGCAGGTCCAGATCGAGCTTCACGAACTCCGCGTATCGCACGCCGGCCACGGTATTGAACCGCGCGCCCGTGCTGTCGGTGGCCTCTTTCGCGATGAACCACAGCGGATAGGCCACTTCCGCCACGGCGCGCAGGTAGAACACGTTTCGGGTCTTGGCCGCATCAGGGGTGCTATGCACGAATGTGCCCCGTGCGCTGGTGATCAAGTGGTCGGTGTAGCTGTTCAGCAGCACCGGGTTCCGTGAATCCTCGAGGTAATCGCGGAACCCAGCCGAGATCTGCGGGATCTTGATGGTGTTGAGCTCGAAAGGGAAGATGCCGATGGTATTGGATCGGGATTCCTGCCATTGGACGCCAATGCTCAACTTGGCGAGATCACGCGTGTAATCGGGCCGCCGCTGGTAGTTGAAGAGGCCGTTGATCAGCAGCATGCTGCTGCTGCCCTTGCTGAACAGCCCGGCGAAGGGGCGGGGGAAGGAGAACGTGATCTCCGGGCCGATGCTCACGGTGTTGAAGGCCGCCAAGGCTCCCACATTCCCGGTGGTCTGCTCGGTGCCGCCCGATCCAGAGATGCGCTGCTGCGCCTCCAGGCCAAGGCTCACCTGCGCCTGCAGGCTGCCCAGCGTGCGGAACACGTTGCGGTGCCGGTAGCCCAGGTTGAGCGAAGTGCCCAGCGCGCCGCCCCGGTTGGTCACGAAGCCTTCGGTGGTCACGCTCTGCTGCTTGCCGGGCAGCAGGGTGATGCGGGCATCGGCGAGTCCAAGGCGACCCGTGCCGGTGGTGTCGAACCGGATCTCGACCCGGTCGAACACGCCGGTGCTCACCAGGCGCCTGTAGGTGCGCGTGCTCTTCTCTTGATCGAAGCGGTGACCAGGATGGAGGAAGATGGGGTGCAGCAGCGCTTTCGGCTTGTAGCGCATACGGTTCTGGTAGAGGAACAACGTGCCCTCCTCCCGCAGCGTGTCCACCGGCGCCACGCTGCCGCGCACCGGGCGGAACGTGCTCACGATCACATCGCGGATGTCGTATGAAGTGCCCTCCGGTGTGCCGGCCAATCCGCGCTGCGATGGCGGGCCCGGGCGCTGCAGCATGAGCACGAGGTCCACCTGCCGGCCTCCTACGGCCGTATCGGCGTTGTACTCGATGTTGTCGCGGGTGAAGTACAGGAATCCGTCATGGCGCAGGGCGTCGGTGATGCGCGCGCGCTCGAGCTCGAGCTGGTCGCCATCGAAGCGGTCCCCGGTGCGCAGCAGGCAATGGTGCCATTGCTCCTGCACCTTCTCCCGAAGCCGGTCATCGTCCACCGTGAAGCGCACGTTGCGGATGCGATAGGGAATGCCCGGGCGCGCCACGTAGGTCACCGCGGCCTTCGGCCGATGGAGCCGATGGCCCCACCAGGTGCGCTCCTGCAGCGTCACCGAATCGGAGACCTCCGCGTGGAAGTACCCTTCGCGCGAGAGGTACAGGAGCATCTGCTCGCGGCTCCGGCGCGTGAGCGTGCTGTCGAGGATGGCGGGCGGTTCGCCGACGGTCTCGCGCAGCCATTGCGCGCGGGTGCGCCGGTAGGCGAGCGTGTCCTTGCCCCGTGCCTTGCGGCGCAGGTTCTTGCGGTCCACCCGGGCATCCTTGCGCGCCTGCCATTCCCGCATGCGCTCGGGGTCGGG
>JAEUSX010000096.1 GCA_016788405.1 Flavobacteriales bacterium
TCGCATCCGCGTGGTGAGCACCGCGCCGGTCGTGATCGGAAGCGACAATGGAATCGACCTCACCATCAACGCCGCGCCATACGCCGGACCCGATGGCATTGTGACGCTCTGCAAGAACTCCGGCACCTACGACCTGCTCGACTACATGACCGGCGCTTCTGGATGCGGCGCTTGGACAGGTCCCAATGCGCAACCGTTCAGCGGCCAGCTCGACACCTATACGGACCCCGGTGGCTTTTACACCTACGATACGAACTGCCCTGGTGGCTGCCCGCAGGATCAGGCCACGCTCACCGTGACACTGCTCAATCCGGCCAATGCCGGCCTTGATGTGAGCGCGGCGCTCTGCACCGCAGGAGCGAATCCGCCGTTGGTGGGCTATGTGAATGGGGGCGATGCTACCGGCATCTTCTTCTACAATGGTCAACCTGCCACGAATGCGATCCTGGCGAATGCCGGCAGCTACAACCTGATTTACGTGGTGTACGGGACGGCCCCTTGCACGAACGATACGAGCGAGTTCCTGTTCACGGTGAATGAAGCGGCTGACGCGGGCACAAGCACGACTGTGACGCTTTGCGCGAATTCAGCGCCTGTGCTCTTGTACGGTTACCTGCTGGGCACCCCGCAGACAGGAGGCACATGGACCACGCCTTCGGGCCAGCCATTCAGCGGTCTATTCAATCCTGCTGTGAACCCGCCGGGCTTGTATGGCTACGAAGTGCCTGGCATTCCGCCATGCGCCGACGATGAGGCTTTCGTCGCGGTGATCGTGGATCCATGTTCGGGCATCGCGGAAACCTCGGCAAATGCTCCGTTCAGCTACCTGGGCCAGCAAGGCACTGAGCATCTCGTCGATATCCATAGAGCGTCGTTGAATGGCATTGAAGTTCGGGATGCTCTTGGGGCACTTCGGGCAACGCTCGCTGGTCCGTTCGGTTCCGGTGTGGTGCGCCTGGATCTCGCGAACCTGTCAACCGGCGCATATTTCCTGCGGCCTGTGGGTGATCCGAATGCGACCGTCCTGCGCATCATGCACGTCGGGCGCTAGACCTGTGCAGAAGATGTGCATAACCGGACGATCGCTTTCTTGGTCGGCCACATCGCTTCCACTACGTTCGTCTCACCGTAGTTCTTTGCCGGTCCCAACGAGAGAAGGGGCAGCCTGAAGCGAATGTTCCACGACGCCGGAAGCGCGAATCCAACGAAAGGCGGGTTCCGTCGCGGCCACACCTGGTAAGAGGTCATGCGAGCGTGGAGCACGAGTGCATGCCAGCCATGCAACGAGCTTTAGGATGAAAGTCTGCTGCGTGAGCAGTGAGGGCTTGAGGCGCAGGATGAGCGGGCATGCGAAAGGCCACGGCCGGATCGCATGGGAGCGGGGGGCGCTGACAAGCGCTCCCCGCTCCGCGTTTTCCAATGCTCGGGAAGTGTTCGAGAAACCCGATGCGAGCTGGGTATCTTGTGCGCAAACAACATCATCATGAATGATAGGGCGCCTATGCTGCGCGAAGGCGCGCTCGACGGGAAGGTCATCGTGATCACAGGGGGCGGCACCGGCCTGGGCAAGTCGATGAGCGAGCAATGCCTTCGGTTGGGCGCTCGAGTGGCGATCACCAGCCGCAAGTTGGAGTCGTTGAAAAGGACACAGGATGAGCTCAGTGTTCTGGGCGAAGTGCTGCCATGGGCGTGTGATGTGCGCGAGCCGGAACAGGTCGATGCCATGCGCGATGCGGTCTTGGCCCGTTGGGGCCGGATCGATGGCCTGGTGAATAACGCCGCCGGCAATTTCATCAGCCCGACGGAACGGCTCAGTTCGAAGGCATTCCGCACCATCATCGACATCGTGCTCATGGGGTCGGTGAATTGCTCGCTCAGCTTCGGTAAGCACTGGATCGCCAACGGAGAGCGCGACAAATGCATGCTCAACGTGGTTACCACCTATGCATGGACCGGCTCGGGATACGTTGTTCCCAGCGCATGCGCCAAGGCGGGGGTGCTGGCGCTCACCCGGTCACTGGCTGCGGAATGGGGGCGCCAAGGCATACGGACGAATGCTGTGGCACCTGGGCCGTTCCCAACGAAAGGCGCGTGGAGCAGGCTGTTGCCCGGTGAATTGATGGAACGGTTCGACATGCGCAAGAAAGTGCCCTTGGGTCGATTAGGCGAGCACCACGAACTGGCCGATCTGGTCACCTACCTGCTATCGCCTTTCAGCGGCTATGTGAATGGCGAAGTAGTCACCATTGATGGTGGGGAGTGGCTGAAAGGGGCCGGTCAGTTCAATCTGCTTGAGCAGATCGAGCCTGGCATGTGGGACGCGATCGAGCAATTGGTCCGCGGCGCCAAAGGGAGCTGATCACTCGACCACGACCACCAAGTACTTGCTCACGCTCCAGAACGCGTTGGCATCGGTGATCACTAGTTTCTCACCTCCAACCAGATTGTAACTGCCTGCGGGGTGCGTCGTGGCGAGCTTAGCCTTCTTCGCCGCAAGGGCGATCTCCTGAGTCTGCGTGATATCCACGCGTGTGAAGTACTCCTTGGGCAAATCATCGGAATTGAGCTTGTTCACCGCGCCGATCCCGATCACACCGCCCTCCTTGGTGAGCACGCCATTCGCGCGAAGCTCTTTGGCGGTGCCGATGGCGTAATACGCCGTATTCAGATCCATGCGCTGCATGTCGCTCAGTTGGCTCTTGTCCCGGTACATCTCGATCAGCGTGGCCAGCGAACTGTTGGTGCTGGCGAGCTGCTCCTTCAGGGTCGCGATCTCCTCATCTTTCTCTGTGATCGTGGCTTCAAGGCCGGCGATGGTCTTTTTCAATTCACTGATCGACGCAGCGGACGCTTTGGCTTGCTTGCGCAGCTTCGCGATCAGATCCTTATTCTCAGCGAGCAGCCCATCAATGCTTCCTAGGTCCGCGATGATCCGTTGTTCCATATCCGCTCCTTCCGCTCCTTCAGCGGGGCTGCCCAATTGACCCTGTTTGGAACGGATGGTCCGCAGGTTCTCGCTGATCCGGTTCATGCTCGCGAACAGATCGTTGATGGTGCTGTCGCGCGCGGCCACCAGAGCCTTTACGCGATCGGCATCCTCCGCCAATTGCTGGTACTGAGGGGTCTCTTTGGGGTCGCCCTGGCAGGCGGCGACGAGCACGAGGAGCAGGGAAAGGCGAAAGGCGAGGCGCATAGCGGTGGTTTGTGTCGGTTAACGTGGCACGATGCCGGTTTCGTTCGCGAGGCCGAAGGTATTGGCGCCGCGCAACGTCAGGCCGAACATGCCCGTATGAACCCGGTCCGGTTGGCAGGCCGGTCATAGAACCCGTGCACCCCACCATTCCACAGGTATTTTCGCGCGAAATGAGGAGGTGCGTCGTTCTCCTGGCCGTGGCGTTCATTGGATTGGCTGCCATGGCGCAACCGGAAACCAGCTTGACTCCCGAATTCGCAGGGCTCTCGGCGAAGGAGCGAGCGCGCTTGGCGAAGAAGGAGGCTGAGGAAGCTGCCCAGGACGCTCGTTTCCAAACAGTCATGGCCGAAGCGGAGTCGCTCTTCAAACAGCGGCGCTATGATGAGTCGTTGACCCTGTTCGAGCAAGCTCGGTCGCTGCGTCCGCTCAATGTCTACCCGAAAGTGAAGATCCAGGATCTTCAGGCCCTAATTGCGAAGCGCGAAGCGGAGAGCTTGGCGAAAGACCCGGAATTGCAAGAACCACGTGCTCCTCTGGCTGAAGCAGTGGTGCAATCACAGTCCGGCGCCCGGGAATCGCCACCGGTTAATGAGCCATTGCCGGACAGCACAGAACCACCGGTCATGCAGAGGGAAGTTAGAACCGTTGTGAAGCCCTATCGCGAACAGCCTAAGAGGCAGGAGCCTGGATCTGCAGGAATAGAGCGACGTGCCGGGCAGGTGGATGGCCTTCAGGAGCGTACGTTCGTCGAAGGTCGGGCCATCGTTATTGAACGGCGATTGGTGCGCGGCGGCGTTGAGGCCGTGTTCCGGAAGGTGAGCCATCCCTGGGGCCAGGTGGTGCACTTCCGGGATGGCAATGCGATCAGTGAACGGGAGTGGACCTCCGTGTTCGGTGGTCAGTAATCGGTTTCCACCAGCCTTACGGGGAATTCGATCAGGCTCTTGTAATCGCGTCCGGCTTCGATCATGTCCAGGTCTCCGGGGGCATGCAGCCACTCCAGCAAGACCTTGCTGCGCCCGGTAGCGTGCAGATCGTCAAGTCTCTTGAGCGTATCCAGGATGAACTTGGCCGAGCTGGAATTGAAGTAAGAGAGGCTGATGCGGATGGTGGTACGCTCGGCAGGTGCCATGGCGTAAGCCTCAATCGCGTCGAATAGCGGGCCATAGATCCGCTCAGCGTTCTCCGGGATGGACACGCCCATGACCTCCACCAAGCCCTGCGCAGGGTCCAAGCGCACGGCGGGCGATTTGTCGGTTGCAGCAGCTTGGTAGGCGAGCATGGATGATGCGTTGGCGAATTTAGCTGAGCCTGATCACCTGCAGGCTTTCATGATCCGCCCGGCGCTTACCTTTCAGCGGCCAACCTACCGCCATGAGCATACGGACCATTGTCGTCCCGTACGACTTCTCGGATTGCGCAACAGATGCGCTCCGCGCTGCCGCGTCCATCGCCCGCTCCACTGGGGCCTGCATCGATGTGGTGCATGTGTATGAGCAGATGACCGATTTCCATCCGGAGAATCAGAAACTGCGGGATGAGATCGAGAGCCGATTGGAGAAAGTGCCGCATCTTGATTTCCTTGGAGGCTTAGAGCTGAAGAAATTCATGCTTCGCCAGCTGTCGCTCACCGAGATGTTCCGCAATGAGCGCATCGCTCAAGCGGACCTCATCGTCATGGGCTCGCACGGCGCAACGGGCCTTCGGGGCATTGTTGGCTCCAATACGCAGCGCATTGTACGGACCGCCCCCATGCCTGTGCTTGTGATCAAACAGCACGCGTTGGATTTCAGGGTCGATGACCTGGTCTTTGCGAGCAACTTCAGCCCCGCGGACGTGGAGAAATTCGAGGCGTTCAGGCCGGTGATCGGGCTTTGGGACCCGAAGATCCATCTCCTGAAGGTGAATACGCCGAAGGCGTTCGAGCGCAGCGAGGACAGCACCAAAGCCATCGATGCATTCCTGGAGCGGCACGAGCTCAAGAAGTTCACGGCCACCATCTACAACGACCTCAGCATTGAAGAGGGCATCTTGAACTTCGCGCGCAGCATTGATGCGGACATGATCGCCATGGCCACCCATGGCCGCAAGGGCTTTTTCCAGGTCGTGAATGGCAGTCTGACCGAGGATATCGTCAACCACACCACCTTCCCTGTCCTGAGCGTGAAGCTCTGAACCGGGCCTATCTTTGATCCCGAACCAGCAAGCACCATGAAGTTCCTGCATAAGACCTTCGAACTGAAGAAGAAGGAGATCATCGAGGTGGACATCGATGTGGCCACCAAGGTGAAGTTCATGACCGGCCGCGATTTCAAGAATTACAAGCTCGGCAAGACCTATTCATACTACGGTGGGCTTTACGATGAGTCCCCGGTGCGATTCGTGGTGCCCTACGAGGCCGTTTGGAACGTCGTGGTGGAGAAGGGGACTTTCCGCAATCCGATCGAAGTCGTCGCCAAATGCGGGGTCATTCCTCCGAACAGCACGGTCCGGTCCTCTATTGCTGTCGATGCGCCTGAGCATGTCAGGCTGGCCGAGGCGAGCGACCTAGGAGAAGCCGCTCTCCCAGAGGCCGAGCAAGGAATGTGACGGAAGGCGAACGGATCATTTGCGTCACGCGTTACTCTCGCGCAATACCCTGTGACGATGGGAGCCAATACTGAACGGGAACGGCTGGAGAAGGTGCTCATGGGTCAGGCGGCCTTGCTCCAGGAGGTGCATGAACTATTATCGGATGAGCAGCTTCGTGACGATGCTCTTCGCGCTGCCGTGCGATCATCGCGCGATCCGGCCCCGATTCAGTTTCCGGATGCTGACCCGGGCCGGGTATTCTCACTGAAGGAGATCCAGGCAGCTTGCGTGAAGCACCGCTTGCGGTTCCTTGATGGCGGACTGTACAAAGGGAGCATTCCAGGTCAGGCCGTTCACGGAATGCGGCGCTTGGAAGAGCTCGTTGGCCGGCCGGTCACCGGATACAAAGTGATGGCGCCAGCCGATCAATTCCGATTGTGCGATAGCGAGGTTGACCCGTTGTTATTCGTGCCCTTGGGCGACGGCTACTACTATCTCGTGGCGCGTTGGGGCAAGGATCTTGCGGCTTGGAGGCGCTTGGTCTATTGGCCCGTGCGACGTCCCTCGAACCTGGTCGTTTTCATGTTGGCATTCGTGGTCCTCTTCACGTTCTCGATGCCGGCTGATCTGCTCGGCGATGTTGGCCAGGGATGGGTCAACGGACAACGACTGTTGTTTCTCTTCTGGACCACCATGGTGGTCAGCGGCTTCACGATGTTCGGCTGGTTCGCCTTTTTCGGCCAATTCAGCAAGGACGCTTGGAACAGCCGATACTTCAATTGATCAGCGCGAGCGCGCCAACTCCGTTGCGAGGGCCGGACGGCAGAGACAGGTCGTTCTGAACCACCGCTTCAGTTCTTCTCGCTCCTCCGGGAGGAGGCGCTTGAATGCTTTGCGCAGCTCTTTCCGGAAGGTGGGTCGGTCAGCGTGGCTGATCTTGCCCAGGACTTCCTGGTAATAGGATACGGGTACGCGCTTGGGAGCCATGAGCCGGGATACGCGGAGATGCAGCCGTGGGTTGCGAATGGAAAAGGCCCCATTCCCGGGGCCTTGTCCATTTTCTTCAAGAGCGGATCAGCCGATGCTGATGCTACGTTGTTTAGGCTTCGCCACCTCTGCTTTCGGGATCCGCACATGGAGCAGACCATTCCTGTATTCGGCCTGGATCCCATCGGCATTGATCGCCTCTGGCAGGCGGAAGCTGCGAGTGAAAGAGCTCTGCATGAATTCGCGACGGGTGTAGCGCTCGCCCTCCTTCGATTCCTCCACTTTCCGATCTGCGCTGATCATGAGCACATCGTCCTTCACGTCCAGCTTCAGTTCCTCTTTGGAATATCCGGGGACATTGAGGCTGAGTTCGAATTCATGGCCTCTCTCCAGGATGTTCACGGCGGGCATTGTGCGTCTGGCGTCATCGCTGCCGAGCACCTGGCCGATATCACGGCCGAAGAACTCGTTCATCATCTCATTGAAGGGACTGCTGGCGGGCCGGTACTTCGTAATCGTCATGGCGTGCGGGTGTTTGGGTGTGCACTTGTGCATGGCGCACGCAGGAGACAATCGTGATGCCGCCGAGGGAAAGAGCGACGATCTGACGCCATGCGGATGCCGGAGCAGGACAAACTTGCAGGACGTGGTGCTACGCCGTGACGGAAATGCGCCCGTTACTGCTGCACGAAGCGGAAGGTGATCAGGCCGCGCTGCGGGTCAGGGGCCGCGCTGCTCGCACTGAAGGGCGTCTCTTTCGCGGATCGCATCGCCAGCTCGAGCATGCATTCGTCCGTGGTGTTGGTGGACGCCTTGTCCAGTTCCGCCTTGCGCACGCGGCCGGATCGGTCGACTTCGACGCGTACGCCCACGCGGCCGTGGTCTTTGCACATGTAACCGGGCTTCGCTTCGCCGCGGACCCGCTCATTCAAGTTGTGCTCCACCAAGGCGGAGCCCTCGACTTTCACGGGTTCTGCAGGTTTCGTGAGGTAGCGCTCCTTGTCCCACTTACTAGGGTCCAGCTCCGGGATCACGGGGTCTTCTTCACCCCGATCACGGCGTTCCTGCTCGATGCGGTCGCGCTCCGATTGTTCCAATGTGCGCAATTCCTCCTCCACACGTTCGGCCAGCTTCGCTTGGCTGAAGGACGGTTTTAGCTCAGCGGTGAGGTTGCTCGTGAGGCTGGTCACCTTTTCCGGCACCCCGTCCGCTTGATTCATCATCTCCTGTTCAATCGCTTCCGCCTCTTCTTCCGTAACTACATCAACGCGGATCTCGCTGATCTCATCCTCGCGAGGCGTGGATCTCAGGAAAAGCATGGAGCATATGAACAGGATGGCTGTGTGCAGCGTCAGGGTGCCGATCACACCGGTCTTGTGCTCTTCGAACCAATCGAGGAAGGCGTTGAGCATGATGCTACTCCTTGGACCAAGGTACTGGACGCCCGTCGTTGCCTCGCTGTCTTATTCGCCAGGCGGCCGGCCATCGGTTGTTCCAGCGCGCGCCAGCGCCTCGCAACCAGCCCAATGCGAGTCCTTGATACGTCGCCAATGCGTGGCCGCTTGCCCGCTCCGAGATCAGCGTTTCACCACGCAGGTAGCCGATGGCTTCGGTCATATCCAGTTCGATGACCGGTAGTGCGCTCCGTCTCAAGGCGAGCGAAAGCGCGGCTGCGGGGTGCGGTTGCCAGCCATCGCCTTTGCGCTCAGCGACGGGCACCCCGGGCGCAGTGATGCGGATCGACCTGCCGATGCTGTCGATGAGCGTGGCCCATGCTGCGGGTCGAGCATGCAACGTGGACTCGAATTCAACCAGATCCATCAACACATCCCCGCTAAGCCAGGACAGATTTTCGCGCCGCGCATCGTGCGGCGCAGCCAGCGAGCGTGCACGGAGACGACCCGGCTTCCGAAGCACGGCGATGAAGAATCCTTCACCGCGAACGCGATGGGGATAGCATCGATACGCCTCGACGCCAAGTTTCGTGCTCCGCTCCACCCCCCAGGCTTCGGACAGCTGCATCGGTAAGCACTCCGCTCCCAATCGCACTAATTCCGCCACTCGCTCCTCGTTCTCCACGGCCTCCCATGTGCACGTGCTGTACACCAGCGCGCCGCCAGGGCTCAAAGCGTCCCACGCTCGACGCAGCAAGTCGGATTGTATTCTGGAGCATTGTTGAACCAATGCTGGAGACCACTGGGCGCGCGCGTGCATGTCCTTGCGGAACATGCCTTCGCCGGAGCACGGAGCATCGACGAGGATCAGGTCGAAGGTCTCCGTCAAGGATGCCAGGTCATACGCGTTGCTGCTCGATATGATCACATTCGGTGCGCCCTGCTTCCAGCAGTTCTCCATGAGCACGCGCCTGCGCTCGGGATGGGTCTCGTTGGCGATGAGCAGGCTCTCTGGCGGCAGCATCGAGAGCAAATGCGTGGTCTTCCCGCCAGGGGCGGCGCACAAGTCAAGGGCGAGCAGCGGCCCGTTCAGGCCTGTTGCAAGGAAGGCCTGCTCAAGCAGCATGCTCGAGGCTTCTTGCACGTAATACGCGCCGGCATGGAGCAGCGGGTCCAGCGTGAATGAAGGGCGCTGCTTCAGATATCTCCCTGTGCCGCACCAAGGCACCGGTTCCTCATCCAGGTCGAATGGCTTCGCCGGGTTGAGGCGTATGCTTACGGGAGGTTGATCGCTCAGGGCCTCGAGCAACCGGTGCCGCTCGTCCGTCGCGTCGATGAACAGGAGCTGCTGGAATTCCAGCGGGATGGGCGCTTCACTCAGCGTCCGATGGAGCGCAGGCCGCCGGTGCTTCGGCCGTGCCATGCGATCAACGAACGGACGCTGTCTCGCGCATGATCGTCTCCGCGCGGTCAGGGCCAAGAGACACGATGGATATCGGAACGCCCACGGCTTCTTCGATCATCGTGATGTACTGGTCGAGTTCAGCCGGCAACCGGCCACTCGCGTTGGACGAGACCCATCCGGGCATATCCCTGTACACCGGTTCGATTCCCGAAGAAACATCATAGGGCATGCGGTCCGTGAGGGAGCCGTTCACCCGGTAGTGCGTGCACACCCGCAAGGTGGCCATCCCATTGAGCACATCGGCCTTCATCATGGCGAGCTCCGTGATGCCATTGATCATCACGGCGTACCGCAGGGCCGGGAGGTCTAGCCATCCGCAGCGCCGCGCCCGACCGGTGGTGCTGCCGAACTCATGCCCGGCCTGGCGTATCGCTTCTCCGGTGGCATCATCCAATTCGGTGGGGAACGGTCCGCTGCCAACGCGCGTGCAATAGGCCTTGAAGATCCCGGTGATGCTGCCGATCCGGTTCGGAGCAATGCCCAGGCCGGTGCAAGCGCCAGCGCATATCGTGTTGCTGCTGGTGACGAATGGGTAGGTGCCGAAGTCAATGTCCAGCAGTGTGCCTTGCGCTCCTTCAGCGAGCACGCGCTTTCCAGCGCGCAGAGCCTCATCCAAGTAATGCTCGCAATCCACCACCCGGAAGCGCTTGAGCTGCTCCACTGCATCGAGCCATTCGGCATCCGCTTCGATCGTTGAACCGGGAGCATCGTACAACGAGAGCAGGCGCTCGTGCTTCCTCTTCAGCGCAGAGATGCGGTCGTGCAGATCGGCCTGGAACAGGTCGCCGACGCGCAAGCCATTGCGCCCGGTCTTGTCCATGTATGTGGGTCCGATGCCCTTGAGCGTGCTCCCGATCTTCTGCTTGCCTTTATCCGCCTCGCTCGCGGCATCGAGGGCACGGTGCGTGGGCAGGATCAAGTGCGCGCGCCGGGAGATCAGCAGGCAATCACGCACATTCACTCCGCAAGCCTCGAGCGAACGCACTTCCTTGAGGAAGATCACGGGGTCCACCACCACGCCGTTGCCGACCAGGTTCACAGTGCCCTGGCGGAATACGCCGCTGGGAATGGTGTGCAGCACATGCTTATGCCCTTCGAAGAGCAGGGTGTGGCCAGCGTTCGGCCCTCCTTGGAACCGTGCGATGACTTCATATCGGGGCGCGATGACGTCAACGACCTTGCCCTTGCCCTCATCGCCCCATTGGGCGCCGAGCAGCACATCCATCCGTGCGGCCATCCCTATCCCTTCAGTTTGGCGATGGCCTCTTCCACCGAAGGGGTGATGATGAACACGGAATCGAGCTTGGTGACCAGGAAGAGCTGGCGCACGCTCGTGCTCACATTGGCGATCAAGGTGTCGCCGCCCTTGTTGCGCGTGGTGGTGAGCACGCTGATCAGGATGTTCAGGCCCGTGCTGTTCATGTACTGCAGGTCCACCATGTCGAGCACCACGGAGGCCGGTCCTTTGCCGAGCTCGGCGTTCAATGATTCCATGAGCCGATCGGCCTGCTGCTGGTCCATGAGCCGGCCTTTCATGTGGAAAACGGGGATGCCGTCACGATAGGAGACGGACAGGTCGAAAGCGGGGCGTTCAGTCACGGTCATGGTCGTTTCTATTGGCAAGACAGGCGGCGCAGAGGCCGTGGATGTGCAATGCGTGGCGCAAGGGCTTGAAGCCGGTGACCTCGGAGACGGTGTTCTTGATCTGCTGGATGCGCGGGTCGCAGAACTCGGTGACACGGCCGCAGGCGTCGCAGATCAAATGGTCGTGCTGCCGGAAGGCGTGGGCCTTCTCGAAGCTGCTGCGGTCCGGGGTGAAGCGGTGGCGGCGCACGAGGTCGCATTCCAGCAGCAGGTCCATAGTATTGTACAGCGTGGCGCGGCTCACGCGGTACTTCTTCACCTTCATGCGGTCGTAAAGCCGCTCGATGTCGAAATGGCCCTCGTGGGCGTAGACTTCGGAGAGGATGGCGAAGCGCTCGGACGTTTTGCGGTGCCCTTTGCGCTGAAGGTACTCGGTGAAGATGCGTTGCGCGCTGGCTTGCTGCTCGGCCGTTGTCATTAATCACGCGCGCGGCCCCATTGGGCGGCGACGGGCAAATGTAGTCAGCCGGAACCGGGCCGTGTCAGTGATCCACGCGCTCCACGCTGCGCACCCCGCGCACGCGGCGCAGCTTCTCGATCAGCGCGTTGAGGTGGTCGGTGTCGTGCACATAGGCCATCACCTTGCCCTCGAAGATGCCATCATGGCTCTCGAAGCTGATGGCTCGCATGTTCACGTTGTGCTCGTGGCTGATGATGGTGGTGATCTTGTTGACCAGGCCCACATCGTCGATGCCGCTGAAGGTGATCCCCGCCAGGAACTCGATGTTCTCTTTGCCCTTCCACCGGGCCTTTACGATCCGGTACGCGAAGTTGCTCATGAGCTGCACCGCGTTCGGGCAGTTCACGCGATGGATCTTGATCCCCTCGCCCACGGTGATGAAGCCGAACACGTCATCGCCGGCGATGGGGTTGCAGCACTTGCTCAGCTGGTAGTCGATCCGCTGAAGGTCATCGCCGATGAGCAGGGCGCCCGGCGCGCTGCCCCGGATCTCCGACACCACCTCCTCCAGGCTGCGCTCGTCGGGCTTGCGCTGGGCCTTGGGCAGGCTGAGGCGCCCGCCCTTGACCTCGCCGACCTCGAGCTTCTCCAGGATGTGCTTGCCCCGTGCGATCTGATAGTACAGATCCATGGCGCTGCGGCTCCCGTAATGCTCGATGAGCGCATTGGTGTTGTGGGCATCGGCTTTGGCGCCCCATTTGCGCAGCATGCGCTGCAACTGCTCTCGGCCCACCACGGCGAGCTTCTTCTTCAGCTCCCGCAGGCTCTGCTTGATCTTGTGGCGCGCCTTCGCCGTCTTCACGTACCCGAGCCAATCCTCCTTGGGCTGCTGCTTCTTGCTGGTGATGATCTCGATCTGGTCGCCGCCTTTGAGCGGATGGCTGAGCGGCACCAGCTTGTGGTTCACCTTCGCGCCGATGCACTGCCGTCCGATCTGCGTGTGTATGTCGAAGGCGAAGTCGAGCGCGGTGGCGCCCGCTGGCAGGCTCCGCATCTCGCCCTTGGGCGTGAAGACCACGATCTCGTCGCTGAAGAGATTCAGCTTGAAATCATTCACGAAGTCGATCGCGTCCGTCGTGGGGTCGTCCAGCACCTCACGGATCCGGTTGAGCCAGGCATCCAGCGCGCTGGCGTGCTCCTGGTCGTCCTTGTAGCGGTAATGCGCGGCCAGGCCCATCTCGGCCACTTCATCCATGCGCCGGCTGCGGATCTGCACCTCCACCCAACGGCCGCCGGGGCTCATCACGGTGGTGTGAAGGCTCTCGTAACCGTTGGCCTTGGGCAGGCTGATCCAGTCGCGCAGGCGGTCGGGGTTGGGCTGGTAGTAGTCGGTCACGATGCTGTACACCTTCCAGCAGTCGGCCTTCTCCAATTCCTGCTTCGTGTCGATGATGATGCGGATGGCGAACACGTCGTACACCTCCTCGAAGCTCACGTTCTTCTTCAGCATCTTGTTGTAGATGCTGTGCACGCTCTTGGGCCTGCCCTTGATCTCATAGCTGAACTCCTCACGGTCCAGCGCCCGCTTGATGGGCACCACGAAGCTGTTGATGAAGCGTCGGCGCACCGCTTCTCCCTTCTTCAGCTTCTGGTTGATGTCCTCGTAGACTTCGGGCTCCTTGAATTTCAGCGAGAGGTCCTCCAATTCGCTCTTGATCGAATAAAGGCCCAAGCGGTGGGCGAGGGGCGCGTAGAGGTAGAGCGTCTCGCTGGCGATCTTGAGCTGCTTCTCGCGCGGCTGGTGGTCCAGCGTGCGCATGTTGTGCAACCGGTCGGCCAGCTTCACCAGGATCACGCGCACGTCCTGCGCCAGGGTGAGCAGCACTTTGCGGAAGTTCTCCGCTTGTATGCTGTCGGTGGCGAATTGCAATCCGCTGATCTTCGTGAGGCCGTCGATGATGGTGGCCACCGTGGGACCGAAGAGGTCCTTCACATCGTCGAGGGTGAGGTCGGTGTCCTCCACGGTATCGTGCAGCAGGGCGGCTACCACGCTGGTGGTGCCCAGGCCGATCTCTTCCGCGCAGATGCGCGCCACCGCGATGGGGTGATAGATGTAAGGCTCGCCGCTCTTGCGCCGCTGCTCCTTGTGCGCCTCCACCGCGATGTTGAAGGCTTTGCGGATCATGCGCGTATCCTCCGCTCGACGCTCGCCCTTGATGGCGCGCAGCAGGGTGCGGTAACGGCGCAGGATCTCGGCGCGCTCCGCGATAGGGTCGATCACATGCGCCAGAGGCGCTGCAGGAGCGGAGGCAGCGGCGGGGACGTCGCTCATGGCCGGTGAAGTTAGGCACCCTCGAAGGGCACGGCAGGCAGCACCGTGCTCCGCACTTCGCCGAAGCCGATGCGCAGGCCGTCCTTCTCGCAGTATCCGCGCATGATCACGCAATCGCCATCCTCGAGGAATCTCCGGTCACGTCCATCGGCGAGCCTCACCGGCCTGGTGCCTTTCCATGCCAGCTCCAGCATGCTGCCGAAGCTGTCCGGGGCTTCACCGCTGATGGTGCCGCTGGCCATGAAGTCCCCCGCGCGCACGTTGCAGCCGTTCACCGTGTGGTGCGCCAGCTGTTGCGCCATGTTCCAGTACAGATGCCTGAAGTTGCTGTGGCAGATCACGGTCTCGCTACCGCCTGCGGTGCGGATGGCCACTTCGAGCTTGATGTCGTAATGCTTGTTGCCGGTGTACTGCAGGTAAGGGAGGACCGCTGGTTCCTGCACCGGACCGGGCACACGGAAGGGCTCAATCGCATCCAGCGTGACCACCCACGGCGAGATGGACGAGGCGAAATTCTTTCCCAGGAAGGGCCCTAGCGGGACGTACTCCCAAGCCTGTAGGTCGCGCGCGCTCCAATCGTTGAAGAGCGCGAGTCCGAAGATCCGTTCCTCCGCTTCCGCTGTGCTGATGCGCTGGCCAAGCTCCTTGCCCTCGTAGGTGAAGAAACCCATCTCCAACTCGAAGTCAAGCTGGCGAGATGGGCCGAAGACCGGTGCGGCATCGGGGCTGGGCTTGTACTGACCGCAAGGCCTGTGGATATCCACCCCGCTGGGGATGATGCTGCTGGCACGACCGTGATAGCCCACCGGAAGGTGCAGCCAGTTGGGGAGCAACGCATTCGCCGGATCGCGGAACATGCAGCCCACGTTGTACGCGTGCTGACGGCTGCTGTAGAAATCGGTGTAGTCTCCGATGGCGAAGGGCACATGCATGGTGGCATCGGCGACGGCCAAGAGGGCCTTATCGCGCAGCACGGCATCGTCGCGCAATTCCGCCGACCCTTCGCTCAATAGGTCGATCAAGCGGCGGCGCAGCGCCCGGACCGGAACGGCGCCTTCCTTCACGAGGCGGTTCAAGGATGTTTCCATGAGCACCGCACGCGGAAGGCCGATGCCGGAGAGCAGGTCATTCTCCGCCAGGACGAAGAGATCCAGGATCGCGTCGCCGATGCGTATTCCGATCCGCTTGGGTCGGCCAACGGCGGAGAAGATGCCGAAGGGGATGTTCTGGATCGGGAAATCACTTCCAGCGGGCACGGGCAGCCAGGA
>JAEUSX010000124.1 GCA_016788405.1 Flavobacteriales bacterium
AGCCAGTGCGACCACGGCGGCCGCTGCTGCAGCGGCAAGGACAGCCATTGCGACAAGGCCGGCTGCGACCACAAGATGGGCGCCGCGTGCTGCAAGGGCGGACATGGCATGGGCCACGGCAAGGGTCACGGTGACGAGCACGTGAAGGTGATCGTGGCGGATCTGGAGAAAGCCGGTTTCCAGGGCGACACCACCATCGCGATCGAAGGCGGCACCGTGCAGGTATCACGCTCCGGCGACAGCACGCAGGTGCGCGTGGAGATCAGCGAGACCGAGACGCACGAGCACAGTCACTGATCCATGCCGAAGACACTGAAACGCATCCTCATCATCGTGCTTGCGCTGGGCGCGGTTGCGCTGGCGGCCTTCTGGTACATGAAGCGCGAGACCAAGAAGCTGAGTCCCGAAGGCACGTATGTGTTCTTCGATGGCACCCAGGAGCTGATCAAGGTGACCTATTGCCGCCCCTTGAAGCGCGGCCGCGAGATCTTCGGCGCCCTGGTGCCTTACGGGAAGGTGTGGCGCACCGGAGCCAACGAGGCCACCACCATCGAGACCGCAGCGGATCTGCTGATCGGCGGCAAGCGGGTGAAGAAGGGCAAGTACACCTTGTGGTCCATGCCCGGCGCGCAGCAGTGGGAAGTGTACATCAACAGCAAGATGTATCCGTGGGGCGTGGACTTCGACGGCAACGCGCAACGTGAGCCGGCGGCGGATGTGGCGGTGATCACCGTGCCCGTGCAGCCGCTGCCCGAACCGGTGGAGATGTTCACCATCCACGGGCCGGAGGATGGCACGGCGCTCTGGCTCGACTGGGACCGCACGCGCATCGCGCTCACGCTCGGAACCGCGGAATAGCCATGCAGTTCACCGCAGAGCAGATCGCGGAGCTCCTCGGCGGCGAGGTGGACGGCGACCCCCAAGTGCTGGTGAACGACCTGTCGAAGATCGAGGAGGCGCGCGGTGGCACCCTGACCTTCCTCGCGAACCCGATCTACACCGAGTTCATCTACAAGACCAAGGCGACCATCGCCATCGTCGCGCGCGACTTCGCCCCGCAGCACGCGCTGCCCAAGACGCTCACGCTGATCCGCGTGGCCGATCCGCGCATGGCCTTCACACGATTGCTGGAACGCAACAGCGAGCTGCGCTATGAGAAGAAAGGCATCGAGCAGCCGAGCTTCGTGAGCCCGAGCGCCAGGCTGGGCAAGAACGTGTACATCGGCGCCTTCAGCTATGTGGGCGATGACGTGGTGCTGGCCGATGGCGTGAAGATCTTCCCCGGCTGCTACGTCGGCGATGGCGTGCGGCTGGGCACCGGCACGCGCATCCATGCGGGCGTGAAGATCTACCACGGCACCGTGATGGGCGCGCAGTGCGTGGTGCACAGCGGCGCGGTGATCGGCGCCGATGGTTTCGGTTTCGTGCCCAATGCGAAGGGCGAGTACGACAAGATGCCGCAGGTGGGCAATGTGGTCCTCGAGGACCGGGTGGAGATCGGCGCCAACACCACCATCGACCGCGCCACGCTCGGCACCACCTACATCCGCGAGGGCACCAAACTGGACAACCTCATCCAGGTGGGCCACAACGCCGACATCGGGAAGCACAATGTGATCGTGGCGCAGGCCGGCATCGCCGGTAGCACGGTGGTGGGCGATCACAACCAGATCGGCGGGCAGGTGGGCATCGCCGGTCACCTCGTCGTGGGCAACCACGTGCGCATCGCCGCGCAGAGCGGCATCGGCAAGGACCTTCCCAACGGCGCCACCGTGCAGGGCTCGCCAGCATTCGAGAAAGGTCCGTACGACCGCAGCTATGTGGTGTTCCGCAAGCTGCCCGAACTCCAGAAGCGCATCGATGCGCTGGAGCGGGAGCTCGCCGCGCTCCGCAAGGCCGGGCAGTGATCCGATCTCAATCTTCATCTTCGTGCCGCGCCAAGCGCAGGGGTCATCACCCGGCCTGAGCGCCACTCACTCGTTCACGCGCCGTCGCGCCGAATCATCCAGCAGCCCCTCCGCACTGCCATGACGCCGAACTGGATCCTGACGCCACCGCTCGCATCGGCCGACGAGCCCGCCGTGGGCAAGCGCGCCTGGGCGCTCGTACTGATCGGCACCTACGTGGCCATCAGCCTCGTTTACGGCTTCCTTAGCGATGCGCCGTGGGACGATGACTGCATCGTGCGCTACTTCAACGCGCGCGCCTCGTGGACCGACCCGGACCAGTTCTTCAGTGTCTGGAACCGTCCGCTCTTCATGGTGCTCTTCGCACCTGCGGCCCTGATTGGCCGCGATGCCATGATGGTGCAGATGATCGGGCTGAGCGCCTGGGGCGGATGGCTGCTCTACCGATCGCTTCAACGGCTCGGCGCGCAGGACGCGCATTGGGTGCTCCCCTTCTTCTTCTTCCAGACCTTCTACTTCTCCATCTCGCGCAACTTCCTCACCGAGCCGCTGGCCGTCACCGTGATCTGCATCGGCCTACACGCACTGGTGCATCAGCGCTACACGCTGTTCGCCTTGATGGGCGGCCTGCTCCCTTTGGCGCGCCTCGAGCTCATCGCCCTCCTGCCGATCTGGGCCCTTGCCCTGGCGCAGGCCGGGCGATTGAAGCAGATCGCGTGGATGGCCGTCCCCGTGATCGTGCTGATGCTGCTGGGCTACCTCGTGATGGACGATGCCGACCCGTTCTGGCTCGTGAACGACACCTTCGGGCGCGAGGGGAAGAACCGGTACGGGCATCGCGATGTGTGGCACTACTTCCAGCGGTACGCGTACGTGGTGGGGCCGGTGATCTTTTTCTTCCTGCTCACCGGACTGCTCGAACGCCTGGCGCGCCTGCGGATCGACCTGTTCGTGCTCCTCCAAGGCATCGGCATCCTGATGCTCTATGTGATCTTCTCCACGAAGCTCAACATGGGCAACTCAGCGGGCTTCCTGCGCAACCTGATTCCCATGACTCCCTTCGTGGCGATTCTGGCCTACGAGGGCCTCATGGCCTGGCAGGGCCGCGCGCATCGGGCAGCCCTGCTCAAGCAAGCGGCCGCCATGGATCAGCGCGGCGCGCGCAAGAAACCGAAGGAAAGCGGCAAGACCAGGCGCGAGCCCGGTCCGTGGTGGGCCCTGGGGCGCGTGCACCTCTTCGGTGCGGCGGCTGTGGCCTTGCTCTGGTTCTTCTTCAGCAAGACGCTCGAATCGCACCACAAGATCTCCACCACAACCGACCACACGCCCGCCATCGTCGGCGCCGTGCTCCTGCTGCTCGGCCTCGTCCTGATGCTCGTTTGGCGCACGAGGGACGTTCCGCGCGCCGTGCTCGCCTCCACGGCCGCCATGGCCTCGGCCGGAGCCATGGGCTACGCGCTCTGGACCGAGCGCCCCGATGCGCATCTGAATGAAGAGCGCAAAGCGATCTCCGTGCTGAGCAGCTTGTACAAGGACAGCTACCTGCGCGAATGGCCCCTCTATGCCAACCACGCCTGGTTCTTCTGGCCGAATGACCTGGGCTATCCGGACAAGGCCCATTACCGCACCCTCACCAAGGCCGCTCTCGATACCGCCGAGGCGCACAGCGTGGTGCTCTGGGAGAACCATTACTCGCACCGCCTGCAAGGGGACGTGCAGCTCAACGACATGTACAAGCGCACGGACATGGTGGAGCTGGCGCATGTGGTGAGCCGCGACCATCGCGCCATCGTGTGCTTCTTCCAGAAGACCGATCCCAAGCTCGACGATGCGGCTGCTTTGCGCGATCGCTTCATGAAGGCCTATCCAGAGAACCTCTACGCGGCGCATGCGCTGAGCCTGGAGCACAGCCGCGCGCGACGCTTCGATGCGGCGCTGGCTGAGGCGCGCCGCATGGTGGCCCTCGACAGCACCTACGTGGAGGGCATCCTGACCGAAGGGCAGGCCCTCTTCGACCTCGCGCGCTACGACGAGGCCGAGGCCTGCTTCCAGCGCGTGCTGCGCGCGGACCAGAAGCTGTACGCCATGCGCTACAGCATCGCGCTGTGCCGCGTGCGCCGGAACGACCATGCCGGCGCCGCCAGCGTCATCCGCCCCTTCCTGAAGCGCGATCCGAAATCCAAGCAAGGGCACGAGCTGCTCGGCGTGGCGCTCTTCAATCAGCAGAAGTACGACAGCGCCGCAACGGCCTTCAGCACCTGCATCAAGCTCGACCCCAAGAGCGTGAACGGTTGGCTGAACCGCGCCAGCTGCCGCATGCAGCAGCAGAATTGGAGCGCCGCCCTGCCAGACCTCGAGGAAGCCGTGCGGCGCGACCCGAAGAACGCAACCGCCCTGTTCAACAAGGCCGTGACGCTCGTTCGCATGGGCCGCCGTGATGAAGGCTGCCAGCTCATGGGCCAACTGGCCGCCGCTGGCCATGCCGGAGCGGCGCAGCAGATGGCGCTGTGCGGCCGGGCGGCGCCATAGTGATCCTCGGATGCCGAGATGCTGGCGAGCACGGCGACCAACTTCGCATCTGCGTAACGGTGACCAGCCGTTGCCGCGTTGACGAAACCACGTGGCCGGTGCCGGGTGCCCGCTACCTTGCCCGCCCCTCACGCCAACCCATGAATACCCGCATCGCTCTTCTCTCGGCCGGTCTCTGCCTCGGCATCGCGCGCATCGCCGGCGCGCAGCAAGCGCTCACCAATAAGGACATCTGGGGCAGCCCGCTCTTCAGCGCCGAGTACGTGGGCGGCCTGGCCAGCATGAAGGATGGCCTGCACTACACCGTGCTGGAGGAAGAGGCCGGCGCGCTGGCCATCAACCAATACGCCTACCGCACCGGCAACAAGGTGGCCACATTGGTGAAGCCGGCCGAGCTGGTCCCTGCCGGGAGCAAGGAGCCGGTGGAGATGGATGGCTACAGCTTCAGCGGCGACGAGAAGAAGATGATGATCGAGACAGGGCATGAGCAGCTGTACCGTTACAGCTACTTCGCGCACAATTACGTCTTCGACCGCGCGAGCAAAAAGCTCGAGCCGTTGAGCGATACGAAGAAGGCCAAGCAGCGCCTGGCCACCTTCAGCCCCGATGGCAGCAAAGCGGCCTTCGTGCGCGACAACAACCTCTTCGTGGTGGACCTCGCGACCATGGCCGAGACCGCGATCACCACCGATGGCGAGTGGAACAAGGTGCTCAACGGCGCCACCGATTGGGTGTACGAAGAGGAATTCACGCTGGTGCAGGGGTACGCCTGGAGCCCTGACGGCAGCAAGCTCCTCTACCTCCGCACCGATGAGAGCGGCGTGAGGGAATTCGACCTCACGTATTACAAGAACCAGCTCTACCCGAGCGAGTACCGCTTCAAGTACCCCAAGGCCGGCGAAGCGAACAGCAGCATCTCCCTGCACGTGCGCGACCTTGTTGGAGGCCTCACCTACAACGTGCCGCTGGGCACGGAGGAGACGGACATCTACATCGCGCGCCTCGGCTTCACGCCCAAAGGAGAACCCTGGTTCATGCGCTTGAACCGCCTGCAGAACGAGAAAGTGATCTGCACGGTGAAGCTGCCGCCGCCCGGCACTAAAGCGCGCCCGGTGCCCACCGAGATCTACAAGGAGAGCAACAAGACCTACGTGGAGGTGACCGACGACCTGCACTTCCTCGCGGATGGCAGCGGCTTCATCCTCACCAGCGAGAAGGACGGCTGGAACCACATCTACCGCGTGAACTTCGCAGGCGGCGAGCCCTGGCAGATGACGCGCGGCAACTGGGACGTGGTGGGCGTGAAGGGCATCGATGAGAAGGGCAAGCGCGTGATCTTCACCGCTGCGCAGAGCGCGCCGGAGAACCAGGAGGTGCTCGCCATCGCCTTCAACGGCAAGCTGCCCGTGCCGCTCTCTCCCAAGGGCGGGCACAACGATGCGGAGTTCAGCACCGGCTTCCAGTACTTCATCAACACGCGCAGCACGCTCAATAGTCCGCCTGTGGTGACGCTGCACGACGGCAAGGGCAAATTGGTGAAGACGCTGAAGGACAACGCGAAGCTGGCGAAGACCTGCGCCGACTACGGCATCGCCACGCGCGAGTTCTTCCAGTTCAAGACCGATGGCGGCACCGAATTGCGCGGCTGGATGATGAAGCCCGCTAACTTCCAGAGCCGCGAGCGCTACCCCGTGCTGCTGGTGCAGTACAGCGGTCCCAACAGCAACGAGGTGCTGGATCAGTGGGATGGTCGCGCCCAGCTCTGGCACAGCCTTCTCGCGCAGAAAGGCTACATCGTGGCCTGCGTCGATCCGCGCGGCACCGGCCATCGCGGCAAGGACTTCCGCCACATCACTTACGGGCAGCTGGGCAAGAACGAGACCGAGGACCACATCGCCACCGCGAAATGGCTGGCGCAGCAGCCGTGGGTGGATGGCAGCCGCATCGGCATCTGGGGCTGGAGCTACGGGGGCTACATGAGCAGCAATTGCATCACCAAGGGTGCCGATCAGTTCAAGGCCGCCATCGCCGTGGCACCCGTGACCAACTGGCGCTATTACGACAGCATCTACACCGAGCGCTACATGGGCCTGCCCAAGGACAACGCCAAGGGCTACGACGACAACAGTCCCGTGTTCCACGCCGGCAAGCTGAAAGGCAACTACCTGCTGATCCACGGCCTCGCCGACGACAATGTGCACTACCAGAACGCCGCCGAGATGACCAACGCGCTGATCAAGGCCAACAAGCCCTTCGACCAGTTCGTGTACCCCGATCGGAACCACGGCATCGGTGGCGGCGGCACGCGCCTGCACCTGTACGAGATGATGACCGGCTGGATCCTGGAGAACCTCTGACCCGAGCGGCGCACGCCATTCTGTGCATAAGCTGACAAGCGCGGCCTCGCGCGGGAGCGGCTTCGTCTATTTTTGCCCGAGAGCGCTTCCGGCGCCCGCGCCCCGCATCCGCGGGATGAGACCCATGAGCGACCACCCCTCCCCTTCCTTCCCGCAGGATCACCAGCAGGGCTGCGTGCAGCGGTATGAATCGATGCTGAGCCAGGGCACGAAGAGCTACTTCGATGTGGAGGACCTGGAACTGGTGATCGACCACTACCTGCACGAGAACGATGCGCGCCGCGCCAAGGAGGCGCTCGATTTCGCGAAAGCGCAGCACCCGGGGTCGGTGGAGCTGATGTACAGCGAGGCCGTGGTGCTCATGAACCTGGGACGCCTGAACAGAGCTCTGGAAGTGCTCGATGCCCTGGGCAAGTTGGAACCCTGGAGCGCCGAAGTGCATCTGCACAAAGGCAGCATCCACAGCCAGCTGCGCAACTACCGACGGGCCATCGAGCATTACCGCACCGCACTCGAACTCGCTGAGGAGGGCCATGACGAGATCCTGCTCGACATCGCCTTCGAGCACGAGAGCCTCAACCAGCTGGAGGAGGCCATCGGACTTCTCAAGCGGGCGTTGGAAGTGAATCCGGAGAACGAGGGCGTGCTCCATGAGCTGGCGCACTGCATGGAGCGCCTCGGGGCCGATCAGGCCGCAGTGGCCTTCTTCCGCCAGTTCACCAATGAGCATCCTTACAGCTTCGTGGCCTGGTTCAACTTGGGCAATGCGCTCTCCCGCCTTGACCGCCTGGATGAGAGCAATGAGGCCATCGACTATTGCCTGGCCATCAACGATACGTTCACGTCCGCGCTCTTCACCAAGGCGCGCAACCTGCTGCTGAAGGGCGAGTACACGGGCGCCATCGCCTGTTACGAGGAGGCCATGTCCATTGAGGGCCCGCAAGCCGTGGCCTTCAGCTACATCGGCGAGTGCTACGAGAAGCTCGAGCAGCTCGAGCAAGCCTTGATCCATTACGACCAGGCTATCGCCCTCGACCCCAACTGGGTGGATGCCTGGGTGGGCCGCGGCGTGGTGAAGGACATCCAGGGCCGGTTGAACGAAGCCATCAAGGACCTGGAGACCGCCGTGCGCCTTGCCCCCAACAGCACGGACGCTTGGTACTATTACGCCAACGCGCTCGGGCGCTGCGGCCGTTACGACGATTCGCGCGCGGCGTACGCGCGCCTCAATGGCCTGGAACCGGAGAACCTCGATGGCTGGCTGGACCACGCCGACCTGCTCCTTGCGCTGAAGGGACCGGAAGCCGCGATGGCGAAATTGCGCGAAGGCGCCCAGGTGCACCGGTTGAACCCGCGTTACCGCTACCGCCTGGCCAGCTATCTGCTTCGCACAGGCGCTGAACAGCAAGGCTTGCTGGAACTGGAGGAAGCGCTCATGGCCGATCACGCGGCGCACACGCATTTCCTGGAGCATTATCCGGAAGCCGCCGCCATGCCGCAGGTGATCCATCTCCTCGGCCTCTACGCGCCATGAATTACCCCCTCACGCACATCCCCGCACGGCCGGTCAAGCCGCGCGAATCGGGATTGACCATGGTGATGGACAAGGGCCTGGCCATGCGCCAGGCCGAGGATATGATCGAGGCGAGCGGGGGGCTGATCGACCTGGTGAAGCTGGGCTTCGGGACCTCCTTCGTGACTACGAAGCTCAAGGAGAAAGTGAAGCTTTATCAGAAGAGCGGCATCAGGCCCTACCTGGGAGGCACGCTGTTCGAGGCATTCGTGGCGCGGGGCATGTTCAAGGAGTACCGCAAGCTCATCGACGACCTGGGCCTCGATGCGGCCGAGGTGAGCGATGGGTCCATCAACATGCCGCAGAAGGAGAAATGCGGCTACATCACCACCCTGGCGAAGCACTGCACCGTGCTCAGCGAGGTGGGCAGCAAGGAGAGCGGCATCCTGATCAGCCCGAGCAAGTGGGTGAACATGATGAAGGCCGAGCTTGACGCCGGCAGCTGGAAGGTGATCGCCGAGGCGCGCGAGAGCGGGACCGTGGGCATCTACCGCCCCAGCGGCCACGCGCACACCCAGCTGGTCAATCGGATCCTGTCGAAGATCCCTGCCGAGAGCATCATGTGGGAAGCGCCGCAGAAGACCCAGCAGGTGTGGTTCATCAAGCAGCTCGGCCCCAACGTGAACCTGGGCAACATCGCGCCGGAGGAGGTGATCCCCTTGGAGACGCTGCGATTGGGGCTGCGCGGCGACACCTTCTTCCAGTACCTGCCTGAGGAAGTGGCCGCGAAGCTGCGGCAGGTCTGAGCAGCAGGAGCATCCTGGCGAAGGCGCCAGCCAGCCTTGTGGCTTCATCCGGTCGATTCATCGGGACCTTGTTCCGATACGGATAACGGGTGGCACCGTCATGGTGGTTCAATGGGCCATGCGCCTACCTTCGGCACGCCAACACAAACCCCAGGTCTCATGAAATCAACCCTACGCAACGTCCTTGCGCTTTCGATGCTCGCCATAGCTGCGAGTTCCAGTGCCCAGCGATACCTCACCGAGGTCTTCAGCGATGCCAACGTCACCATCACCAACGATGTGATCTACGGCACCAACATCGACTTCCTCACCAGCAATTTCGCTTCACCTGATGTTCCGGCGAACGTCACGGAGCTGCAGACGGCAGTCACGCTCGGCAACCCCATCCCCGCCGCCTACTTCGACCCCACCGATGGCAGCACCGCCGTGAAGGTGACCAACGTGCGCATGGATGTGTATCAGCCCAGCCAGGGCATCGACCCCGAGATGCAGCGCCCGCTGGTGGTGTACGTGCATACGGGCGACGCGCTGCCGCCGCCGATCAATGGCAGCCCGAACGGCACGCGCAAGGACAGCACGGCCGTTGAGAGCTGCAAGCGCATGGCGCGCCGCGGCTATGTGGCCGTGAGCATGAGCTACCGCCTGGGCTGGAACCCGCTGGCGGCCACCGAGCTCGAGCGCCGGGGCAGTTTGCTCAATGCGATCTACCGCGCCCTGCACGATGTGCGCCAGTGCGTGCGCAACATGAAGGCGAATGCCACCACCTACCGCATCAACCCGAACAAGATCGTCGTGATCGGCGAAGGCACCGGCGGCTACATCTCGCTCGCCCACACCACCCTCGATGAGGGCGCAGAGCTCTTCATCGAGAAGTTCCGTCCCGACCCCTTCAATGCCAACGTGAGCTTCGTGGACACGCTGCAAGTGGGCGATCTCGAGGGCTTCAACGGTCAGCTCACCCTGTACCGCCCGAATGGGGAGACGAGCGAGACGCAATTCTGCGTGAACATGGGCGGCGCGCTCGCCGATACCAGCTGGCTCGCGCCGGGCGATGCGCCCATGGTGGCTTTCCACACCGTGTTCGACCCCTTCGCGCCCTTCACCGAAGGCATCGTGATCGTGCCCACCACGGGTGGCCCGGTGGTGCCCGTGCAGGGCAGCAACCTCTTCATGGAACTCGTGAACGAGTACGGCAACAACGCCAGCTTCGCATCGCTGCCCAGCACCAACCCCTTCACCAACCGCGCGCGCGCGCTTTACGGGACCACCCAGACGCACGGCGCCAACAGCGTGCTCATCAACACGAACGTCGAGGGCCTCTTCCCGCTGGTGCGCCCCCAATGGCCCGCACCGGCCCAGGAGGAAGCCAGCCCCTGGCAGTGGTGGGACCCGAACAGCGCCATCGCGCAGACCGTTGTGATCGCCGGACCGCCGCCCATCACCGCGCACCAGGCCAGCAGCGCCAGCAACCCTGACATGAGCCCGACCAAGGGCCGCGCGTACCTGGATACCGTCATGGGCTACATGAACCCGCGCATCGTATGCGCGCTGCAGCTCGGACCATGCTCCTTGGTGGGCATCGAGGAAGAGGAAAGCGCCGCTGACGTGTCCGTGTGGCCGAACCCTGCAAACGAAGCGGTGAACGTGGCCAGCGCACAGGGCCTCGTGCGCCGCTACCGCCTGCTCGACATCAACGGTCGCGTCGTGGCCGCTGGGAATCCCTCCGCGCAGCGCTTCGTGATCGAGCGCAATGGGCTCAGCCCCGGCACCTACCTGGTTGAATTGGACCTGGAGAAGGGCCGCACGATGCGCAAGCTGATGCTCGATTGATCGCTCCCAGAGCCGAATTGAGAAGGGCCGCCGCGAGGCGGCCCTTTTCTTTGTGCCGGCATGCCACGCATCACCGAGAGCGAATCGCGACACCGCGACCTGGAACTGAAGACCACGCGCGAACTGCTCGAGGGCATCAACGGCGAGGACCGTGTCGTAGCGGAGGCGGTGGCGGCCACCATCCCGGCCCTTGAGCCGCTGGTGGATGCGATCGCTGAGCGCATGGGGCGCGGTGGGCGGCTCTTCTATTTGGGCGCTGGCACCAGCGGCAGGCTGGGCATCGTGGATGCGAGCGAATGCCCACCGACCTTCGGCGTGCCGCATGGCCTGGTGATCGGCATCATCGCCGGCGGCGACGGCGCCATCCGCAGAGCCGTTGAGTTCGCCGAGGATGACCGCGAGCAAGGCTGGAAGGACCTGCAGGAGCATTCCATCGGCATCGAGGACACGGTGATCGGCATCGCTGCGAGCGGAGGCACGCCCTACGTGGTGGGCGCCTTGGAGCGCTGCAATGACGCCGGTGCATTGACGGGCTGCATCACCTGCAATCCCGGAAGCCCCGTCACCCGGGTGGCGAAGCATGCCATCGTGGCCGTGGTGGGCCCGGAGTACGTGACGGGCAGCACGCGCATGAAGAGCGGCACGGCGCAGAAGCTCATCCTCAACATGATCAGCACCGCGGTGATGATCAAGCTGGGCCGTGTGAAAGGGAACCGCATGGTGGACATGCAGCTGAGCAACAACAAGCTCATCGACCGAGGCACCCGCATGGTCATGGAACGGCTCGGGATCGCTTACGAGGTGGCCAACGAGCTGCTCCGGAAGCACGGGAGCGTGCGGAAGGCGATCGAGAGCCGGAGCTAAGCGCGGAAACGCCATGCACGACATCGAGCCCTTCTGGAACTGGCGGCACAAGTACTCGGCTGAAGAGGACGAGCGCTCGCCCTTCTTCGGCGAGGAGCACAGCGAGATCTACTTCACACATGCGGTGTACGACCACCTCATCCACCCGCAGTGGGACAGCTTCGGGAGCAGCACGCTCTACATGAAACTGCTCTTCGCCGACTACGATGATGGCTTCGCGATCATCGAACTCATCGGCGAATGGAACGACCTGCTCCATAACGACATCATGCTGCTCAAGCGCGACATCGTGGAGCACCTCATGGGGCAAGGCATCCGGAAATTCCTGCTCATCGGCGAGAACGTACTCAACTTCCATGCGAGCGATGATGAGTATTACGCCGAATGGTTCGATGAGGTGAGCGAGGCCGATGGATGGATCGCGATGCTCAATTTCCGGCCCCATGTGGTGGAGGACATCCAACGCGCCGGACTGGACCAGTTCTTCCTGCTCGGCGGCACGCTCAACGAGATGCGCTGGCGCACCTACGGCCCCGAAGAGCTCTTCAACCTCGTCGACGAGCTGGTGCTGAGGCGGCTCGGCGCTTGATATCAGTTGGATGCAGGAGACGGTGCGAAGATGCGCCGTGGTTTTTTCGCAGGACGAGCAGATGGAATCGTTGCATAGCCTGGTCTATGGGACGATTCCAGCGGCGAAGTCATACGGAAAAAGAACAAGAAAAATTGGATTGTATCCTGCATCCAACTGGCATGACCTACCAGCCGCCGAGCTTCACGGTCAGGCGCGCCGTGAAGTTGCGCAACGCATCGGGCGACGTGTACGGCAGCTCAAGGTCGCTCGTCCAGATGTATGATCCGCCCAAGCCGATGCGGAAGGCCTCCACCACGGTGAGCTCCAATTCAAGGCCCGGCTCCACCACGAAGAAGGCCTGTCCGTCCGTGCGATTGCGCTGATTGCTGTTGCTGCCGCTGTTCGATCGCGGGTAGCTGTACGACACGCTCCCGATGCCCAGCACCACAGGAACCGACAGATGCACCGCGCGTCCTCCGAGGATCGCAGGCTCCACCAGCAGTCCACCGTAACCGTAGCGGAGCTCCAGCCCGCTCACATCCTCGGTCTGCCGTTCCATGAGGTAGGCCGTGTACGCCTCATTCTTCACCGGGCTTGAGCTCCAGGTGCCCGCGAGTCCGATGGCCAGCTTATGCTCCAGGACGAACGCGCCTGAGAAACCCAGCAAGAGCACATCGGTGCCCATCACATTGGTCAGCTTCGGAGTGAACCCCAGGAACCCACCGGTCACGGAAGCGCTGTCGTTGAACAGCGCGCGCGGCTTGGGCTTGGATTGCGCATGCACGGCCATGGCCATCATGAACAACACGGCGATCGCGCAGAAGCGAGGAAGATTCGGCATCATGGCGGCAAGGTAGCCCTCAGCCCATGCGGTCCTGCAGCATGCGCCAGACCACCCGATCGATGGGTAGGGTCACCGCATCCTCCGCGCGCCGCGTCAGCGATGCCCAGCGGAACACTTCCTGATCGCCGACGCCCGTGATGCCTTCGAACGGCTCGGCCACCACTCGGATCTGGCCTTCATCCGGCACACGGAAGGTGTAGTACACGCTTACCACCTGCAGCGGCGAGCCATGGAACGCGCTCTGCTGGAAGAAGTCGGTGGTGTAGAAGTGCTCCACGTCCAAGGCAAGTACGCCCACCTCCTCGCGGATCTCCCTCACAATGCATTCCTTGAGTCCCTCGCCGTACTCCAATCCGCCACCCGGGAACTTCGTGACGCGCATGCCTTTGATCAGCTCATCGGCCACGAGCACGCGAGTCGCGCCATCAGCCCCCTGGCTGCACAGCAGCCCATAGGCGCGGATGGTGAAGCGCGGCTCTGCCATGCGTTCAGCTCAAGCCTCCGAAGCGGAATGTGCGGACGTGCTCATCGAGCGAATCATCCGCGAGCTCCCGCTTCAGCAGGGTGACATCGCCCACCGACCTCTCGGCATTGAAGCCCTCGGCTCCGAGCATCGCCCACGCTGCGTCGAATTGCGCGGCCTTCAACGGTCCTGCGATCACCAGCATCGGGGGCGGCAACTCCACGCCGAGCTTGCGGATCTTCCGATTGGCGCGCACGTGGTCGCCGATGCGCCGCTGGATCGCGAGCGCCCCAGGCCCATCGATCGCAGCGTAGATCGTCTTCCGGTCCATTGAATGATGGACCCCGAAAGCGCGCAGCTGGAACGCGGACTGCCCTTGCGCGCCCCGCTGCACCGAATCGCTCAAGGCGCCCTCGTACTCGGGAGGCAGCTCGGTCTCCAGCAAAGTGATCCCCGGCAATTGGTAGAAGCACTCGAATGAGCCCACCCGTTCGCGCAGCGCATGGCGGCACTGCATCACCCAGGCGAGCGCATCGCTGGGCACATCGATGCTCACGCGGTAGCGGCAGGTGTACACCAGCGAATCGAAGAGCGTGAGCGCGTCGACGGCGGACTTGCGCGGCATGCACCAAAGGAAATAAGGCGCTTCGCCGCACGTTCCACCCGCCAGGCGTAACCGCAACGAACGCGAAGTGGAAAACAAGAGGGCGACCGAGGCACTCGTCAACCTAGCTTCGGCGACATGACCAGGTGGATCGGCATCGCGATGCTCTCGCTCAACATCGCCATCGCGCACGGGCAGTGGACCTGGGAGCAGCTGCCTGATTTCCCGGGCACCGCCCGCGACGATGCGGCGGCCTTCAGCATCGGCTGTCACACGTATGTGGGCACGGGCATGCAGGTAGGCTGGTCGCTCACCAACGATTGGTGGCGCTTCGACAATTGGGCCCTTCAATGGCAACCAGCGCCCGCCCTGCCCGCCACGCCCAGGCAGTACTGCACGGCCCAGAGCATCGGGAGCACGGGCTACCTCTTCGGCGGCCTCGACGGAACCGGGCCGCTCAATGAGCTTTGGTCCTTCGATGGCCTTGCCGCGCAATGGACCCAACGCGCGTCGTTACCGGGTGCGGGCCGCTACGCGTGCAGTTCTTTCACCATCGCTGACACGCTGTACGTCTGCTGTGGCATCGTCGCTGGCGGCGCCGCGCTCAATGAACTCTGGGCCTATGACCCGCTATCGGACCAGTGGTTCCAGCGTGCCAGCATCCCCGGTGTCGGGAGGCACCGCGCATCCTCCATCAATGAAGAAGGCCTCATCCTGGGCGGGGCGGATGCCGCTTACGCTCCCTTGGTCGAAGCGTGGGACTTCGAGCCTGCAACGAACAGCTGGAGCCCCTTCCCGCCACTGGCCGAAGGCCGTTTCGGCGGCGCCGGCGCCTTCTGGTACGGTGTCAACCTGATCGCGGGCGCTGTCGACAACGCCACGTTCCGTGCTGACACCTACCGTTACGACCTCTTCACGCAATCGTGGCAGCCTGCCGAAGCGATGCTGCCCAGCACGCGACGGGGCGGCGTGGTGACCCAGGCGAGCTGCGCCACCGGATGGTCGCACTTGCGTTACGGCCTCGGATTGGATGGCACCATGGCCCGCCGCAACGACTGGTTCGGCGATGACATCGCCTTCACGGTGGCTGAGCACGGCCAGCCGCGTATCGCCCTCGCACCGAATCCCGTCTCGAACCGATTGCGCATCTCAATCAGCCAACCCGGCCCATGGGCGTTGAGCATCGTGGATGCTCGTGGAAGCATGGTGCAAGAACAGTCGTCGCCGGTCGACGGTGTGCTCGATGTGAGCGCGCTCAGGCCAGGGCCGTACCTGGTCGTGGCGGTGAAGGATGATGCCAGGTCCTGCGCACGGTTCATCAAACTCCCCTGAGCTGTGCACTTCATCGACCCCGCCCTCGACGCGTATTGCGAGGCCCACAGCGGCGAAGAGCCAGGGTACTTGAAAGAGCTCGCCGCCGAGACGCGCGAGAAGGTGCAGATGCCTGCCATGCTCAGCGGTCACCTGCAGGGCCGCTTCCTCGCGATGCTCAGCAAGCTGGTGAGGCCGCGCAAGGCCGTGGAGATCGGCACCTACACCGGCTACAGCGCGCTCTGCCTCGCCGAGGGCTTGGCGCCTGGCGGCGAATTGCACACCATCGACATCGACCCCTACCTGCCGGAGATGGTCCATCGCTACATCGAGAAGGCGGGCATGCTCGACCGCATCACCATGCACCACCGGCCTGCCTTGGAGGTGATCCCGGATCTCCCCGCTCCATTCGACCTCGTGTTCATCGACGCCGACAAGCAGAATTACCCGGCGTACCTCGAAGCCGTGCTGCCACGCATGACGAAGGGCGGGATCATCATCGCCGACAATGTGCTCTGGAGCGGGAAAGTGCTTCAGCCTGCCGAAGCGCTCGATGAGCAGACCGCAGCGCTGGTTCGGTATTCGGCCATGGTGCGTGATGATGCCCGTCTGGACCGCGTGATGGTTCCGCTCCGTGATGGTTTGCTCGTCGCTCGGGTGAAGTGACGGTGATCAGCTGGCCTAACTTCGGCCTGACCAACCTTCACAGCCATGGAAGCGCAACTCTTCTACAAGGAGCTCGGGCGGCTGCTGTACGCGATCGCCGCAGCCGATGGCCGGATCAGCAGCAAGGAGGTGCAGGAACTGCATCGCGTGGTGAGCGAGCAATTGGTGCCGCAGGAAGTGGCCACCGATCATTTCGGCACCGATCAGGCCTTCATCACGGAGTTCGAGTTCGAGGTGCTGGCTGATCGCCAGGCATCGGTGCAAGGCGCGTTCGATTCGTTCATAGCCTACATGGCGCATCACAAGCACGACCTGCCGCCCGAGCGCCGCGACTTGATCTACCGATGCGCGGATGCCGTGGCGCGGGCCTTCCATGGGGTTGGCCCGGCCGAGCTGCCGCTGCTGAAAGAGCTGCACCAGCACCTGCACTGAGTCGCCCGGTTATCTTGGGCGCATGTCCATCGTCGACTTGCGGTCCGATACCGTGACGCGGCCCACGCCCGCGATGCGCGAGGCCATGATGAGCGCGCCGCTCGGCGATGACGTCTTCGGCGAGGACCCCACGGTGAATGCGCTCGAAGCGCGCCTGGCCGCGCTCTTCGGGATGGAGGCCGCGCTCTTCTGCCCCAGTGGCACCATGACCAACCAGATCGCCATCAACGTGTATTCACGGCCCGGCGACGAGGTGCTCTGCGAGGAAGGCGCGCACGTGTACCGGTACGAGGGCGGAGGCATGATGGCCAACAGCGGCTGCAGCGTGAAGCACCTGCCGGCCGATCGAGGCCGCTTCACCGCTGATGATGTGCATTCTGCGGTGAATGATCGCGCTGCGGCTTACCTCGCCAGCACCAGACTGGTGGTGATCGAGAACACCGTGAACCGCGGCGGCGGCGCCATCTGGGACATCCGCGAGGCGCGGCGCGTGCGGGAGGCCTGCGAGGCGCATGGCCTTGCGCTGCACCTCGATGGCGCGCGGCTCTTCAACGCCATGGCCGTGGACGGCACGGCGCCCCGGCATTGGGGCACGCTCTTCCACAGCATCTCCATCTGCCTGAGCAAAGGGCTGGGCGCTCCGGTGGGCAGCGTGCTCATCGGGACGGCTCCGTTCATCCACCAGGCCCGGCGCGTGCGCAAGCGGTTCGGCGGCGGCATGCGGCAGGCCGGCATACTCGCCGCCGCCGGGCTCTACGCGCTCGACCATCACGTCGCCCGCCTGCTGGACGACCACCTTCGCGCCAAGCGCATCGGAGAAGCCATCGCTTCACGGCCCTGGTGCGTGCGGCTCATGCCAGTGGATACGAACATCGTGATCTACGACATCGACCACGAGGCCGCGGCCCACGTGCGCGCGCTCGAGGCCCATGGGATCCGTTGCTTCGCCATCGGGCCCCGGCAGGTGCGCATGGTCACTCACCTCGATATCACGGACGATGGCGTCGAACGGGCCATCCACGCGCTCAACAGCCTCTGACGGATGCGCCTCACCCGGTCCTTCATCGTTCTCGCGCTCGGCGCGCCATTGTGCGCCACCGCGCAGTACATCGAGAAAGGGACCTTGGATGGCGTGCAGCTGGCCTACCGATGGAAGCATCCGGTCGGAAAGCCCAGCGAGCTGCACCTTCGGATGAAGAACGTGGCGGAGACGGACCGACGCATCGACGTCGGCATCGACCTGTACTATCAAGGCCGCACGATAGAGTCCTTTGAGGCCGACACCTGCCTGCGACCCGGCATGGTGCTCAACGGCCGGGTCAACGGCTTCTATTTCGTGCCGCAGCGCCTCTCCACGCAACAGATCAAAGATGGCGGAGCGGATGTGGAGATCACGCGCGCATTGATCACACCAGAGCCCTGTCCCTGATGGAGCCCAGGACCATCGACCGCGTGCTTCCGATCGTGCTCGCCCTCCTGGTGGCGGCCTCCGGCCTGCTGCTGTTCATGAGCTATCGCTCGTTGGAAGCGCGTGCCAGGGACCTCGCCGGGCTGGACCAGCTCCGGACGCATCAGACCCTCGATATCCGCCTGGCTGCGCAGTTCCACGAATGGGAAGAGGACCTGCGGGAGGAAGCGCAAGTGCTGAGGAATGGCATCGATGAGCAGAGCATGATCACGCGGTGGCGCAGCCTGCTGGAAGCGCACTGGGCCATCACTTCCATTCGCCTTGCTGACGAGGCGGGGAATGAGCTCGCCGTGCACCGGGGCCGAACGATGCAGCTCGTTCGCACGAAAGGCGGCAGCCGGGACAGCCTGCCGCAGGCGTGGACCTTGTACGGCGCCATGCAGGATAGTGCGCCCAGCGTTTGGGAGGCCCTTGGCCGCTATGATCCCCGCGAGCGCATCTGGTTCAGCAAAGCCCTGGAGAATGACAGGGACACGCCCGTCTGGAGCGAACGGCAATTCGGCGACACCAGCGCGCCGGTCCTGCAGGTGAGCCTCGTGGCGCGCAAGCGCGATGACGTCAGCTACGAAGTGATGCTGCTCGACGTGGACCTGGAACGGGCCGGATTGCTTCAATCGCCCGCTCCCCCCTTCTCGCGATACGGCATCTCGCTCTTCACATCGGAAGGCAGACGGCTAGCCTATAACCAGACCGCCCTTCGGGAACCCTTGGCATCGTTGGTCGAACAGGCGCAGCGCATTTGGATGGATCAGAAGCAGATCGGCGCGTTCGTGATCGAGGATCATGGAGCGCGCTATTCGGCGCAGACCAGCCCTGTGCAGCTCAACGGCCTCATGCTTCACGCGCTCGTGCTCATCAACATCGAGACACTGGATGAATGGCTTCGGCCGGAGCGCCGCATGGTGATCGTGACCGCAGCGATGCTCGTCGTGTTCACGATCGCGCTCCTGTTCCTGGCGTGGCGCGGCAGGCAGCGCAGCAAGGCGGCACGGCTGCTCGCGCTTCAATCGAGGCAGCTCGAGTACAAGCTCTCCAAGGCCACCGGGGAGCGCGAGGTGCTGAGCCGCGAGGTGCATCACCGCGTGAAGAACAACCTTCAGGTGGTGAGCAGCCTGCTCAACCTGCAGGCCTCATCGCTCGATGATGGGCACGTCCGGGAGGAATTCCTCCGCGGCAAGCGGCGCATCGACACCATCGCGCTCGTGCACCACCGCTTGTATGACCATCCGGACCTGAGAGACATCGACCTTGGCGTGTTCCTGAAGCAGCTCACCGCATCCATCGCTGAGATGCAAGGCGAGAAGCGGCGCACGGTGAGCATCGCGGTGCAGTGCCATGGCGTGAAAGCCGATCAGGACACCGCCATCGAGCTCGGGATCATCGTCTGCGAGCTGGTCACGAATGCCTTCCAGCATGCCTTCCCGCATGCCACCGGCGGCCATATCGAATTGACCGTGACCAAGGTGGAGGGCGACTTGCACCGGCTGGTGGTGAGCAACAACGGCGTGCCCCCGAAGCAGGGCTCGATGAACGGTCCCGGGAAATTGGGCCTGGAGATCGTGGAAGCGCTGGCCGATCAACTCGATGGCAGCCTGCATGTGCGCACCGATCTCACACCCTCGTTCGAGGTGCTCTTCCGCATGCGCAAGCCCGCTTCAACGGAAGCCGCCGACGCCTAGCGCGGGAAGCAGCCCGCCACTGGCGCGCAACAGCGATAGCTCCGCCACTTTCGCATCGAAGCCGGCCACCACCGCCTGTCGCTGCGCATTGGCCAGATCCAGTTGCGCCTGACGGAACTGCAGGCCGGTGAGCTGTCCCGCTTGGAAGAGCTCGCGTGTGCGATCGAAGTTGACCTGCGCGGTGCCCGCTGCGGACAATTGGATCCGCATCACCTCGCGCTGCGTGCGCCAGGCCGTATAGGCGTTGCGCACATCGCGCTCCGCAAGCGCCCTTGCCTGCTGCTCGGCGATGGCCGCGCTCTCCGATCGAAGCCTGGCCTGCCCGGTCTGCGTGCCCACGCGGCCGCCATCATAGAGCGGCACGCTCAGGGTGACACCGGCATTGAGCCCTTGCGTGTACGTGCCCAGCACCAGGCCCACTCCATTCTGCTGATCGCTCAGGCCATAGCCCGCGCTCAGGTCGAGCCGCGGCCAGCGCATGGCCCTTGCGATCCGCTCATCCGCCTCTGCCGCCCGTGCTTGGGCGGTAGCCGCGGCCAGCTGCGCATTGCCCTGCATCGCCTCTGCCACCAGCCGCTCTTGATCCAATCCGGAAGCGTAGGACACCTGCCGCGATGGGACGATGGGCGTATCCGATGCGCGGCCCATCAGGACATTGAGGTCGCGCTGCGTGCGCTCACGGCGTTGCAATGCCAGCAGGCATGCCGCGCTGTCCGCTTGAAGATCCACCTGCGCATTGAGCGCGTCCAACCGGCTGCCGCCCAGAGCGGCCTTGCTCTCCACGCGCACGTACCTATCCGCGCTGATGGCAGCGATGCGTTGCGTGATGGCCACATCCTGATCCATCGCGGATAGTCCATAGTAAAGCGCGATGACCTGGGTGAGGGTCCCCTCCACCTGGGCACGCACACGGAGATCGGCGATCTCCGCGCCCAGTCGTGCCCGGTCCAAGGCCGCGAAATTGCCCAGGCCATTGAACACGGTGTAAGACAATCCCAGCTGTCCGCTCAGCGCCGTGTTCACCACCCCGTTGCGCTCCACATCCGGAATGCCTTCCGCGAAATCGAGCTTCGTGTCCTGATTGGAATAGGTGGCTCGCCCGCTCGCATCGATGCGCGGCAGCAGGCCCGCATTGCCCGCGGTGGCCGCTTCCTCCGCGATGGCGGCATCGTTCCGCGCGATGCGGATGCCGTGCTCGTTGGCGAGCGCCAGGCGGATGGCCGCGTCAAGGCTCAGGGTGTCCTGAGCCGGCACCGAAGCCGCGGATAACAGCGCGGCCAGCGTTAGGCTCTTCTTCAAGGTCCTCATAGGGCAGTTCTTTCACGGCGGGTTCGACGGATTCGGCGCTCGGGGTCCTGGCGTTCCACGCCCAGCCCAGGAAGCGACGGGCATCGTTCAGCCCGCTGATGAGCACAGGCAGCACGATGAGCGTGACGAAGGTGGCGATGGCCAGCCCATACGCCACGGTGATCGCCATGGGGATCAGGAATTGCGCCTGGAAGCTCTTGTTGAGCGTGATGGGAAGCAGGCCCGCCACCGTGGTGAGCGAAGTGAGCAGGATGGGGCGCAGGCGGCTGAGCGCTGCATCGCGCAACGCGGCGCCGAAGGCCATGCCCGTCTTCATATTGTCGTTGAACGTGCTCAGCAGCACGAGCGAATCGTTCACCATCACGCCGATGAGGGCGATCATGCCGAAGAAGCTGAAGAGGCTGATCTGCACGTCGTGGATCCAATGGCCCCAGGCGATGCCGATGAAGCCCAGCGGGATGCAGAGCAGCACCGTGAGCATCTGCCAGAAGCTGCGCAGGGTGATCACGATCATGGCGAACATGATGATGAGCGTGATGGGCAGCACGCGCATGGCGCTGCTTCCCACCTTGCGGCTCTGCTCGCCCTGGCCTTCGAAACTGTAGCTGAGTCCGGGATGCCGGGCGAGCAAGGGCTTCATGATCTCATCGGCCACCAGCGCTTGCGCATCGGTGGCGCTCTGCGCGCTGCTGCTCAGATCGGCCTCCACGCGCACCTCGCGCTGGCCATCGAGGTGGTTGATGGCGCGGATGCCGCGCTCGATGCGGTAGGTCACCAGCTCGCTCAAGGGGAAGGCACGCCCATCCGCGGTCCGCACCCGCATGTCCTCCAGATCGCGCAGCGACGCGCGCGCGCCTTCCGCGTAGCGCACCCAGATCTTCACCTCGTCCTCACCGCGCTGCACGCGCTGCGTCTCCAGGCCGAAGAAGCCCTGCCGCACCTGGCCCACGATGTCCTGCATGGTGAGGCCGAGCAGCTGTGCCTGCTCCTTCAATCCCAGCACCACCTCGCGGTTGCCCGGCCGATCGCTGTCCACCACATCGCGCAGCATGGGCAGCTTCACCAGTTCGGCGCGCAATTCAGCCTTCGCGGCATTGAGTTCCGCCAGGTCGTTGCTGCGCAGCGACACGGATACCGGCTTGCCGAATGGCGTGGCCAGGCCGAAGGTGAGGTTCTGCACGCCGGGCACGTTGCCCACCCGCTCGCGCAAACGATTGGTGATCTCCTCCGCGCGGAATCCGCGCTGTTCGCCGTTGAGCAGGATGATGTTCAGCTTCCCGGCCTCCGCGCGCGGACCCAGGATGGTCTGCACCTTCAGCACCACGTCCAGGCTGTCCTCGCGGCTCGCGCTCAACTCCTCATTGATGTCCCACGCGAGGCCTTCGATCCGCTGCAGCTCATCGAACACGATGTTCTCCCGCGTGCCGGTGACCATCTCCAATTCCACGGCCACATCATCGCGCTCGATCACCGGGAAGAAGGTGGTGCGTATGATCCCTGCGCCCACCGAACCGATGGTGATGGCCAGCAGGAAGAAGGCGATGCCCGCGGTGAGCGTGCGATGACGCATGATGCGATCGAAGAGCCCTCCGTACCGTTGATCGCGCAGCCAGGCCATGAAGCGGTCCATCGTCGCCTCGAAGCGGTTCTTCTCGCGCGTCAACCCCTTGGAATGCGCCACGTGCGCGGGCAGCGTGAGGGCGGCCTCCACCAAGGAGAACATCAGGGCGGCAATGGACACGAAGGCCAGAGCGGGCGCGAAATCACCCAGCCTGCCCTCGATGAAGAAGAAGGTGCTCATGGCCGCCACCGTGGTGAGCACTGAGCTGAAGACGGCCGGCAGCACTTTGTTCAGCCCGATGAAGGCCGCCTTGACGGGAGCATGGCCGCGCTCGAACTCCTGGTAGATGCTCTCCGTGATCACGATGCCGTCGTCCACGAGGATGCCCACGACGAGGATCATGCCGAACAGGCTCATGACGTTGATGGTGATGAACGATGGCGCGATGATGAACATGCCCGCGAAGGCCACCGGTATGCCCACGGCCACCCAGAACGCGAGCCGCCAGTTGAGGAAGAGCGCCAGGCAGATCAGCACCAGGAAGAAGCCCTGGATGCCGTTGGTCACGAGCATGTCGATGCGCTGGCGCAGCACCGTGGTGGCATCGAGTATGAGGGTGGCCTGCACGGGCCCGCCGCGCGCGTTGAACTGCTCCATGTATGCCGTGGTGGTCTCGGCGATGAAGAGGATGTCCTCGCTCACGGTGCTGCTCACGTTCACCACGACGCTGGGCACCCCATTCACGTAATTGCGCGCGGGATCATCGGCCCAGGCATCGCGGACATCGGCCACGTCCTTCAGCCGGAGGATGCGGCCATCGGCGCCGGCGCGCACCACGGTATTGCGCAAGGCCTCGGCATCCTGCCGCTTGTCGCGCACGCGGATGAGCAGCTCCTCATCGGCCGTCTTGATCTTCCCGCCGGTGACGTCGATGTTCGCCCCCCGCACGGCGCTCGCGGCCTGCTGGAAGCTGAGGTTATTGGCGCGCAGGTCCTCCTCGCGGAAGGCCACCTCGATCTCCTCTTCGGGATAGCCGGTCACCTCCACCTTGCTGATGCCATCCACCGCGCGCAGATCCTGCTCCACGCGGCGGGCGATCAGCTTCAGCGCCTTCAGGTCAACGCCCTTGCCGCTGAGGGCGAAGGTCACGGCCGGCCGGATATTCTCCAGCTTGAAGGTCCGGATGGGCTCCATGCCGTCGGGCAGCGTGGGGATGCGCTCCACGGCGTTCTTGACATCCTGCAGCACCACATCGGTATCGTAGCCCTTGATCACCTCCACGGTGATGATCCCGCCGTTCTCCTGGCTCACGCTGCTGATGCGCTCCACGCCGGTCACCCCCTTCACATCGTCCTCGATCCGCAGCACCACGCCTTCCTCCACTTCCTCCGGTGATGCACCCGGGTAGATGACCTGCACCTGAATGGTGCGGCTCTCCACTTCGGGGAAGAGCGAGCTGCGCGTGCTCTTGAGACCGAAGAAGCCGAAGAGGAAGATGAGCACCATGACGGTGTTCACCGCCACCGGATACTTGATGAAATAGGCCGTGAGTCCTCTCATGGGTTCACCGGCGTCACGCGCATGCCTTCGAAGGCGCCGCTCAATCGATCCACCACGACCACCTGCCCGTTCGCGAGGCCCCTCACCACCGCTTGCTCCACGCCTTCGTGCAGGACCTCCACGGGCTGCTTCGTCAACGCGCTGTCCTTCACGATGTACAAAGCGGCATCCTCCAGCAAGGCGCTTCGCGGCACGCTCACCGCATCATTCAAAGAGCCGGCTTCGATCCGGCCGCTGAGGTACTGCCCGTCGCGCAGGCCTTCGCCACTCGCTTGCACGAACAGCTTCACGGTCTGCGTGGCGGCATCGATGCTCTCACCGAGTCGGATGATGCGCCCCGTCCAACGGCCCCGACCTTCTTCACCGCTGAAACGCAGCGTATCGCCCACCTTGACCAATCCCAGCTCTCCGGCGCTGATCGCGGTCTCCAATTCCAACGAACCGGGCGCGATGAACTCGCCCAGCCTGGTGCCGGGCGTGACGATGGTGCCGGGCTCGATGCCGGCTGCGGCGACCACGCCATCGAAGGCCGCGGTGATGGTGTACTTGCCACGGCGCTCGTACAGCGCGCGGATGTTGTAGTACTGATCCAGCACGCCGCGCCCGGCGAGGTAGTTGCGCTCCTGCTCGCTGGCGAGCTTCGGCAACTCCGGCAGCTGACCATCCACGGGAACGCTCTTGAGGTAAGCGTCCCATTTCGCGGCTTGATCGGGCAGGTCGATGCGCAGGTCTGGAACGAGCTGCACGAGCGACCGCAGGAACGCGCTCTGTTGGGCGTTGATCTGCGCGCGCACCTCGCCATCGTCGATGCGGAAGAGCGTCTCGCCTTGCGCGTACCGCATCCCTTCGCGGAAGGGCTTCCCGGTGCGCAGCAGTGTGCCACCGACCTCTGCGGTGATGAGCATGCGATCGGTCGCGCGGAGCCGTCCTGTCGCCGGGATGCTGAGCCGCACAGGACCGTTCTGCGCAATGACCGTGCGCACGGCCCTCGCTTGGACGGCCGCATCGGTCCTGGGCGGTGAGGTGCGGCTTCCGGCCAGTTTGCGGCAGGTGGCAACGCCGCCAACGATCAGGAAAAGTCCGAGCACGATGGTGAGCCTTCGTTTCAGCATGCGGGAAAGAATGGCGCGAAGGTCATGCTTGGGCGGCGATCAGCGCAGCCATTCCACCTCCACGCGTCGTTCGCCGGGCTCGCGGCCCAGGCTGCGGCTGTCGCCATAGTAGTTCACCAGCAATCGCTCGGCGCTGATGCCGCGCGCCAAGAGATACCCGCGCACAGCCTTGGCGCGCTGCTCGCTCAACCACAGGTTCCGTGCAGGGTCCCCGCTGCGGTCCGTGTATCCGGTGATGAGCACTTTGTCCTTCGATGCGCGCGCGAGCTGCTCGAAGACCTCGTTGAGCAGGACGCGCTGATCAGGCAGCAGCGCGGTGCTGTTGCGCTCGAAGCGCACGGTGATGTTCCGGCCCGTGAGGTCGGCCAGGTTGGCGGAGGGGTTATCACCCGATGCTTCGTCACGCAGGCCTTGCACTTCCAGCTCTACGCTGGTGATCCTGTCCTGCATATCGTCCATGCGGTCGCGCAGTTCCCAGAGCTCCTTTCGTTGATCGAGCCGGTCGATGCGCTCGTTGATGACATCCAGCTCCTGCTTCAGCCAGCGATCACGTTTCCGGATCCGGGCGGGCTGCCCGGTCACATGAGGTTCCGTGCTCCGGTTGACCAGCGCATCGATCGTCCTGCTGCTCAGCGTGGGCTCGTATCCCAGGCCCTCTCCGCTATCGGCCAGCCGCAGATCCAGCGCGCATAGGAAATTCTGGTCATCGAACACGGTTCCACAGGTGCTGTTGATGCGCAGCGTCTGGCCGGGAGGTAGTTCCTGATCCACTCCGAAGGCCACTGTGCCGAAAGGCAGCAGATCGGCGCGGAGCTGCCGCTCGAGTTCCTGACGCTGGCTGCGCACATAATAATAGATGGCCACGTACTTGTCCTGTTCCGCTCCGCCATCCACGCCGAATCGCGCCTGGCTCCAGTCGATGCCCGTGACCCGCTTCACCTGTTCGGCCGTGCTGGCAGTGAGACCTGTGAATCCGGTCTCGATCCCCAAGGAGGTGCTCGCCGCCGCGATCATCGCTTCGATGCCGCGCACCAGCTGCACCGCCGGGAGATCGCTGCGCACGCCCACCTTCGTGAAGTGGATGCGCGCATCGAGGTAGGCGCCGATGCCGGCTTCCAGGATCCGGTCGAGCATCATGGTCGATACCGCGCTGCTGTGCGATGGGCGCTGCCATTCGAATGCCGGTGCCGGGCTCGACACACCGCGCCAATGCGCCCGCAGCATCGGAGTGGCGCCGGCCTGTTCAGCGGGTACGCACTCCACGATCACGTCGTCGGCGACCGCGCTGGCGGACAGCTCAGGAGCTTGCGCCCAAGCGCAGGGCGCGAAGAGGCAGGCTGCGGAAACCCGCATGGCTTGAATGAAGCACCTCATGACCCGCCTCGCTGCGTGCTGCGCTCCAACTCGCTCTGCTGAAAAGCCTGGGCCCAGCGCCAAGCCTCTTCACGCGAAGCGAACACCCGAAGCGGGAATCTCGGGCGATGCACCTGACGGAACACTTCCACCTGCATGCGGCATTGCTCGCTTCCCGAGTACACGATCACCGGGTGGCCCTGCACCCGGCACACACGCACGAGAAGCGCCCGCGCGTCATCCTCAATGGTGACGCCCGGCGCATGATCGATGAGGACCGGTGAACGGCCATCGCGGTCCAAAGCAGAAACCAGCCGAACCATCTCCTTCATCACCTGGGCGGTGAGCCGGGCCCCTTCCCGCAGGGACAAGTGCAGCACCGCGCCATCGCGCCAGAATTCGAACGGTGGCCTGAAAACGGGCGGGTCCCACTGCATGCCGCCGAAATCTAGATGCGATGGGATGAGCCGCGAACCGTGCACCCGCTGCCGATGTGAACAGCGATCGTGGAAAAGCCTCCGCGCCTGCTTCCTACCTTGTCGGCATGACCGCGTTGAGCCGACCACAGCCCGAGGAGATCGCTGCTTACTATCATGGTTATGTGGCCCAGTGCCCGGAGCCTGACCTGCTCTCCGCGCTCCGTGGAGCGGAGCGAGTCGTTCGCGACCTCCACGCCGGCATCCCTGAAGCGCGCGGCGACCACCGCTACGCCGAAGGCAAATGGAGCATCAAGGAGGTGCTGCAGCACATGATCGACTGCGAGCGCGTTTTCGCCTACCGCGCCCTGAGCTTCGCCCGGAACGACGGCACCGAGCTTCCCGGTTTCGACGAGAACCAATGGGCGCCGGCGGCAGAGGCAGGACGCCGCAGCCTTGCCGAACTCAAGTCAGAGCAGGAGTCGGTCAAGGCCTCCACCTTGCTTCTCTTCAGCAGCTTCACGGACGAGATGCTCCTGCGGATGGGTCGCGCGAACGGCAATCCCTTCAGTGTCCGCTCCCTGGGATGGGCGATCGCGGGGCATGACCGGCACCACGCCGCAGTGATCAAGCAACGCTACCTGTAGCATGGCGAAGCGCACCATTCAGCAGTGGTTCGACCTGTACGGCGAGAGCCACCAGAACGGGACCAACAAGCTGATCCATTGGATCTGCGTGCCCACCATCTTCTTCTGCGTGATCGGTCTGCTCGCGAGCATCCCTCCTGCCCAAATGGCCTACCTCGGCCGGATCCCATGGGCGAAATCCGTCGTCGCAGCCGTGCTGATGGGATTCTACCTCCCGCGATCGCTCCCGCTCACGGTCGGCATGGCGGCTTGGAGCTATGCTTGCCTTGCGATGTCGAAATACCTGCAGGATCACGCGACGTGGCCATTGTGGACGATCTGCCTCGCCTTATTCATCGTGGCGTGGATCGGGCAGTTCATCGGCCATCGCATCGAAGGGAAGAAGCCAAGCTTCCTCACCGATCTGCAATTCCTGCTGATCGGCCCGGCCTGGCTCATGGGCTTCATCTACCGCAGGCTCGGCATTCCATACTGAGCGGATCGCGCTCAATTCAACTCGCGGATCATCTCCAACAGCGCAGAGCGCACGGCATCGCGTCCCGTGGCGATCCCCCATGGCTGCTGACTGACCACATGATGCGGTGATTCCCCGCGGTCGGCCGGGGCATCGGTGGAACCGTCGGGGATGTAACGGAGCAAGGGGACTTGAAGCCGAAGCCCGGTGTTCGGCGCAAGCACGGTGATCGTGCGGCCGCCGGTGAAGCTGTGCGCGTTGGCTCCGACCTCATGCCCGACCAACCGGGCGCGGCTGGAGCGTTTGGCCAGCATCGCGAACGCGGCTGCGGCATCGCGCGTGCCGCCATCGCACACCACATAGACCTTTCCGCCGAAGGCATGGCGCGCAGGCTGCACGGGGGTCAATCGCGGGTCATCGGGGCGGAGGGCATGCACGCCGTTTCGCACGGGCAGGTAGTTCCGATCAAGGCTCACGAGGTAATCGTCCGGCAGCTCCGCCAATCCCGGCAGCGCGTGCGACTGACCGGCGCGCACCGTGATCCCTTGAAGCACGCGGAAAGGCGCGCGCGCGATGGCGGCGAACAGGACCTCGGCCATGCCGAGCTCGGTCCCTCCGGTGCCGCGCAGATCGATCACGAGCACGCGCGCATCGAGGGAGCGAAGCTCTTTCAGCATCGCCTCCACGAATGCCCTCGGCCGCTGCCCGCTCGCCTCAAGGGCTGCCGGCTCCAACGTGGTGAAAGTGGCCCATAAGGTGGCGCTCTCGGGTTCCCATGTCGTGCGCCATGGGTGCAAGGACAGTCCGGAAGGCTTGCGGGTGCGGTTCATCTCGTCGACGCGCAATCCGGTCACCACCTCCTCGCGAATGCCGCCATCCGGGCCTTCCACTTCGACCACGTACTTCGCTGCGTGCCCATACGTCAGCAGGAAGAGCTCCAGGAAACGATCCTCGATGGCGTGCGCACGGCAGGCCTGGCTCGATCCGTCGCAGACCACCCAAGCGCCGAGGTCCCGCAGCAGCCGGGCGCTGCTGATGCCATTCACGGATACGATGCGGCTACCGGGTGCGAACGAACGGAACCCCTTGAGCTCCTCCGCGATGTACAGGCCCTCGTCCAGCACCTTCACTTCGAAAGGCGGCAGGGTAGCGCTGGCCATGCGCTCCTTCATGTCGGCCGTATCCGGCTCGAGTCGCAAGCGCGAGTCGCCGATGCGGTGGAGCACGGATAGCATCCGCAGCTGGAAGCGGTCAGTGGTCAGCGGTTCCGTGATCGAGTCACGTACAGAATCGAAGAGCGCATCGAGCTCACCGCGCGTGATGTACCGGTACGGGTCAGGATGAGCACTGTGGATGGCGGCGCGCAGCACTTCGATGTCCGCCCGCAATTTCTCCGGGTAGAGCGTGGCCTGCGCGTTCAACATGATCGTTGATGCGAGGACCCCGATGACCAAGGACGCACGTTTCATTCTCACGGTTCGATACTTGACCCTCTGCTCAGCCCCGTCCCACCTGGAAACCCGGAAGCCCCCGCCGGAACGAGGGCTTCCTGGATTCCTGGGCATGGCCCTCAGGCCTTCACCGCTGCACGGGGCGCGGCGGCAAGCGTCTCCGCATTGCAGCCATCCTTGTACTTGACGAAGTTGTCGTTGAACTGCTTCGAGAGCTTCTCCGCGGTCTGGTCATACGCCGCTTTGTCCTTCCACGTGCTGCGGGGATCCAGGATCTCGCTCGGCACGTTGGGGCAGGTCGCGGGATAGCTCACGCCGAAGACGGGATGCTCCGTGTAGGCCACTTTATCCAGTTCGCCGCTCAGCGCGGCGGTGATCATGGCGCGGGTGTACCGCAGCTTCATGCGTTCTCCGGTGCCGTAAGCGCCGCCGCTCCAGCCTGTGTTCACCAGCCACACATGCACATTGTGCTTCTTCATGTTCGCGCCGAGCAGTTCAGCGTACTTCGAAGGATGCAGCGGGAGGAAGGCCCGGCCGAAGCAGGCGCTGAAAGTGCTCTGAGGCTCGGTCACGCCAGCCTCGGTCCCAGCCACTTTGGCCGTGTATCCGCTGATGAAGTGGTACATGGCCTGGCCTGGTGTGAGGCGGCTGATCGGGGGAAGTACGCCGTACGCATCGCACGTGAGGAAGAAGATGTTCTTCGGATGGCCGCCCACGCTGGGCTCCGCGATGTTGCTGATGTGCTCGATCGGATAGCTCACCCGGGTGTTCTCCGTCTTCGAGGCATCATCGAAATCGACGCGTGAAGTGCCCTCGTGGAACTCGATGTTCTCGAGGATGGCGCCGAACTTGATCGCTTCCCAGATCTGGGGCTCCTTCTCAGCGCTGAGGTTGATGCACTTGGCATAGCAGCCTCCTTCGAAATTGAAGACGCCCATGTCGCTCCAGCCGTGCTCATCGTCGCCGATGAGGCGTCGCTGGGGGTCGGCGCTCAGCGTGGTCTTACCGGTCCCGCTCAGTCCGAAGAAGACGGCCGTGTCGCCCTCCTTGCCGATGTTGGCGCTGCAGTGCATGCTGAGCACGCCGCGCTCCTGGGGAAGCACATAATTGAGCACGGTGAAGATCCCCTTCTTGATCTCGCCCGTGTAGCCCGTGCCGCCGATGAGGATCATCTTGCGGGTGAAATCGATGGCGGCGAAATTGTGCTGCCGCACGCCATCAGCAGGTCCGTTGGCGGTGAAACCGGGAGCGCAGATGATGTTCCATTCGGGCTCGAATTCGTTGAGCTCCGCGCGCGTCGGGCGCAGGAACATGTTCCCGGCGAACATGGCGCTGTAGGGCATCTCGGCCACCACCCGCAGGTTGAGGCGATAGGTGGGATCCGCGCACGCGTATGCGTCCTTCACGTACACATCACGTCCTTGCAGGTAGGTGGTGATCTTGTCGTGGAGCTTGTCGAAGGCTTCAGGAGCGAGCGGGATGTTGATATCGCCCCACCACACGGTCCCCTCGGTCTTGGCATCCTTCACCGTGAACTTGTCCTTGGGGCTGCGGCCGGTGAATTCCCCGGTGTCGATGGCGATGGCACCGGTGTCGGCGAGCACGCCCTGCCCGTTCACGATCACATGCTCCACCAGCTCGGCGGGATCGAGGTTCCAGTAAATGTCACCCAAGCGACCGAGGCCGAGCTTCTTGAGGTCGGCATTCTTCGGTTTGGTACCGAAATCGTTCATGTTCCTGCGGATTGGAATTGGGCGCCAAAAGTAGGCGGATGCCAAGAGCGAGGGCTAACCTGCGTCAGTCTTCCGCAAGCCGGATATGAACAGCACCGCCCAGCCTGCGATGAAGCAGAGACCGCCCAATGGCGTGACGGGCCCGAGAAGCGCAATGGCGTTCCCGATGCCCAACAAGTCCTTGGTGCTCAACAGGTACAAGGAGCCGCAGAAAAGCACCATGCCCACCATCAGCAGCGTGGCGACCCAGCGCGCGGCCCGTCGACCAACGCGATCCTGAAGCGACGCGACGAGAAGCAATCCAAGAGCATGGTAGAAGTGATACTCCACGCCCGTGCGCCAGGAAGCCAGCTGGCTCGGGTCCAGTCGTGGCTTCAGGGCATGCGCTCCGAAAGCGCCGAACAGCACAGCGATGCTCAGGAGAAACGCACCGCTTGCCAATATCCTGTTGCCGCTCATGCTGCAAAGGTCATGGAAGAAAGCAAGAAGCCCCTCCTTTCGGAAGGGCTTCGGTGCGCGTGGGGGCGACCTTACTTCTTCATCCGCTCCATCTCCTTCTCGAAGGTCTCCTTGAATTTCTCGTAATCGTAATCCACCCGGAGGCGTTCGTCGCTGCTCAGCCGGTCATTGTAAGCGGCCAGGAGCTCCTGTGCACTGAGTTCGATGGCCACGTAGGTCTTGTAGTTGCCAGTGGCATTCACGCGCATCGTCTTCTCGCAGATGGTCTTGATGCCGGTGAGCTGCTGATCGACCACTTCGCGGGCCAGGGACTCGAAACGCTCGCCCACTTCCTCACGGTTCTGCATCTCGCGGCTGTTCACGTAGTTGTCCACGACGGCCTTGACGCGGGTATTGATGGCGGAGGCGAGGCTCGCGCGGGCATTGCTCATGGCCTTCTTCTTCGCCGTGGCCTGGTCCATGCTCTCGCCCAGGTCGTTCGCGCGGAACACCTTGTTATCCGTGAAGAAGTCAGGGCCGGAGCAAGGAATCACCACCTCGGTCTCGCCAGAAGGATCCGGCTTCTCAGCCTCGGCCTGTTTCTTCTTGCTCTTGCAGGCGGTTAATCCACCGGAGAGCACTGCCGCTGCGAGAGCGAAGGTGAGCGTACGTGTGTGGGCGAGCGTTTTCATGATGCGGTGCCGATGACCGGCCTTTGTTGGTTTGTCTGAATCGGGTTCAGGTTGGTTCGTGGGTGTTTTGCCGATCGCGTGCCAAACTACTCCGGGCGTTCCGATCCACGTCATTGGAAGGCGCTGATGATGCCGGGCACCATTTCCCGGCGCACCTCCTGGCCGGCCTTCTTGAAGGCGTCAAGTCCGGCTTTCTCCGGGCTGAGCTGAATCCCTTTCACCGACTGCTTCGCGCCTTGGAAGATGATGTCCTTGGTCTTGCGGTCCTGGAAAGAATAGGTCAGGTCGAGATAGGCCGTTGCGAAGCCATTGGCCTCCCCCCCGGGACGCGTTGCGGCATTCAGCACAAGCAGCACCTCGGCATCCGCCTCGCGTTCCACCAGCCGGAATCCTGACCGTGTGAGCTCCTCGCGCATGATCGCGGCGATCCCCGCGTCACCTACGGCGACGCCTAAGTTGCTCTCCTGTGCCTTCAACAGGACCCTCGGCAGGCGCACGGTGATGGGCGCGCGCGCTTGCGGCACCGTGAGGCTTCCGATCAGCGCCGTCACGATGGCCGGTTCAAGCTCCTTGCTCACCAAGGCATCCATGTCCGGCCTGACGAGCACCTCGTTCCCGGACTGGGAAACGGATGCCCGCTGAACGCTCAGCCTCAGCCGCCCTTCACCATCGGTGCTCTTCGCTTCAGAGACCGACCCATCGAGTCCGGCATAACCGATGCGCAACGGCAGCTGGGGGAGGTCGTTGGTGTTCTTCCCATCGCCCCATGTAGCGGTGATCAGCAACTCGCGCTTGAAATGGTTGTCGTAATCCAGCTCGCAGCGGTCGGGAAGCACGCTGATCCGAATGCCTGCGGAGAGCCCTTGCAAGTGCCCGAAGACCTCGTTCACCAAGGGCACCTGCTTCCCATTCAGATCCACCAGGTCATTCTCGCCCCAATACGCCTTCATGGCGATGAGCGCGCGCAGGTCCTGATCCATGGCTGTGCGCAGATCACCACTGGCGGCGCCCGCGATGGAGCGCTGATGATGATCCAAAGCGGTGCCGATCGCGGCCGCCTTGCGCTGGGCCTTCAACCGGGCGTGCTCCGACTTCGAAAGGCGGTAGTACACCCAATGCTCGGTGGGGCTGTCCCAGGAATCGACGAGCTCGTAGCCCTCCAGCTGCTCCTGGGTGGTGGTCTTGATGGTGCTCGTGAATGTCTCATCGAAGCGGTTGCGCCCATCAGCGGTGAACAGGATGCTGTTCCCTTCAACACGGACGCTGATCTCCTGGGCGAGCTGGTCCAAGGCATTCTTCCGCGCGGTCTCAGTGGCTTCGGCCTTGGCCTTGTTCCCGATGCCGATCCCGATGTAGTAGGCGCTGCTCACCGGCCTGCTGCGCACCCATTCGGGCGGTTGCGCGGCCACGGGAACGGATTCCGTGTCCTGCACCTGCTGCTGGCCCTTGCAGCCGAGCATGAACAAAGGGATGAGGAGCGCGGCGCGGATCATGGCAGGCGACTGCTCAGCTCCTGTTGCACACCGGATGCCATTTGTGACGTGGCCTGCTTCACGAGATCACCGCCGAGCGTGGCAGTCGGCTTCACGTCGCGAGGGGCAGCGAGCAACGTGCGCAGGTTCCTGCGCGCCGCATCGGCAGGATCCACCGTGCCATTCAGGGCTGGGAAGAGCGCGTCGCGATTGCCATCGTAATTGGCGTAGTACATATGGTCCTTCGCCTCCTGATCGAAGGTCTTGCTCATCAGGACCTCTCCGGTCTCTTGGGAGACGAGGCGGTAGTTCACCGAGATCGTCGCCTTGTTCTCTTGAAAGTACTCGGCGTACTGCACCGGCTTGTAGCGCGTCTCCCAGTACTTCTGGCCCGTCTCCTTGTTCACCAGTTCCACACGGTAGGCCTCGTACCCGTTCTTCGTGCTCTTCTTGACCATTCCCGCCTCCTCGCGGTAATCGGCCACGGTCCCGATGAGGACCGCTTTGGCGCCCATGAGGTTCCCCACCTGCACGGCGGTCCGCTCATCGATCACGCCGCTCAGGCCCAACCGCTGCTCCTGAAGGATGCGCTCAAGGTTCTCACGATCCACGACTTTGATGAACGGATCATTCAGCTCGGTGAGCGCGGTGATGGCATGTCCCTGCAAGCGCATGGCCACGTCCTGTCGCTTGCTCGTGGTGGAGAACGGCAGGACGGCGATGCTGTACTGCCCCTTGCTCACGCACTCCTGCCGCAGCGCTGCGGCATCCTTGTAGGAAGCGTCACGCTTCACCACCTGATCCAGTGAGCCGTACGCCTTGCGGTAGGCGCCGGCCAGAAGGTCGGCCTTGCCGTTCCGGTACAGCGGTTCGAGGAAAGCGATGGATTGCAGGCTGCTGGCATCCTTATAATTCGGCTCAAGCCGGGCGATCCTGGCGAAGACGACCTCTGCGGCCTTGTACTCCTCCTTCGCCATGAGCGCCTGCCCTTCGTTGTAGAGCTCAATGAGGTATTCTGATTTCAAGCGCTCGAAATCGGCTTTGTAATGGTCCGGGATGTCCAGCACGACGCCCAACCGCCCGATGCGCTCCTGATAGCCCTTGGACTCCAGGTATGCCTCCACCGCTTCGCCCTTGGAGGAACCCATTGCCGCTGCCTTGAAGAATGCGCTCAGCTTATCGTTCAGCAGCTGCTGGCCGGTCTTCTTCAAGCCGATCTTGGCCTCCACGTTCTTCTGGTTGCGTTGCGCGCTCTGCTCATACAGCGCGGCAGCCTCCGCGTACATGCCTGCGGCGTCCAGCTTGGCGCCCTTCTTCGCCAGCGACTTGGAGCCTGTGCACGACGCGAGCGACAGCAACGCGATCAGCAGAAGTGCGCCCGTGCGGTTCATGTGGATGCGATCAGACGCTGACCGGCGATCAGCGCGATTGGATGTGCTCGTTCAGCTCATCAATGGAGCTCGAGAAGCTGAAGGCGTCGTTCACCTTGTAGTAGTTCCCCTTGTCGTGCGTGCGCTCATACGCCCATTTGGCGAAGTCCAGGCGCGACTCCTCGAAGCTGAACACGCCCATCATCTGCTTCACCTGGTCGGTGGTGAAGCACCGGTCGCGCCCGATCTGCTTGGCCAGGGTGAGGCGCGTCTCCTCGAAGCTCTTGTCGGCCACGCTCTTGCGGGCATCATCGAACTCGGAGCTGCTCATGGGCATGGCGCAACCGATGGGACCGGTGTAGCCGGGAAGGCGGTAAGGCTCCACGATGGTCTCCGGCTTCGGGGCCGGCTTCGGGGCAGGTTTGGCGGTCTGCAGTCCGGTAGTGCCCGTGGTCGTGGTGGTCGTGGTCGTGGTGGTGGTCTTCGTGGTTGTGGTGCGCGTGTTGGCCCCAGCGCCAGTGCCATCGGTGATGCCCACGTTCATGTTCAATCCCACGCCATTCACGCCCACATTCATGTTCACGCCCTGGGTCGTCCCTGCACCCTGTCCCTCCTCCACCACCGTCACCGTCGTGGTCTGCTGCACGCCGCCGGAACCCGGGTTCTGCTGCGTATCCGATCCGCTTGTTCCTGCGGGCTCATCCTCCACGAAACCTGTTGGCCGCGGCTTCACCGTCTCGGCGCTGGCTGCGGTTCCCAGTGCCGCCTCGCCAGTGGGGCGCAGCACGCGCTCGCCCTTCTTGTTCGTGGTGATCATCACGGTGTACTCCTTTCCGAGCGGGAAGTAGCCGGGCTTCTTCATCTGCGGAATGGAGGGATCCTCGAAACGCACCATCACCAACGGCGATTCGGTGCGGATCCCCGTGGCCACCACGCGTGTTGCCGGTGCGGCGTTCTTCACATCACCGTCAATGAGCAAGGTGAACTTCTGGCCATCGTCCGTGAAGAAGACAAGGTCCGATGTCTGGGACCAGGCTGCGGTCACGGAAAGCGCTGCGGCCAAGGGCAAGGCGATGAGCTTCTTCATCGGTCGTGATTTTCGGTTGGCGAAAGTAGGTCGGCCTGCCGAGGCAACGGGCATGCCACGGTGGAGCGCGAATGGCCATTGCAGTCCTGACCAAGGCTCGCTTCGCATCTTCGCCCCGCTCCCGAAAGCTGCCCTCATGCGGAAGATCCTCATCCTTGGCGCCGGACGCAGCGCCTCGTCGCTCATCCATTACTTGATCACGCATGCCGACCAGCAGGAGTGGCGCATCACCGTGGCCGACAAGGAAGGCGCGCATGCCCAGCGCTTGGTCCATGAAGGACCCTCGGTGGCGAAGGGGGTGGCGCTCGACGCCACCGATCCGCAGGCGCGGGCCGCGCTCATCGCGCAGCACGACCTCGTGATCAGCATGCTGCCGGCCTTCATGCACATGGACGTGCTGAAGGACTGCCTCGCGCTCGGCAAGCATGTGATCACGCCCAGCTACGTGCCCGACGCGCTCTGGCCGATGGATGCCGAATTCAAGGCGAAAGGGCTGCTCGTGCTCAACGAGATGGGCCTCGACCCGGGCATCGATCACATGAGCGCCATGCGGATCCTCGATCGCATCCGCGCGGAGGGCGGAAGGATGGAAGCCTTCGAGAGCCATTGCGGCGGATTGGTGGCGCCCGAGAGCGACGACAATCCATGGGGCTACAAATTCAGCTGGAACCCGCGCAACGTGATTTTGGCCGGGCAGGGCGGCGCGGTGAAGTACATCCGCGACGGGCAGGTGAAGTACATCCCCTACCACCGGCTCTTCACCGATACGGTGCGCATCAGCGTGACCGACCTGGGCGATTTCGATGCCTACGCGAACCGCGATTCGCTCAAGTACCGCAAGGCCTACGGGCTCGAGGAGATCCCCACCCTGCTGCGTGGCACCTTGCGCAAGGCCGGCTACTGCGAAGCCTGGAACACGTTCGTGCAACTGGGCTGCACGGACGACAGCTACGCCATGGAGCTTCTCGAATCGGCCACCTACAACGAGTACCTCGACTCCTTCCTTCCGCACGCTGCGGGACGCGACACACGGACCATGCTTGCTGAAACGCTGGGCATCGACCCCCGAGGTGAAGTGATGGGGAAGTTGGATTGGCTCGAACTCTTCAGCAACAAGCCCATCGGCGCAGCGGCCCTATCACCAGCCGCCACCTTGCAGCGCCTGCTCGAAGAGAAGTGGAAGCTCGGCCCCGACGACAAGGACCTTGTTGTGATGTGGCACCGCTTCCGCTACAGCATCGAAGGGCAGCACCAGGAATTGCAGGCCTCGCTCGGTGTGATCGGGCAGGACCAAACGCACACCGCCATGGCGCGGACCGTTGGACTACCCATCGCCATGGCGTGCAAGCTGGTGCTCAACGGAAAGCTCGAGAACCGCGGCGTCCTGCTGCCGCTGAAACCCGCGATCTATGACCCGATCCTCAACGAGTTGGAGAAGTACGGCATCGTGTTCCGCGAGGAGGAAGTAGAGGTTTGATCAGCGATCGATCAAGTCGGCCACCAAGGTGCGCGCATCGGGCGTGAAGGACTTCGGCCCTTCGCCTTCGACGGTCAATTCCTCCTCTGCGCAAGCACCGCGCACGCGTCGCAGCTCCAGGAGCACACGCTTCGGCGGCCGGTGCGCCACATAACGAAGCAGGCACCGACGCGCAGGGAACAGCTCCTGCGCTGCACTCAGCGCAACGAACTCCGCTTCACGATCGGAAGGAACGATCACCGCGAAGCGCCCAGCTGGAGCAAGCGAATCACGCACGCAGCGAAGCAGTTCCTCGAACGCGAGCTCAGCACCGTGCTTGGCCACACGTCCGCGTTCCTCGGTGGCTGGGGCAGTGCCGCTGTAGTACGGCGGATTGCACAGGATCAGGTCGAAGTGCGCATCGCTCTTCATGCGCCGCGCATCCATGCGATGCACGCGGATGCGATCGGCCCAAGGCGAAGCAGCGGCATTCCCGGCGGCCTGTGCAGCGGAGTCGTCATCGATCTCCACGGCATGCACTTGCGCTGAGGCATTGCGCTGCGCGGCGATCAGGGCCAGCACGCCGGTTCCCGTGCCGATGTCGAGGATCCGCTTCGCATCGTGGTAGTTCACCCACGCGCCGAAGATCACCGCATCGGTGCCCACCTTCAGGGCGCAGCGGTCCTGGTGGATGGTGAATTGCTTGAACCGGAACACGCGGCGAAGATCCTACCTTGCCTTGCACCGATGGATAGCGCTTCCTGACACCTCGAACCATGACCTGTTGGACCATCGAACGAAAGCCTTGCCTGCGCTATATTCAAGCCCTATTAGGCCATGCCAGCAAGACCACCGAGATCTACACCCACGTAAGCACCAAGGCCCTTGGCAAGATCCGCAGCCCGCTCGATGACCTGGACCTGTGATTGTCCTATTGCGGAATACCTGCCCAGATGGAACGATATGCGCAATAAGAGCCTCCACACAAGTCTGGAAATATCCGCAATGCGGATATGATCAGTTAGCACCAATACTATGAGACGACAACAAACAGAAGATATTATCAAATTTTTAAAGGACAATATTGAGCCATTAGAAGACAATGCTTATGGACTTGGGTACAGAGCTTCTGTTTATCTGACAGACGGAACGTTTTTACCTTGTGTAATATTTCGCAATTCTAAGACCGTTGTGAATTTGGCAATTAGACGTTTTAAGGAAGAACAGACAGGAAAAGGAATTTTTAATCGTTCATCAGGACTTGGTTACTATGACATCGTGAAAACTTTTGTAACAAGTGGAAATTGTATTAACGACTACGACATTGACAGAGTTGAAAAAAGCAAGTTTGCGTTTCCATTGACTATTCAAAGTCAAATTCGTGGCGAAACAACAATGGGTTGGACAGGTTTTGCGGCTAAAATGAAAGACGGCAAATACTTTAGCTTTGGGACGACATTCCGTTGGGAGTTCTTTCAAATGCCAGACGGTTATTCAGTTGACGACATCGAAGAAATTATTAATCATAGTTACGTTCTAAAAAATGGAGAATTGCGCTCACATCGACAAGGTCCGCAGACAAGACCCGAAGAATATAAAGATGCAGTTGTTTACAGAGAAAGACCATTTTTCGAATGTTACTTAGACAATTTATAAAACCAAAAATGACAGAAAGCAGAAAAAGTACTGGTGCTAACAGCCGTTTTGCAAAAGCGGGGGTTTCGTGCTTCTATGAAAGTGAAGTGCTAAATTCAAGCTTTGTGCATCTATTGAAGTTTAGTGCTGAAAATCCCCGCCTTCGCAAAGCGACAAACCGTTGAACGCCATTGCGCGCAGAGCCGCGCATCAGCGTTCAACAGCGAATGACCACCGCTAGTAGGCAGCACGTGCGCGCCTCTTGCTCGCCTTCCATACTCAGCCTTTGTTCAGCTCGATCAGGCCCGGCGGCGTGCGC
>JAEUSX010000133.1 GCA_016788405.1 Flavobacteriales bacterium
TGCGCAGCGCCTCCCGCTTGCCGCCGGCCACTTTCAGCGTGTATTGGTGGAAGACGTGCGTGCTGTTCGCGCTGCGCTCCGGGATGGTCAGGCCGGGAATGCCGGAGAAGGCCCGGTCATACGCAGCGGCGGCGGCGTTGCGCGCGGCGGCGTAGGCATCCAGGTGACGAAGCTTGATGCGGAGAACGGCGGCCTGCAACGAGTCCAAGCGGCTGTTCACGCCCACCACCTCGTGGTAGTAGCGCACATCGCTGCCGTGGTTGCACACGCGGCGTATCTTCTTGGCGAGCTCATCGTCGTTGGTGAAGAGCGCGCCGCCATCGCCGTAGCAGCCAAGGTTCTTGCTGGGGAAGAAGCTGGTGGTGCCGATGTGGCCGATCGTCCCGGCCTTCCTCTTCGATCCGTCGCTGAATGCGTAGTCGCTGCCGATCGCCTGGCAATTGTCCTCGATCACGAAGAGGTCGTGTTCGCGCGCGATGGCCATGATCGCCTCCATATCGGCGGTCTGTCCGAACAGGTGAACCGGCACGATGGCCTTGGTCCTCGGCGTGATCTTCCGCTTGATATCGGCCGGATCGATGTTGAAGGTGCCCGGCAGGACATCGGCGAAGACCGGCGTGATGCCGAGCAGCGCGACCACCTCCACGGTGGCCACGAAGGTGAACGAGCAAGTGATGATCTCGTCGCCGGGCTTGAGGCCCAATGCCATCATGGCGATCTGGAGCGCATCGGTGCCGTTCGCGCAGCCGATCACGTGCTTCACGCCGAGGTAGGCTGCGAGCTCCTTCTCGAACTCCTTCACCTCGGGGCCGTTGATGAAGGCGGCCGACTCGAGCACGCGCCGTTGGGCCGCATCCACCTCGTCCTTGATCTTCAGGTACTGGCCGACGAGGTCGACCATCTGGATGGGCTTCATGGCGGTTCGTGTCTCCATGCGCGGCGTAGGGTCGCTGAAAGCGGCGCCGAAGATAGAGCGCCCCGGCCCGGCCTTGCGGCGGCGCTACTTTCGCCACCATGCGCGCCATCCTGATCGCTCTGCTGGCCTTGCCTTCGATCGCGCTGGGCCAGCGGGCGCTGAAGGGAATCCAGGAGGCCTCCATCCCGCTTTTGACGGTGCAAGTCGGCTATGCCCATCAATGGCCGGGCGGCGATCTGGCATCGCGCTTCATGGATAACAGCAACATCGGCCTCGGGGCCTGGCGCAAGGGAGAGCAGCAGTGGCTCTTCGGCGTTGAAGGGAGCTTCATCTTCGGAAGCAAGGTCATCGAGCCCGGCATCCTGCGCAATGTGGTGAACAGTGCAGGGCAGGTCCTGGATAAGGATGGCCTCATGGCCGACGTGTTCCTCTATGAGCGCGGCTGGACGCTCTTCGGGGTCGCCGGCCGTCTGCTGCCCGTGGTCGGGCCCAACGACAACAGCGGCTTGGTCGTGAAGATCGGCGGAGGGTACATGCGCCATAAGGTGCGCGTGCAGACCCAGAAGAACGTGGTGCCCCAGCTCGAAGGCGAGTACCTCAAGGGCTATGATCGCCTCAGTGCTGGTCCTGCGGCGCTGGCCTACGCGGGTTATCAGCATTTCGGCAAGCGCCGATTCATCAACTTCCATATCGGAGTCGAGCTCATGGCCGGCTTCACCGAGCCCTTGCGGGCGTACAACTTCGACACGGAGCAGTACAACACGGGTGGCCGCCTGGATCTGCTCACCGGGATCCGCGCAGGCTTGTCGCTGCCCATTTATCGCAAGCCCGACGACCAGTTCCGTTACTGAATGCCGCTGCTCCTGGACATCGGTGTGGCGCTCTACCATGGAGCGATCCGGGCCGCAGTGCCGTTCTCACCCAAGGCGAGGGCGTGGGTCGAGGGCCGTCGCGGGCTCTGGCAGCGGTTGGAGGAGAAGAGTGCTGCGCTGCATGGCTGCGTGTGGATGCACTGCGCGAGCGTGGGCGAATTCGAGCAAGGCAGACCGGTCCTTGAAGTGCTGTTGCGTGAGAAACCGGACATGCCGGTGCTTGTCACCTTCTTCAGCCCGAGCGGATACGAAGCGCGGAAGGGATTCCCGCTCGCCACGCACGTGGAGTACCTGCCTGCGGATGGACCTGCCAACGCCCAGCGCTTCCTGGACCTCGTGCAGCCAAGGGTGGTGCTCTGGGTGAAGTACGAGTTCTGGCCGCAATGGCTCCTCAACCTGAAGGCACGTGGCATCCCGGCGTTCCTGATCTCGGGCATCTTCCGTCCGGAGCAGGCCTTCTTCAAATGGTACGGCGCCGCGCATCGTGGCATGCTCCGCTGCTTCGCGCACCTGTTCGTGCAGGATGAGCGCTCGCGCGAGCTGCTGGCCTCGATCGGCGTCGGCAACCTGACTGTGAGCGGGGATACGCGCTTCGATCGCGTGGATGCGATCGCCCGTGCCGATGAGCGCCTGCCCATCGGTGCGGCTTACCACCGCGCCATGGATGCCCCGGTGCTGATCGCTGGCAGCACCTGGCCTGCGGATGAGGACTTGCTCCGCGAAGCCTTCCATGGCATGCGCCCTACGCCACGTTCCATCGTGGTGCCGCACGAGCCGAGTGAGGCTGCCGTGCAACGCGCCGGGATGCGCATGCCCGCACCGGTGGTTCGCTGGAGCGAATTGGAGCGGATCATCGACTCCCCGCCCGACGCCACAGGCCATTCGGCTCCCGAACAGGATCCTTTCTTCGCGCGCACGCTGGTGGTGGATCGCATGGGGCCGCTGGCGCGGCTCTACCGGCATGCCGACCTGGCTTATGTGGGCGGGGGCTTCGGAGATGGCATACACAGCCTCCTGGAAGCCGCGGCATGGGGCCGTCCGGTGATTTTCGGACCGCGCCATGCGAAGTTCGCCGAGGCCGCCGGGCTCATCGAGGCAGGCGGAGGCTTCGAGGTGCGCGATGCGGCGCAGCTGCGTTCAGTGCTCGAGAAGCTGCTTGGTGACCGCGCCGCACTTGAAGCGGCATCCGCGGCGGCGCTGGGCTATGTCCGAGAGCGTGTAGGCGCCACCGGCCGCATCGTAGCGCGCATCATGGCAGCCATTGGCTGATCACTTCTTCTCGTCCTTGGTCAGGTCGACGCGCACCGGCAGATAGCGGGCACCGCCCATGCCATCGGCGCCGAAGCCCAGGTACTGGTCCTTGCCCGACCGCACCGTGCGCCAGCTCCCGAAGAAGTCGCGAGCGATGTCGCCCTTCAGCAGCACCTTGGTGCGCACCACGCCCTTGTCATCGAAGGCAGCGTGCACGGTATTCGGCTTGCCCTGATCCTTCGGAGTGATCTTGAGTTTCTGCTTGCGCATCTCCATCTGCTCCTCCTCATCGATCATGAAGAGATTCAGCTTCTTGTCGAACGCGGTGACCATGGTCCGGCCAGTGACCGGACTGCCCGTCACGGTCCAGCGGCGGAACAAGGTGCTCCATTGCTGCAGCCAGTCCTTGTCGAAGCTGCGTGCGAGGATGGGCCCATGATAGAAGGTCCTCCGGCCCCGACGGGTCTCGCCATCGATGCGTGAGATCGTGAACCCCACTTCGTTCACGAGGAACCAGCCGCCATCGCCGCGCTCCACCAGATCGACCACATCGGTCACCCAATCCAGGCGTTTCTCATCCTTCTTCTTCTTGTCGCCTTCGTCCTCGTCGGTCTCGGCCACTTCACTGGCCTCGTCGCGTTCGGAGATCTCCTCATCGGATAGCGGCTCGCCGGTGAAGGGGATGGCGCGCGCGGGCAGGGCGCCGGTGCTGTCGGGCTCCATGGTGGCGATGAAATTGCCTTCGAGCTTTCCGCTGCCCTCGCCGGCTTGCGCGTAGATGCCCGCCCAGACGATTCCTTTCCCGAAATCGCGTAGGATGCCGCCGGTGGGCTGCGCGCCATCGGGAAGCGCGGCAGGAAGCGTCGCGATGTCGCCGGCATCGATCCGCATGAGCACGCTTTCGTAGGTGGATGCGCCGCCCCAGAATGGACGGCCCTTCGCCCGGTGCCGGACCAGGAGGTATCCGATGCCTTTCGAGTCGATGGCCGCATCAAGCACTTCGGAGCGTTCCACCTTCGTGTCCATGCGGATCACATGCTGCCAGATGGGCTGCATCTGGCGGTCAACGGCGGCGACCAAGCGGAACGGGTTGCCTTCGGGATCGAGCATGTGCGGCCCGTGGATGATCATGTGGCTGCTGTCGCGGGCCACGGCGGCGCGGAAGCGGTCGCGGGTGAGCGTACCGGGCTTCACCACGGAGGGCTTGAGCACCTTCACCTGCACGGGGTAGGAGCAGATCGGATCGAAGGCGGGCGGGGGCTTGGTGAGGTGCGGATCGAGGAACTGATAGAACAGCGAGACATCCTCTTCCCGTTGATTGCGCGCCAACATGAGTGGCTTGCCGTTGTACCAGACCAGGTCCTCCAAGGTGAGCGATTCCTGGCCCATGCGCTTCATGGCGGGCTCCATGCTGCGCTCATGGATCAGCTTCTCGTAATCGTACACGTCGATGCGCGGACCTCGCTTCACGTGGCTTCCGGGGCCGAATTCCGGGCTGCGCATCACCATCACGGCCGTGGGGCTGCTGCGGAAGATGGCGTAGGGCATCATCACGGCATCAGGCTTCTGCTCCGGGCCGATCCTCGCCCGGACCTTCACCTTGTCCTCCGGCTTGGCCTGGGCGATGGATTCAATGGGGGCGAGCGTGGCGGCGAGCAACAGTGCGCCAAGCAGCGATTCGGTCTTCATGCGTTCTCGATGGGGCGTGAAAGTAGGGCGCTGGCACCGGCCATCATCGTGCCACGCGGCGGCGCAATTTGGGGTTGGCGGCGTGGCGCGCTTTGTCGCGCTTGGTCTTGGCGGCCATGCGTCGCCGCCACGCGGCGTGCAGGTCTGTGCCCGTTTGATTGGCCAGGCAGAGCACCACGAAGAGCACATCAGCCAGTTCCTCGCCGAGGTCCTTGCCCTTGTCGCTCGCCTTCTCGCTCTGCTCCCCGTAGCGGCGGGCCATGATGCGGGCCACCTCGCCCACCTCCTCGGTAAGCATGGCCATGTTGGTCAGCGGGTCGAAGTAGCGCACACCGGTTGCCTTGATCCAGGCATCCACCTCGGATGAGATCGTCTTCAGCGGGGGCTTGCTCATATGGCGCCTTTCACTAGTTTCGTTGGCCATGGGTGCTCGAGTTCTCCACAAAGGAATGTGGCTGCCGGCGAGAAAAGGTCTTTTAGCCGCGTGCTGCGCCGTGGGCCTGGCCGCACCCGTGCGCGGGCAGGATCTCGTGCAAGCGGTCGTGGAAGGGCTCTCGGATCCCGCGGTGGCCCGCGAGGCGAGTGTCCTGGTTGAGCAGCAGCCCGGGGTGCTGATGGCGCGCTTCGACGTGCGCACCCGTAACGTGATGCTGCATGTCACGGAGGATTGCGGGATCAGTTCGAACAGCCTCCATGGCCTGCTGCTGCCGATGGGCATTCAGGTGCGATGCTATGAGCGGCGCGATGCGCGCGAGCGCCCGTTCCGGCACCTTGATCCGCAGCGATGCATGGACCAACCCGTCCTCTCGCGATGAGGAGCGTGGGCTTGCTGCGGTTTCCGGCGTTGCGCGGCTGGCGTTTCATGGCCGCATGCGCGCTGTTGATGCTGGCGCGGACGGAATCATCCGGTCAGTGCACCAACATCACCGCCTTCGGCACGGTGGCGGCGCCGACGAACAATGCCCCGCTCACCATCAGCACCTGCACCTATCAGTCCGAGTACAACACCATCACCGGCATCGTGGCTGGGCAGACTTACTCGGTGGGAAGCTCCTGCGGTGGGTACGTCACGGTTCGGCGCACCACCTATAACGGCGTGGTGGTGGCCAATGGCAATGCTCCGTTGTCATTCACCGCTCCCGTGGCAGGCACCTACTACCTGCACTTCAACACAAGCGCGGCCTGCGGCACGGCCTCCATCTGCTGCACCACCACCATCACCTGCACTTCATGCACGGCCACTGTGGGCTGCGTGAATACGGTGGCCTACGCCAGCCTGGTAGCGCCCGTGACGCCGGCGCCCCAGACCATCACCACCTGTTCATACCAGACCGAGTACAGCACGATCAC
>JAEUSX010000136.1 GCA_016788405.1 Flavobacteriales bacterium
TGGCCGAGCGTGGCCACGATGCGGTCCTTGTTCGCCTCCAGCTCTTCCTTGGTCACGGTGATCTCGCCGCTGCCGTGATCCACCAGGAGGTCGAGTGGGGGAGGCTCGTAGCTGCTCAGGTCAAGCGTGGGGTCGTACGGACCGAACTCCTGGAGCTTCGCTTCGATCTGGTCCTCGGTGAGCACTTTCTCTTCGGCGTTGGCCGTCACGCTCATGCCGTTGAGGTCGCCGTTCAGGTCCTCCGCGGTGCTGATCACCGGCGAGAGCACGGGCTCCACCACTTCCATGGGCGTGGTGTCCAATTCGAGCTCCAGCGCATTCTCCTCCTCTTCCTCCACCACCTCCTCTTCCTCCTCCGTCACCTCCTCGTTCGTTGCAGCCACAGGCTCTTCCACCTCGAAGCCGGGCGCAGCGGCGGCCACGGGCGCGGCCGTCTTCATCCGCACACCGGGGCGCGTCCATCCCTCGGGATCAGGCGTGGCCGCTTCGGCAGCGGGTTCCGCTTCCTTCTTCGTGAAGAGGGCGTTGAGCCAGCCGAACTGCAGGTTGAAGGTGAATACCGCGAAGGCCACGGCAGCGAAGACGAGCAGCGCGCCCGCGCCGAATTCGCCGAGCAGGGTGGTGAGATGGCGCGTCAGCACCACGCCCAAACCGCCGCCGAGGAAGCTGAACTCCCCCCGGAAGAAGAAGCCGAAGAGCGCCGGCACCCAGAACAGCGCCATGGCGGTCCAGCCCAAGGTGCGCCGCGCGGGGAGCAGCCACGTTCCCAAGAGGATGCGCACGCCGGCCAGGAAGCTCCAGAACGGCAGGGCGAAGGCAGCCAGGCCGAACCACACGTGGATGAAGCGGTGCGCGCAGATCGCGCCCAGCTTGCCCAGCCAGTTCTCCGCCGCGATGTCGGTGCGCAGGATCTCCCACCAGCCGCGGCTCATCAGGTCCTGGTCCACGCGCCAGGTGAAGAGGAAGCTCACGAAGGCCATCAGGAGGAAGAGGCTGCCCAGCACCAGCAGCATGCCGAAGACCTTGTGCGTGCGCTCATCGGCGACGAAGGCGCGGAAGCGCGCCAGACGGCTGGGGCCGGGTTCCGCGCTCTTGCGCGCGCGCCGCTTCTTGGGCTCAGCGGCCTCGATGGTCTCCTCTTCGGGGGCCTCCTCGCGGAGGCGGTTGCGTTTCTCGGTTGCCAAGGTGGTGTACGCGTAATGCCTGCGCACGTGCGCGAGGCAGCGTCGAAGGTCCGCAGGTGCCTTGGGGGAACGGCCGGCCCATGCCCGGTAGTATCAACAGGCGGGTGTGGGGAGGAGGGTTCGGGGGCTGATGGGCGTGAATCGTTGTTCGTGGTTCGAGCAACGAACAACGATTCCCGAACAACGATTCACGAACAACGATTCACGAACAACGATTCACGAACACCCCAACTCCCCCTACGGCTGCTCAGGAGCTTCGGCCTCGCCGGGTGCTGGCTCGCTTACCGTGTAGCGCGTGCTCAGGGTCTTCAGGTGCTTGATGTAGCCGTTCAGCGTCTGCAAGGCGCGAACGATCAACGCGCAGGCCTGCTCATGCGTGGCCGGGTCGATCAGGCCTTCGTCCAGCGCGTCCCAGAGGTGGCTCTTCGTCTCGTAGAGTGAGCCGCGGGCGATGCGGCAGAAACGGATGTTGTCCTTCTCGTAGAACCGGCCGAAGCCCTCCGCGATCTGGGCGCATGGCGAGCGGCTGGAGCGAATGATCTGGTCCGACAGTCGGAACTGCTCCTCTTTGGGCCAGGTCCGGACGAGCTCCCGAACGCGCAGCTTCACGGCCCTGCAATTCTTCCAGGCATCGAGGTCCTCGAAGGACCGCACGGTATTCTGGGTAAGGGGCTCGGCCATGCGACTCTGTTGGAGAAACGAATATCGCATTCAGCGCGCTGTCCCGCACGATCCTCGAAGCCCGAATCACGAACAACGAACCTCGATCCTCGAACCACGAACCACGAATTCCGCAACCTACATCGAGAACGTCCCCATCACCTCTCCGAGCTCGTAGTGGAGCACGTCGGCCGAGACGGCTTGGTAGTCGGACTTCGGCAGGAACTTCGAGGGATCCACCTTGCCGGGGGTCACGCTCACGGCATCGAGCTTCATGCGGATGCCGTTCTGCACCACTTCGTAGCGCAGCAGCATGCCGGGCACTTCGGTGAAGGGATTGAACCAGTTGGGATCGGTGATGGCGATGCGGTCGGTGTACCAGAGCTCGATCTCCGGCTGGTCCAGGCGATTGAACACCGCCAGCGCCTTCTGGCACGGGTATCCGGCCACGGTATCCACGTCGCCGGTGTACAGGATGGTGGGCGTGCCGTAGTCCTGGTTGAAGAGCTCCAGGTCGCGTGGCTTCAGGTGGCTCACGATGCGCTTGCCCATCATGCTCATGTGGTAATCCATCTGCTTGCTCTCGTTGTCGGCGAGCATCAGCGTGCGGAACAGGCCCATGCCTGCGCTCACCTCGGCGGCTTGCTTGTCCTCCGTGAAGCTCAAGGTGGTCTTCTCGGGAAGCATGCCGGCCATGAGCCCGTTGGGGTCGTATCCGGGGAAACTCAACGCGTATTCGATGGTGCCTTCGGAGACGCGCGATTGCAGCAGGCTGCTGTTGCATCCATGGAAGAGCAAGGCGAGTCCGGGCAGGAGGAGCAGGTGGCGATGGGTCATGGCAGGAGTTCGACGGTCCTTGGTTTACGTCCGACGAATGCGCTTGGTTACGCCACCGCGAGTGGCCGGGAAGGCCCGATTACCTTCGCTCCCATGGAATTGCGATTGATCGAAGCGGCGTCGGAGATCGGGGCGGGTACGCGTGGCACGAGCATGGGCATGGCCGCGCTGCGGGTGGCCGCATGGAAACTGGGCAGTGAACTCTTCGGCCACGCCGAGGAGAGCATCCTGCGCGATGAGAACGACGTGCTCTATGAGGACGACCGGAGCCCGAACGCCCACCACATCGACGGCCTCATCCGCTTCGAGAGCGACCTTGCCTACGAGGTGTACAAGTACCTGCGGAACAGCGTTTTCCCCATCGTGGTCGGCGGCGACCATTCCATCGCCATCGGTTCGGTGTCGGGCACCAAGATGGCCTTCCCGGACCAGCGCCTGGGCGTGGTGTGGATCGATGCCCACGCCGACCTGCACAGCCCGTGGACCACACCCAGCGGCAACGTGCACGGCATGCCCCTCGCCTTGCTGATGCAGATCGAGAAGAAGGGCAAGAACCGTCCCCGTGTGTACACCATGGACACGTGGGACCGCCTGCGGAAGATCGGCGTGAGCGGCCCGAAGCTGCTGCCCAGCGACCTGGTCTTCATCGC
>JAEUSX010000047.1 GCA_016788405.1 Flavobacteriales bacterium
GAGATTCTCCGCGAAGCGCGCGAGCTTGTTCTTTCCCATGGAAGGCCGGCGAAAGTAGCGGCTTAACGCTGGCATCACCCGCGCATGACCACCTTCGCGGCGATGTTCAAAGGCGCGCGCATCCTGGTGGCACCGCTTGATTGGGGCCTTGGCCATGCCGCGCGCTGCGTGCCCCTCATCGATGCGCTGATCGCGCGCGGCGCGTTGCCCATCATCGCCGCGGATCGCGGGCCGCTCGCGCTCCTGCGCCAGGAATTCCCGCGCCTTGAAACCGTAAGGCTGCCCGGAGTGGAGGTGCGCTACTCGAAGGGCAACAACCAGCTCTGGAGCATGGCGCGGCAATTCCCCGCGCTCGTTCGCAGCGTGCGCGCGGAGCAAGCAGCCTTCGATCGCCTGCGCCAGCACATGCGCCTCGATGCGGTGATCAGCGACCAGCGCTTCGGGGTGCGCGCCGCGGAGATCCCCAGCGTGCTCATCACGCACCAGGTCTTCCCGTTCACCCCATTCGCGCAGCGCGCGCTGAGGAAGCTGAACATCCGGAACATCGCGCGCTTCGATCGCTGCTGGATCATGGACGAGCCGGAGGCCCCAGGGCTGGCCGGGGAGCTCTCGCACGGGGACGGTCTGCCGTCCAATGCGCGGTACATCGGACCGGTGAGCCGCATGGCTGGAGCGAAGCCAGGCGCGCAGGTGCCCTGCACCATAGCGGCCATCATCAGTGGGCCCGAGCCGCAGCGCACCATGCTCGAGCAGCGGTTGCTGGATGCGATGCAGGTAATGCCCGGTGAACACCTGCTCGTGCTGGGCCAGCCGCAGCAGCCACGCGATGAACGGCGCGGCAATGTCCGCGTGCGATCGCACATGAACGCATCGGAACTGACCGGCGTGATGCAGAGCGCCGGGCTCGTTGTCTCGCGCAGCGGATACACCACATTGATGGACCTGGCGGCCGTGGGCCGCAGCGCGCTCATCATCCCGACACCCGGTCAGGCGGAGCAGGAGTACCTCGGGCGGCTTCATGCCCGCACCGGGCGCTTCATCGTGCAGCGGCAGGATGATCTGGACCTGAAGAGCGCGCTCCAGCGGATGCGTGACGCGGACGCACGCGCGCCGGTCCGTGGCGAGCGCCTTCTGAATGAAGCCTTGAACGACCTGGCTTCACTCTTGATCCGCCGCTCCCCGCCTACCTTGCGCCGAGCATGATGCGATACGCGCTCCTCACATTCGCGCTGGCCGCCACCACCGGCGCATCCGCCCAGTACGACCTCGACGAGCAGCTGAAGCGCGTGCAGCAGCAGCACCAGCGGCTGCAGGAGCAGCAGCGCGCGAACGTCGAGAAGCTCGACTCCGTCAAACTGGCCATCATCCGACGTGACTTGAAGCGACTTGGATTGCCTGCCCTTCAGCCCGGTGAAGAGGTGATCGTGCATCCTGGTCACATGCTGGTGTACGATGAGCGGCATGAGCAGCCCAAATGGACGGCACACATCGCCACGCCGGACCTGATCACCGGCAACCTGGCACGCATCGATTCCTTCCTGCCCGACCCGCAGGTGAAGACCGGAACCGCGGTCACGGCAGATTATTGGAACAGCGGTTTCGACCGCGGCCATATGGTGCCCAGCGCCGACATGCGCTGGAACCTCGGAGCGCTGCAAGGGACCTATTACTACAGCAACGTGAGCCCGCAGGTGCCTGAGCTCAATCGGGGCACATGGGCCGAGCTGGAGGACTGGGGCCGGCGCTACGTGAACTTCAGCAAGCGACGGCTGTTCGTGGTTACGGGACCGGTGCTGCGCGACGGGCTGCCCACGATCCAGAAGGCAGACCGAAAGAACGAAGTGAGCATACCGGAGCTGTTCTGGAAGGTGATTGCCGACCTCGACGGCGACGCCCCGAAGGCCATCGCCTTCGTGATGCGCAACAGCGCGCAGGAGTATCCTCCCATCAGCTACTCCGTCTCAGTGGACAGCGTGGAGCGGCTGACCGGCCTCGATTTCTTCCCGGCGCTCGATGATGCGGCGGAGCAGCGCATCGAAGTCATGCGCGAGCCGAAGGATTGGTACGCCGAGGGCGACCCCTTCTTTGGCGAGGTGGAGCCCCTGAAGGCGCCGCTGCCGAAGGGCATGTTCAACACCGTTCAGGCCAAGTACCATATCGGGAAGACCGCGACCATCTGCGGCACCGTGGTGAGCACGCGCAAGACGGCGAAGGCCAAGGCCATCTACCTCAACTTCGACCGGATGCATCCGCACCAGGACTTCTACGCCACCATTTGGGAGTACAATGGGCCCAATTTCAGCTACGACCCCGAGACCTGGCTCATGAACAAGCGGGTATGCGTCACCGGCAAACTCACCGTGTACGACGACATCCCGCGCATCAGCATCAACAACGAGAGCGAGGTGGTGCTTTACGAGGATGCGGTGCGCGAAACGCAGAAACGCTGATCAGGCGGGACGCTGCAGCGTGAGGACGAACGTGGTGCCCTTCCCCTCCTGGCTCTTCACGGCGATGGTCTGCCCGTGCGCATCGATGATGTGCTTCACGATGGCCAGCCCCAGTCCGCTGCCGCCCTCGTTGCGCGCACGGCTCTTGCCTACGCGGTAGAATCGCTCGAAAAGACGTGGCAGGTGCTCTGGACTGATGCCGATGCCGTCGTCGCTGACCTCCACCACGACCTGGTCCCCGAACGCGTAGCTGGAGCAGGTGCAGCGTCCTCCTTCGCGCCCGTAATTGATGGCGTTGTTCACCAGATTGGTGAGCACCTGCGCCATGCGGCTCCGGTCGGCCATGGCCACCGTTCCCGGTTCGATCCCATTCACCAGCCGCATGCGCCGCTCCTGCGCTTTCAGCTCCAGCGCGTCCATGATCTCCTGGGTCAGCTCGTGCAGGTCCACCCGCGCAAGGCGGAGCTCCATCACGCCGCTCTCCAGCTTGGTGATCATGTCGAGGTCCTCGACGATCTTCATCAAGCGGTCCACCCCGTTGCTGGCACGCGTGAGGAAGTCGCGATTCACCTTCTCATCCTCCAATCCGCCCTCGAGCAGCGTGAGGATGTAGCCTTGGATGTTGAAGATGGGCGTCTTCAGCTCATGAGCCAGGTTGCCGATGAACTCACGCCGGAACTTCTCCCGTTCATGCAGCTCGTGGATCTCGGCGCGGCGCTCCGTGGCCCACGCCATCACCTCATCACCGGCACGATCCAGCTCGTTGGAGCGCGTGCCCTCATCCTGCCCGGCCGGCTTGCTGCGCTTGATGTCGTGCACGGTGCGGTACAGCGCCTTCACACGCTCGTGCACGAACCGCTCCACGCCGAGGAAGAAGACATTGTAGGCCAGCAGCAGCAGCACGATGCCCACCAGCAAGGGCCACCAGCGGGCGAAGGCAGGTCCCACGATGCTGGGCGGCGTCCATGCCAGCAGCGCCGCGGCAGAGGCCACCACGGCAGCAGCGATGAAAGAGACCTGCCGCGTGCTCAGTTGGGCCATGGGTTGCTCGCCTGATCGGTGCTCAAGGGCGACGGGCGAAAGGTAGAAGGCCCGCGGCCCGCGCTATTGCACCACGACCGCGCCGGTGGTGACGGCGTTGCTCACATGCAGTGCGCGATCAACGAGCGTGGCCCCGATCCTGAACGTGTCGGCTTCGCTGCCAGGTATGATCGGCCACGGCTTCACAGCGACGGCGATCTCGCCTTCGAGCGCCTTGTTCTGACCGGTGGGCGTGATGCGCGGCAGCCTGTAGTAGAGGGGCAGCAAGAAATTCACGCGTGTCCATACGCCATTCGAGAGCGAATCGTACTCGAGGAACAGGTTGTGGTAATACGTGCTGCCGGTGTCGAAAGGCACCTCCGAATCCGCATCGCTGAGGCCGATGTCGCCATCACCATCGGTGAAGGTGATCACGAAGCTGGCCGAATCGCCATGCTGCGTGAAGGCCTTGAAGGCGATCACCGGCTCGGCCGGGAATTCCTCCGGCTTCGGGCACGCGGTGAGCAAGGTGGCCAGCACGCTGATCGTCCCGGCTACTTTCGCCCACCTGAAGAGCCTGTTCCGCATGGCCCAAAAATAGGGTGGACGCCAAGCTGCCTGACATCCTTCGCCGACTGCGCGACCGCGTTCATGAAGTGAACGGCGCCGATGCCTTTGATGCCCTGGCCATCGAGCTCTTCCGCCTGCATGCCGCGCGCAATCCGGTGTACCGCGATTACATCGCCGCGCTCGGCGTGGAGTCTGGTTCCGTAAGCGCGGTCCAGGACATCCCCTTCCTGCCCATCACGTTCTTCCGGAGCCAACGCGTGCTGATCGACGGCCTCGAGCCTGTGCTGCGCTTCACCAGCAGTGGCACCACCGGCGCGGTGACCAGCACCCACCATATCCCCTGGCCGGAGGACTATGAGCGATCCTTCCTGCGATCATTCGCTGCCGTTCACGGCCCGCCGAAAGACTGGCGCATCCTCGCCCTGCTCCCCTCCTACCTCGAACGCGAAGGCAGCTCGCTCGTGCACATGGCGCAGAAGCTGATCTCAGAGAGCGGCGATGAGCTCAGCGGCTTCTACTTGCACGACCTCCAGAAGCTGGCTGCCACGCTGCGCCGCTCGGAAGCGGAGGGCCGCAAAACGCTCCTGCTCGGCGTCACCTTCGCTTTGCTCGATCTCGCTGAGCGGTTCGCGATGCCGCTTCGCCACACCACCATCATGGAAACCGGCGGCATGAAGGGCCGCAGGCCAGAGCTCGTGCGCGAAGAGCTCCACGCCATCCTGAAGCACGCATTCCAGGTCCGATCCATTCACAGCGAATACGGCATGACCGAGCTGCTCTCCCAAGCGTGGAGCACGGGAGATGGGCGCTATCGCTGCCCGCCCTGGATGCGGGTGAGCTTGCGAGAGGTGAATGATCCATTCAGTCCAGTGGACTTCGGCCGCACGGGCGGCATCGATGTGATCGACCTGG
>JAEUSX010000050.1 GCA_016788405.1 Flavobacteriales bacterium
ATTCAGCGCTTTGGTGGCCGCAGGGGCGATGGAATTCGCTGATGGGATGAAGCTGGTGGCGGCGCGCGCCAATGCCATGCAGAAGGCCTGCGAGCTGCAGCCCGGCACCATGGCCGCCATTCTGGGCATGGAGGATGCCCGGGTGGAGGAGATCTGCGCGGAGATCACCGCCACCGCAGGCAAGGGCGTGGTGGTGGCCGCCAACTACAACTGCCCAGGCCAGCTTGTGATCAGCGGCAGCATCGATGCCGTGAACGCGGCCTGCGAAGCATTGAAAGCCGCAGGTGCCAAGCGCGCCTTGGTATTGCCCGTGGGCGGCGCCTTCCACAGCCCGCTCATGGAACCCGCGCGGCTCGAGTTGGAGGCAGCCATCGCCTACACGCCCATCGTGAACCCGCGCTGCCCCGTGTACCAGAACGTGGACGCCCGCGCCCACACCGATCCCGCGCGCATCAAGGCCAACCTCATCGCGCAGCTCACCGCCCCCGTGCGCTGGACGCAGACCATGCAGAACATCCTGGCGGAGGGCGCCATCAAGGTGGTGGAGGTAGGGCCCGGCAACGTGCTGCAAGGGCTCTTCAAGAAGGTGAGCAAGGAGGTGGAGACGGTGGCGGGGTAGCGTGAATCGCTAGGGCCTCATCCCCAGCCACTTCCGGCCGCCCTTGCCGTAGCCCCTGCCCGCCTATATTCGCAGCCCAATTCTCAAAAGGCAATGGCAATCATCGGCAAGATCCGCGAGCGCAGCGGCCTCCTGGTAGCGCTCGTGGGCGGCGCGTTGGCACTTTTCATCCTCGACGCTCTGCTGAGCAACCGCACCGGCATGGGCGGTGGGCGCAGCAACGAGGCGGTGGGCGAGATCGCCGGCGAGGAGATCAAACTGGCTGACTTCGACACCCGCGTGAGCGAGGAGGTGGAGAGCTACCGCAATGAGTTCGGCCAGCCCGGCAACGCGCAGGTGAGCGAGCAGGTGCGCAACACGGTGTGGAACGAGATCGTGAAATCGCGCGTGATGATGAACCAGGTGCAGGACGCCGGCTTCACCATCACCAAGCCCGAGTACGACGACATCCGCTTCGGCGACAACGTGGCGCCCGAGTTCCGCGGCCAGTTCAGCGGGCCGGACGGCAAGCCCGACCAGCAGCGCCTGCGCGAGTACTTCAACAGCATCCAGCTCAACGCGCCCATCTACCACGAGATCCAGAGCCGCCGCGTGCAGGAGAACCGCCTCTACGCCAAGTACACCACGCTCATCAAGAAGAGCGTCTTCGTGAACAAGGCGCAGGCCCGCGATGAATTCGACGCGAAGAACACCCGCGCCACCTTCGACTTCGTGGCCAAGCGCTACGACAGCGAGGCCGACAGCCTCTACCCGGTGAGCGACCAGGACCTGCGCCGCTACTACGACGCGCACAAGAACGACCCCAAGCACAAGCAGGTGGCCTCGCGCACCTTCGATTACGTGCTCTTCCCCGTGCTGCCCAGCGAAGCCGACCGCGCCGCCATCGCCCAGGACATGGCCCGGCTGCGCGCGGAGTTCGAGACCGCTGCGGACGATAGCGCCTTCGTGGTGGCCAACGCCGACTCGCGCGCCTACAGCAAGGTGCCCTACACCCCCGGCAGCATCGAGAAGCTGAACGATTCTTTGATCGTGAACGGTGCCGTGGGCGCCGTGGTGGGCCCCTACCTGGAGGGCAACAGCTACAAGCTGGTGAAGATCAAGGAGCTGGCCGATGTGCCCGAAGCGCGCGTGCGCCACATCCTGCTCAGCACCCAGAAGGACAAGGGCGAGGACGTGCAGAAGCCGCGCGCCGACAGCCTGCTCGCCGTGGTGAAGAAGGACCGCAGCAAGTTCCCGGACCTGGTGACCAAGTTCAGCGACGACCCCGGCAGCGTGAGCAACGGCGGCGTGTACGAGTGGTTCGACAAGAAGCAGATGGTGCCCGAGTTCACCGCCGCCAGCTTCGATGAGAAGAAGGGCGCCATCACCATCTGCAAGACGAGCTACGGCTTCCACATCGTGGAGGTGCTCGATCAGCGCACCCGCCAGGAGCGCCGCATCATCACCGTGGACCGCGCGCTGAAGCCCAGCCCCGCCACCTTCAACGAGGCGTACAAGAAGGCCAACGAGTTCAGCCTGCGCAACAAGACGCCGGAGGCGCTGAAGGCCGCTGCCGATACCATGGGCCTGCAACTGACGAACGTGCCCGACTTCCGCGCCGACAGCCGCTACGTGCAGGGGCTGAACCAGCCGGCGGAGATCATCGGCTGGGTGAACCGCGCCGAAGTGGGGCAGGTGAGCGACCCGAAGACCAGTGGCGAGAACTACGTGGTGGCCGCGCTGCTGGCCACCAAGGAAGAAGGCGTGCCCGAGCTGGACGATGTGCGCGAGGCCTTCACGAAGGA
>JAEUSX010000059.1 GCA_016788405.1 Flavobacteriales bacterium
CGCGCCGATAGCCTCTGCCGGCATCTCCAGCTCATAGTAAGGCGATGTGAAGGGCATCACCGCGATGCCTTGCTGCGCGCAGAGCGCGAAGAGCGCGCGCAGGTCCGCGCCCATGCGGTGCCCGCTGGGCGCATACGGGACCCCCGCCTTGCCATAGAACCGGTCGTTCGGCGAGAAATAGGATCCCGTGGCGTCGAAGGGCACGGTGCGGCGGCCCCACGCCGTGAGCACCGCCTGTTCCACGCCCCATTTGAAGTCGTACTTCGCGTATCGCCAAAAAGGCACGTGGCGCAGCCAGAACCACTCATCGCCGCGTGGAGCGAGATGCGCGTACACGAGGGTGTCCTCGAGGAACGGCACGAAGTCGTACACGGTGCTGGAGAATCCTTCCTGCTCGTCGGTGAGCGAACTGTGGTCCACTTGCAGCAGCAGCACGCGCGCCCTGTTGCCATTGCGCAGGAACGCCTTCATGGCCAGGAGCATCTCCGCAGGGGTGAAGTGGTTATTGGCAAGGCTGATGGACCGCGTGCCGCAGGCACTGTCGAGCTGATCCATGCTGATGTTCCACCACGCCCGGCTGGACCCGATGACCGCGACGTCGAAGCGCTGATCGCGCATGCCCATGAGCCACTGGGCCTTCGTGCCCTGCCCCTCGCGGAACACGCTGGTGAAGAGCGGATCGAGCAAGAACGCCAGGAGGAGCAGCAGGCCGAGCGGAATGGACAGGCGGAACAGGAAGCGCTTCATCTCAGAATTGGAAATAGATGAATGCGCGCTGATCGGTGAAGACGCCGAAGAAGAGCACGATCAGCGTGAGGCCGGCATAACTCGCGTAGCGCAGCCCGGGACGCTGTTCGAATCGAGCGAGGAAGGACGGCCTGGCCGTGAGCGCATCCATGCCGAGGAGCAGCACCGCGAACAGGAAGGTGCACATCAGCGCGAAGGGCGAGCACTCGGCGTAAGTGAGGAGCCGCTTCAGCAGGAAGAGCATGTCCCGATCGAAGGTGATGGCCCGTTCGAGGTACAGAAGGGCGGCATCGATATCGGCAGCGCGGAAGAAGACCCAGCCCACGAGCACGACGAGCATGGTGATGGCCCAGCGCAAGGCGAAGGGCAGGCGCTCGAAGCGTCCGCGCGTCAGGCGCTCAAGCACAAGGAATGCTCCGTGCAGCGCGCCCCACGCCACGAAGGTCCAGTTGGCGCCGTGCCAGAGCCCGCTGAGCACGAAGGTGAGCAGCAGGTTGCGCGCCACGAGCCAGGACGTGCCTTTGTTGCCGCCAAGCGGGATGTACACGTAATCGCGGAACCAAGTGCTGAGGCTGATGTGCCAGCGGCTCCAGAAGTCGCGCAAGGAACCCGCCAGGTAAGGCCGGTCGAAATTGCGCATGAGGTCTAGGTTGAAGAGCTTGGCCGTTCCGAGCGCGATGTCGCTGTAACCGCTGAAGTCGCAATAGATCTGCACCGCGAAGCAGGCAGCGCCGAGCACGTTGAAGAGACCGCCGAAGAGCGTCGGGTGATCGAAGATGGCGTCGGCCAACGGGCCCATGCGGTCGGCCACGACCATCTTCTTGAACGCGCCGACGAGGATCAGACGGCAGCCGAACGCAGCGTTCTTGTATGAGAACGAGCGCTTCGCAAGGATCTGCGGGAGGAAGCTGGGCGCCCGTTCGATCGGCCCCGCCACCAATTGCGGGAAGAAGGCGAGGAACCCGAGGAAGGCGACGGCATCGCGCGTGGGCCTGAGCGCTCCGCGGTACACGTCGGTGGTGTAGCTCAGCGCCTGGAAGGTGAAGAAGCTGATGCCCACCGGAAGCATCAGGCCCAGTGTTCGGGGCTCCGTGGCCACACCCAGGCCGGCAAGGGCGTCGGCCAGGCTCACGGCGAAGAAGTCGAAGTACTTGAACACGAGCAGCACCGCCAGAGGCACGCTGATGCCGACCGCCAGCCACGCCTTGCGCGCACGTGCGCCCGTGACAGAATCGATCCGCAATGCGCAGGCGTAGGAGACGAGCGAGCAGAAGAGGATGAGCCCCAGGTAGCGCCAGTCCCACCAGCCGTAGAAAACGTAGCTGGCCATCAGGATCACCGGATGCTTGTGCCGCCCGTCGGGGAGCAGCGGCAGCCAGTACAGCGCGAAGACGATGATCAGGAAGACGGCGAATACCGGCGAGTTGAAGATCATCGGCGAGGGTCGCCAAATGTATCCGGGCGCCCCACGCTAGCGCACCAGTACTCGAGCGCCTAGATGCGCGCCATCCGGGCGTGATAGGCGCAAGGCATACACGCCGCTCTCTTGAATGAACAGCTCAAGAGCGCCAAGCGGTCCGTTCATCATCTCGTCGCGCACGATTCGACCGCTCACGTCGATGAGCTCCATGCGCAAGGGCCTACGCCAATCCGGCGGAAGCGTTATGGTGAACCGTCCATCGCTCGGATTCGGCGCCACGTGCAAGCCGATGCCAGGCGAAGCGTCAGCGACGCCAACGGTGCAGAGCCCGGGCAGGTTGGCGTCGATCCAGGCGAGCCGCTCCGAGATCCATGCCTTCAGCGTATCGAGTTCGGCGGAATAGGTGTTCGCGCAGGGCAGAACCTCCGGAGCAGGCCCGCTCTGTCCGAGGAGGGGCCACTTCTGGAAATGCCGGGCCTGGGCATTCTGCACCAAGGCGCCCACGCTGTCGATCCAGGCATGGATGCTGTCGGTGCTGAGCACGGTTCCTCGGTACTCCTCGTAGACGCAACGAACCTCGGCCACCCACGCGGGATCCTGCTGTAGGCGGATGTACCAGCCGGTGCCGTAGTTGTCGGTGACGCAATCATTCACGCGGTGCGTCCAGCCCGAGCCGTCGATCTGATCGCAGATGCTGCAGCCCCAGATGTTCTTCCAGGCCCAATCGAAATCCCACACCGGCCCGGCCTTGAGCTTGCCGCCGTTGCTGTTCTTGTCCTTGTGGAAGTACACGCTCTTCTTGAACCCGTCGGCGTTGCGCGCCACCTCATTCACCAGGAAGTAGTTGATGAAGCTCGGCGCATCGAGGAAGCGACGGTACCCGGTCACGGGATCAGCGAAGTCCGGACCGTAAAGCGCCGTCTCGAGGCTGTCCACGAACGCGGCGATGTACTCCTTCTGCTGCGATGTGATCACATCCGGTTCGGGGTACTCGTACAGGAAATGCACATCGAACCCGGGGTGGTCGATGGGCGAGTAGTTGGACTGGAAGCTGTTCGACGCGTCCCAGATGTTCTGTTGCAGGATGTAGCCGCCGGTCAGGTCGTCGCCGCTGTTCTCGTCCGGGTTGAGCCGGGCGATGTCCACCCGGCCCGAATCGCGCTTGATCCGCTCGCCGAAGAGATAGATGCCTTTGTACGAGCTGTCCACGAGCACTTCGCACAAATGAGCGCGAGGGGCGTACTGGCCCATGGCCCTAGCTAGGTGGAAGGCCAGCGCGTTGCGCACCAGCGAACGGTCGTTCCAGTTGGAGAGCATCACCCAGTCGTTCTCCTGGGGCATGCCCAGCAGGCTCAAGTTGCTATTGGCGCCCAAGGAATCCCGCGTCTCGATGGAATACGGGCGCTGCGGATATCCCGCTGATGTTGCGCCGCGGATGCCGATGCCGATGTGGCCATCATACACGTTCGCCGGGCCGTCCAGGTAGGTGAGCGCGCCGGGACCGTTGTACTTGATCTCCATCAGCGCCGACGATTTCCCGTCGTTCGGGATCTCGTTGCCCAATGTGTTGATGATCACCAGCGGCAGCTCCGTGCTATCCACGCTCACCACGCCAAGATCCGCCACGCACAATTCGAAGGCACCGCTCCCGCCACCGTAACCGAAGACCTCGATGAAGAGCAATTCGCCTGCAGGAAGCTCGTAGCCGCTGGCGATGGAGAAGTAGTCCGGGCCCGCGTCATCGTCGCAGGCGCGCAAGGTGAGGTTGAAGCAATCCGGTCCGGTCCAAAGCGCCACCCCC
>JAEUSX010000073.1 GCA_016788405.1 Flavobacteriales bacterium
GCGCTGCAGCCACCGTTCGACACCACCACCGTGTAGCTGCCGCTGGCCGTGGCCGTGTAGCTGCTCCCGGTGGCCCCGCTGATGTTGGTGCCGTTGTTACGCCACTGATAGGTGTAGCCCGTGCCTGTCGTAGCGTTCAGCACGACACTGCCGCCCGTGCAGAAGCTGGTCGCACCGCCCGCGGTGATCGCGGCGGTTGGCGTGGTGGGTGTGCCCGCGCACTGGCAGCTGGCGTTCCAGAGGTCATTCGTGGTGCACGCGTTGCCGTCGTTGCACGCGGTGCCAGGCAGCGCGGTTCCGCCCGCCACCCCGGCGCAATCGACCTGCGCGGCGCACGACCCGCTGGTGGAGTACCGGTAGATCGCACGCGATTGATAGGGCTGCAAGGTGAGCGTGGCTCCCAGCACTGTCCCTTCCGTATCCTTCCAGCAGCCGGCCGGTATGGTGAAGGTCTGCGCCGCAGCGGTGCTGTTGAGGAGCAGCGCATTCGCCTGGAAGGGATCCACGGCGGTGGCCGTTACACGCTCCAGCGTGACGTTGTCGAGATAATAGATGCCTTCGGTGTATGTATGCGTGAACATCGGCACGCCGCTGTCCGTGATGTTGCTGGTGAAATAGTGCTCCACGTCGCGGCGGTTGGCATCGAATGGGAACGTGCGCGTGCCCTCGGTATAAGGCGTGCCGATCTGCGTATTGCCCTTGAACCCGAACGTGACCTCGCCCATGAGGTCGCTCACCAGGCTGAACTTGAGACGGTACAGGCTTCCTTGCTGCACACTCACATTCGTCGTCGGGTTCAGGTTGAAGGTGTTGTACACCTGGTTGTTGGTGAAGGTCACCTTCAAGCACCCATTGTCGAGTTTGGTGGTATTGTGCGCGAGCACGCCCTGGCTGGGCCAACCCGTCCAACTGGTCACATTGCTGGCGAAGGTCCCATTGGGAACTGCCAGCGTGCTCAGAACAGCGCTCGTCTCCATGCTCGGCAGGTACAAGGGGCTGCGCGTGCTGCCGGCATCCTCCGTCATGAACGCCTGCCAGCGCTCCAAGGCGAAGTAGCGTGTCTCGGCGCTGTTGATGTTATGCAGGAAGATGCTGCGATCGTTGTAAGGGCTGAAGTAGCGGTTGTTGGTGAAGGTGCCGTAATCCACCCAGACGGGGCTGTTCACGTGGTACTGGCGCATGCACAGCTGGTCCTTGCTCATGCTGTACATCACGTTGCCGTTGTAGATGGTGTTGAAGGCGGGCACATAGTAAGGGGCCGTCGCGCCAGGGCTGTTGTAATTGCTGGCGTCGGAAATGCTCAGCTGAATGGTGTTGTTGAACAGCACGTTGTTCTCGATCCGGATCCCCGTGTTGACCATCGTATGGTCCACGTGCATGCCGGAGCCCTTGCAGTTCGTCACCGTATTGCGCAGCACCTGCACATTCTTGTTGTAGGTGTTGCCGAAGTAGATGCCGTGGCACATGGGCACGGAATTGACCCATCCGATGGCGCTGCTCTCGATGTTCCCATTCAGGTCGCGCACGATGTTGTCGCGGATGATCGCGCCATCGGTCTGGTCGAAGGTGATGCCCGCGCCGTCGTTGAGGATGGCCATGCTGTTGGTGACCACATTGCGCTCCACGACCGCGTCGAAGGTCACGGCCAGTCCGCTGTATCCGACGTTGGTCACCGTGTTATCCGAGACGGTCATCCCCGATCCGTTGAAGCGACCTCCGAGATAACCCATGTTCTGCTCGCCGAGGCCCGGGATCAATGCGATATCGGTGAGCGTGCTGTTGGTGAAATAGGAGTCGTTGTCGAGCAGCGCCACACCTGTGCCGTAGGTTCGTGCGATGGTGAGATGATGGAAGTTCTGGCTGTTGCCCGTGCTGAGGATCGCCTGCCAGGTATCGGTGAACGTGCAGTTGAAGGCTTCCAGGTTGTAGGTGCCCGAGAGGCGCAGGCTGGCCGTGTGGTGATGCCTGAAATGGATCTCGCTCACGCGGAAGTGATTGCGCTGCCAGCTGAGATAAAGGCCGTAATCGAGCACGCTGGCCTCCACGAGCTGCGTGGTGGGATTCGCGTTGTTCGGGCACCAGAGGTAGAGCATGCCCGCAGCGCGGTCATAGAACCACTCGCCGGCCTGGTCGAGGATAGCCAGCTTGTTGCGCAGGAAGTAGCCCCACTGCTGCGTGCCGAGCGGATTGCCCGTGCTGGTATGGGTGAGCGTGGCGTTGCTGAAACCGGACACGTAGGCCGTGTCGTAGCTCCAGTTGGTGGTGCGTATCACGGCCGTGGCGCCGGTCCAGTACCCGCTGGCCTGCGTGAGCTCGGCATCTTGCAACGTCGTGGCCGCCGAATTATCCACACGCAGCCAGCCCGAATTCGGGAAGCGCGCGAGCGTCTGCAGCGCGCCGTTCACATAAATGTGCTTCGGCACTTGCGACAGAGGAGCCTTCCAGATGTTGCCGCTGTGCAGGGTCCAGCCCGTAACGGCGACGCTGCCGCTGATGATGGGCTGCGCGCCTGTGCCGTACGCACCTACTTCGATGTAGGCGTTCGCATTGCCATTGCTGTTGATCAGGAGCTTGCCACGGTACTCGCCGCCTCGCTGGAAGAGGATCTTGTCGCCTGGCAGGTAGTTGAAGCTGATCTGATTCGCCCGGTCGATCGTTCGCCATGGGGTCGACTGGCTCGTTCCATTGTTGCTGTCGTTTCCAGACGGCGAGATGTAATAGGTCACGGCTTCAGCCGAAGCGGGCAGCAGCAGCAGGAACAGGGTGATCGGCTTGAGCATGCGCATGGGTCCTGGATGAAGGTGCGATCAGGACGCCGCGAAAATGGCCCCGATGCACTACCCGTAACGGAGCCGGAACCACCTGTCCTTCAACAATTCGACAAGCGGACAGCCTCACCCGACGGAGTCCGCGTGGCCCGCAACGGGCCGTAGCGAACCCGCGTGAATCGCGGATTCCGGCCTCACGATCGGGTGTTCATATCCCACGGAATGTTGGAAACGCCCGACGAGCGACCCGATGCACCGCTTCGATCAATGATCTGGCCCGTTGGCTTTTGGCCGATGCACCGGGAACACGGCCCGACACGCAGCGATCCCGGTTGGATTCGAACCAACGGCCGCCTGCTTAGAAGGCAGGTGCTCTATCCAGCTGAGCTACGGGATCGGAAGATGGCAAAGGTGGCAACGAAAAAAGGGCCAACCGGAGTTGACCCTTTCCTTCTGTCGGGGCGGCCAGATTCGAACTGACGACCTCCTGCTCCCAAAGCAGGCGCGATACCGGGCTACGCTACGCCCCGAACAAAACGAACAAGGCCCGGCATCGGGCCTCGCATCTGCGGAGAGGGGGGGATTCGAACCCCCGGTACAGTTTAACCCGTACGGCAGTTTAGCAAACTACTGGTTTAAGCCACTCACCCACCTCTCCGGATGTGATGCGAAAGAACGTCCCTGTGAAGGGGTGGCAAATATAGACGGCCACATTGTTCTGGATGCTGAAGGATCCGCACCGTCTACTTTTGGCGCCTTCCAACACAAAACAGTCCCCATGTCACGCGAAGTCGTCGTTGTTTCCGCGGTCCGCACTCCCATCGGCAGTTTCGGCGGCAGCTTGGCCGAGGTGCCTGCGACCAAACTCGGTGCAGCAGCCATTCAAGGAGCCTTGTCGAAAGCCGGGGTGAAACCGGAAGATGTGAATGAGGTCATCATGGGCAGCGTGCTCCAGGCCAACCTCGGCCAGGCCCCTGCGCGGCAGGCGGCCAAGTTCGCCGGGATGCCCAATGAGGTGGCCTGCACCACCGTGAACAAGGTGTGCGCCAGCGGCATGAAGGCCATCATGATGGCCGCGCAGGACATTCTCCTGGGTGACGCCGACGTGGTGGTGGCGGGCGGCATGGAGAACATGAGCCAGACGCCTTATTATCTGGAGAAAGCGCGCTACGGCTACCGCTACGGGCATGGCCAATTGATCGACGGCATCGTGAAGGACGGTTTGACCGACGTGTACCACCAGACGGCCATGGGCGTAAGCGCGGATAATACGGCCAAGGAGCACAAGATCACCCGGGAAGAGCAGGATGCCTTCGCCATCGAGAGCTACAAGCGCAGCGCCGCTGCCTGGGCCGCTGGCAAGTTCAAAGAGGAGGTGGTGCCGGTGACCGTCCAGACCCGCAAAGGCGATGTGGTGGTGAGCGAGGATGAAGAGTACAAGAACGTGAACTTCGACAAGGTGCCCGCGCTGAAGCCTGTGTTCACGAAGGACGGCACTGTGACGGCCGCGAACGCGAGCACCATCAACGACGGCGCGGCCGCACTGGTGCTCATGAGCGGCGAGAAGGCGAAGAGGCTCGGCTTGAAGCCCATCGCACGCATCCTGAGCTATGCCGATGCCGAACAGGCCCCCGAGTGGTTCACCACAACGCCCGCCAAGGCATTGCCCCGCGCGGTGGAGAAAGCCGGCCTGGGAATGAGTGACATCCAATACGTGGAGTTGAACGAGGCCTTCAGCGTCGTGGGCATCGCCAACACGCGCTTGATGAACCTCGATCCCGCCAAGGTGAACGTGAATGGCGGCGCGGTGAGCCTCGGCCACCCGCTCGGATGCAGCGGCGCTCGTATCATCGTCACGCTGATCAACGTGCTGAAGCAGAACGGTGCGCGCTATGGCGGCGCGGGCATCTGCAACGGCGGTGGCGGCGCGAGCGCCATGGTGATCGAGGCGCTCTGAGCCTGCGATCGCATCGAACGCTACTCCCCCTCCTCCAGATGCAGCGCATGCAGCATGCGGTGCAGCAGCGGAGAGAGGAAGACGGCCACCGCGCTGAGCAAGGTGATGCCGCTGTACAGCGCGTAGAGCGAGGCGAACCATTTGGCAGGGGCGTTCGGCAGGGCGTCAACCGGTCCCATTCCGCCCAGGATCATGCTCGCGTTGAGCACCGCATCCACGAAGGGCAGGTCGGCAAGCCCCATGTAGCCCCAGACGCCGATGGCGAGCGAGAACAGCACCAGGAGCAACGCGAAGCCCAGGTGCCGGATCAACCTGCGCGCGAATCGCGCCCTGCTGAGCATGGGATGCGTGCGGTGCTCGAACATGCGCCCAAGGTAGCCGCACGATCAACAGCCTGGCGTTGAGGCTGAGCTGGATGCCCACTGCATCGCAGCAAGGCGTCAGCGGACCTTCGCGCGGAGCATCATCCATGAAAGCAATCGCGACGATTGGGCTGCTGATCCTCAGCAACGCCTTCATGACCCTGGCCTGGTACGGTCACCTGCGCTTCAAGGACTATGATTGGGGCCGGAGCCTGGGCCTGCTCTCCGTGATCGCCATCAGCTGGGGAATCGCCTTCTTCGAGTACGTGCTGCAGGTGCCCGCCAACCGCCTGGGCAGCAACCTGCACGGCGGCCCTTTCACGCTCGTGCAACTCAAGGTGATCCAAGAGGTGATCACGCTCAGTGTGTTCAGCATCTTCACGCTCATCGCCTTCAAGCAGGAGGAATTGCGCTGGAATCACGCCTTGGCTGCAGTCCTGCTTGTAGCGGCCGTGTGGCTGGTGTTCAAGAAGTAGTACGGGTCACGCGGTGACGGACGGCTGCTTCAGCTGTCCCCTCCTGTCCAGGATCTTGTGCAGGAGCAAGGCCACGCTCGCGGCCAAAGCGATTATCAGCGGAGCCGAGGGCCCGCCTGGCCCTGAGAACGGCAGCACCCATGGCGCTTCCATCTTCTTCAGCTGCTCCGGGCTCATGCGTTTCTTCACCTCGCTTGCATAGTCGCGGTGCTTCTCCACGTCCCAGCCAGTGAGCGCGTTCAGTTCCTCCAACTCCCGATGGCGACGGTAAAAGAGGCCTTCGAGGTAGTCCTGGCCCTCGGAGCACGTGAGGTCGCCTTGCGCCGGGTGCGTGAGCACATAGCGCGCCTGGAAATGCTCGGTGTTGGGTGTTACCTGGAACACCAGGTCCTGCGGGAAACGGTCGCGCGCGTACCGCACATGCATGCGCGTGTAGAAGGTGGGCGCGCCTTGCTGGCTCCAATCGGCGCCTGCCTGCGCGAACTCGCGCGTCATGGGCGGCGGCCCTACGCAGGGATCGCACTTCATGCCATTGAAGCTCGGCGTCACGGTCCACGCGTACTCGAGGAAGACCGTGTTGCGTCCCTCCCGGCGATGCGCGCGCGCGAATAGGTCCTTGTAGAAGGGCCCGAAGCGCTGTTTCACGAAGAGCGGGATGTTGCGGTCGGTAGGCACCTTCACCGTGCGGTAGTTCACGCACTCCACACGGCCCGTGCGCGTGAAGGCATGCACGATCATGTCCTGTGAGCCATTGCTATTGGCCATGCCCAATCGGATGGGCAGCATGAACTTGTGGCTGTCGAAGCGGATCTGGATTGGCCGCAGGGTGTTGAAGCCCGTGGCGCTCAACTGATCCAGATTCACCTTCACCACGAAGAACTTCAGGTTGCTCTTGATGTAGGGGTCCAGCACCTCGTGCGCGGCCTGCGGGATCCGGTACCCGTTCTCCACGAGCCAATCCTTCAGGCCCACGCTCTCCGTGGCGCTCAGGATGAGGATGTCGTACTCCCCCACCGTGTAGCGCGCCTCGATGGTCACGCCTTTGTCCTTGGCCGACATCTCCATCTTGCGCGTCGCGGTGTTGCTCAAGGGGGCAGCCATCGATTCCTGGGCATCCATTTCCGCATAGCGCCACTGCGCGCATGGATTCTCGTCGTAGTACTCCACCAGCCTCGGCGCGCTGTACGCATCCAGCGCGTCGAACACGCGGCGCTCCACCACCTTGATGTCGTCACGCTGCAGCACGCTGGGCACAGGCACCACCAGGGCGAAGTCCTTCACATCCCCCTTGAAGTCGTTGCTCATGGTGAGGATGGTGCGCTGGCCGTCGCGCACCAGGATGATCTCGCTGCGGTCGTTGAAGAGCGTGGCATCGGCCTTGGCCACGTAGAAGCCGCAGAAAGCGCCGGCTTGGTGGGCAAGGAGCGCAAGGGCTTGGATCACAAGGGCTCGCATGGTTGAGGATGTTGAGGGTTGAGTGACGTGTTGGGAGTTGCTCGCGTGGCGTGGAATCAATTCGGGATGGTCTTGAGCGGTTCTGGCTTGATCCACAGGAACGCTTCTCCTTTCCAGATCCGGTCGAGCACCGGCGTGATGGCGCTCACGATGAGCAAGGCCCAGATCGGCGTGGCATTCACCCACCATCTCCAGCCGAGCACGAACGCGAGCACGGCGATGGCGATGCTCCACCCGATGCGCGCACCCCGGGCCTTGGGCGTGGTCATGGGATCGGTGATCATGAAGAAGCTGAAGAGCAGCAAGGAGCCATTGGTCATGCGGTGCAGCCACACCTCGGGCTCCCAACCGAGGTAGAGCACCTGACGGGCGAAATCGAGCGCGGCGAAGGCGCCGAGGAAGGCCAGGCTCGTATCGATGCGGCCCACGCGCAGCACCACCATGCAGCCGGCCGCGCCCACCAGGAAGACCAGCGCGGCACCGCTCCCCCACTGCCCGGGGCTCACCCACGCTTCACCGGTGAGCAGCACCGCCGCCGCGATGCCCAGGTTGCCGGGATTGAACACGTGCTTGTCATCGATGCGGATCAGGAACTTGCTCGCGATGGCCACCACCGCTGCAAGCACGAGCACCCAGGGCGCATTCGCCTTCAGCAGCAGGCTCATGCCCAGGCCGGTGACCATGGCGCTTTTAATGGAGTGCCACGGTAACCGCCTCCAACGGATGAAGATGGCCTGTACCGACAGGCAGCTGCCAAAGAGGATGGCGTAGCGAAGCCACTCTGCATCCCATTGCAGCGCCACGATGCCGTACGCAAGGAAGCCGGCGAGGAAGATGATCTGGAAATGACGCGCGTCGCGGCGAAAGAAGGTGATGAGCGATGGCATGATCAGCGGTTTCGCAAAGGCGGTACCCGCAGGGTCAGGGGAAGTTCAATGAAACGAGAGGATGCGTCATGCGCCGCAGTGCTCATCCACTGTCGATCCTGCGTGGTCCGTGATCCACCGCGCAACGAATCCCGGATTCCACCCGACCGCTTCCAAGCAGCTGGCTCAGGCCCGCGGCTCAGCGCCTACGGATACCTTCGCCGCGATGTCGCCCCAGGAGCTCGCCGAGAAAGTGGTCTCGCGCATGTACGACCACGACCCCTTCAGCATCTGGCTGGGCATTGAGCGCTTGGTGGTGGAGCCCGGCCGCTGCGTGCTGCGCATGAAGGTGCGCGGCGAAATGCTCAACGGCTTCGCCATCGCGCATGGCGGCATCACCTATTCGCTCGCTGATAGTTGCCTCGCCTTTGCCAGCAACAGCCACGGCATCCAGAGCGTGAGCGTGGAGACCAGCATCAGCCACACCAAGCCGGTGAAGGAGGGCGATGCGCTCACCGCCACCAGCGAGGAGAAGAGCCTCACGCGCGGCATCGGCATCTACTACATCACCATCACCAATCAGCGTGGCGATCAGGTGGCCCTCTTCAAGGGCACGGTGTACCGCACCGGCAAGCCTTGGTTCCCCGACGAGCAAGACACGAACTGAATGAAGGACGCCTATATCGTGGATGCGGTGCGCACGCCCATTGGCAGCTTCGCTGGAACGCTCGCTGCGGTGCGCGCTGACGACCTCGCGGCCCATGCGCTGCGCGAACTGTTGAAACGTCACCCTTCGCTCGACCAAGCCGCGATCGACGATGTGATCCTGGGCTGTGCCAATCAAGCCGGCGAGGATAATCGTAATGTGGCCCGCATGGCCCTGCTGCTGGCGGGACTGCCCGTGACGGTGCCGGGCGAGACGGTGAATCGCCTCTGCGCCTCCGGCATGAGTGCCGTAGTAGGCGCCGCGCGCGCCATAGCGGCGAACAACGGGGACCTGTTCATTGCCGGAGGCGTGGAGCACATGACCCGCGGGCCCTGGGTGATGAACAAGACCAGCACGCCTTACGGCCGCGATGCGCAGCTCTTCGACAGCAGCTTCGGCTGGCGCTTCGTGAACCCGCGCATGAAGGAGCAGTTCGGCACCGATGCCATGGGCGAGACCGCCGAGAACCTGCTCGACGCGAGCCCGATCAGTCGGGAAGACCAGGATAGTTTCGCGCTTACGAGCCAGCAAAAGGCAGCCAAGGCCCAAGCAAGCGGGCGACTGGCGGTGGAGATCGCGCCGGTATCCATTCCGCAGCGGAAAGGCGATGCCTTGGTTTTCTCGCAGGATGAGTTCGTGAAGGCCAATACCACCATGGCGGGCCTTGCGGGATTGAAGCCGGCATTCCGCAAGAATGGCACGGTCACCGCCGGGAACGCGAGCGGCTTGAACGACGGCGCAGCAGCGGTTCTAGTCGCTAGCGACCAGGCACTTACATCACACGGCTTGAAGCCGATGGTTCGAATCGTGAGCAGTGCTGTCGTGGGCGTTGAACCACGCATCATGGGCATTGGCCCGGTGAACGCTACGAATCTCGCTTTGAAGCGCGCGGGCCTCACCTTGGACCAGATGGATCTTATCGAGCTCAACGAAGCCTTTGCCGCCCAAGTGCTTAGCTGCACCCGGAGCTTGGGCCTGGCCGATGATGATCCGCGCATCAACCCGAATGGTGGCGCCATTGCATTGGGGCACCCCTTGGGCATGAGCGGCGCCCGTCTGTTACAGACCGCGAGCATTGAGCTTCAGGCACTTGGCAAGCGATACGCCCTGTGCACCATGTGCATCGGCGTGGGCCAGGGCTATGCCGTGGTGCTGGAGCGCTGTTGATCAACACTGGTCGAAACGGGTTGGGGTGGTTTTCCTGTCATGCTAGCTTGGCCGCCCCTTAACATCTGATCCATGCTCCCTCAGGAACAGATCAACCTCTACATCGCCGAGCAACCGGAGTGGCAGCGCAAGATGCTTGTGCGGTTGCGACAGCTGATCCACTCGGTGGACGAGGACATCACCGAGGCGTGGAAGTGGAACTCCCCCCATTTCGAGCACGATGGCATCATGATCGGCCTGCACGGCTTCAAGAGCTTCGTGAGCGTGTGGTTCCATAAGGGCGCACTGCTGAAGGACACCCATAAGCTCTTCGACAAGCCGGAGAAGGACGAGGACAAGGGCATCAGGAAGGTGAAGTTCCACGAAGGCGATGCGATCAACGAGAAGGCCTTCATGGACCTGGTGAAGCAAGCTGTGAAGGTGAACCAGAGCGGCGCCAAACTCGGCGATGCGAAACCTGCCCGCAAGGCGCTGCTCGTGCCGCCGGAGCTCGAGAATTGCCTGAAGAAGGACGAGGAGGCATGGGGGAATTGGGAGAAGTTCAACTACACGCACAAGAAAGAGTACGTGGAATGGATCGTCGATGCCAAGCAGGATGAAACGCGCAAGCGCCGCATCGCCCAAGCCTTGGAGATGATCCGCGAAGGCGTTGGCAAGCAGGACAAGCACAAAGTGTAGCTCGAGCAGCGCTGCGCCAGCCGTTACCTAAAGATTCCCGTGCGCTGGCGTGCATGGAAAGCAAAAGCCCCCCAATCGCTCGGGGGGCTTTCACGATGTATTCGAACCGATTACTCGGCTGCAGGCGTGCCTTCCTTCTTCTCCGTGTGCTTCGCGTAGCGCTTCTTGAATTTATCCACACGACCGGCGGTGTCCACGAGCATCATCTTGCCCGTGTAGAAGGGGTGGCTGGTGTGGCTGATATCGAGCTTGATCAGGGGGTACTCGTTCCCGTCCTCCCACTTCACGGTGTCCTTCGTGGAAGCACAGCTCTTGCCAACGAACATGTAGTCATTGCTCATGTCCTTGAAGACAACGAGGCGGTAGCTGGTGGGGTGGATGTCCTTCTTCATGGCGGGTCGATTTGCCGTCCTGGCTAGGCCGAGGACGATTTGTTTGCGGGGTGCAAATGTAGGCCTATGAGGCGGATTTGCAACCAGTTGGGATAACCATGCCCCGGACCGGAGCAACAGCCGTTGGCCCAAGGCGCAATACCACCCGCCTTTCAGCTGTTCTCCGCACCGAAAGCCATCTTTGCCCGCCTTGCTGAAACACCTCCTCCCCTTCCTGGTCGGCGTCGCCCTCTTTTCGGGCTGTCGCAAGGACAAGCTCTTCACCGACGACCCGGTGACGCTGGACTTCAGCCAGAGCGAGGTGCTCTTCGACACGGTATTCGCCGTTTCACCCCCCATAGGCACCGTGACCAAGCGCTTCCGGGTGGTGAACCCGAATACACTGGGCGTACGGGTCGACATCGCCTTGGAAGGCGGTACGCCCTCCCCCTTCCGCATCAATGTCGATGGCGCCGCTGGCACCAGCTTCCAGGATGTGGAAATCTTGGGCGGGGACAGCATCTATGTGTTCGTGGAGGCCAGTTTGGACCAGAGCGGCCAGAGCACGCCGTTGATCCATGAGGACCATATCGTCTTCCTCGCCAACGGGACCGAGCAGAAAGTGAAGCTGGTGGCGTGGGGGCAGGACGCGCACTACTTCCGGCCCACGAATTACCCGGCTGGCTTGCCGGCATACAGCATCATCGCCGGACAGGACGATCTCGGGAACAGCATCTGCGAGACCGTGACCTGGCCCAACGACAAACCCTATGTGATCTACGGGTACGCCGTGGTCGACTCGTGCAGCAAGCTGATCATCGATCCCGGGGTGCGGGTTCACATGCACGGCGGTGGCGGGCTGTGGATCTACCGCTGGGGTCAGATTGAGGCGAACGGCGAACTGGACCAACCCATCACCTTCCAGAGTGACCGGCTCGAGTCATTCTATGCGGAGCTCCCGGGGCAATGGGACCGCATCTGGATCAACGATGGGCCCGCGGGCGCCGACAACCTGCTGAAGAACGTGGTGATCAAGAACGCACTGGTGGGCGTGCAATGCGAGACCTGGCCAGGCATACCGGATGCGGAGACCAGCCAGGCCAAGGTGCTGCTGAACAATGTGAAGATCCGCAACTGCAGCGCGGCCGGGATCCTGAGCCGCAACTACCGGATCGATGCCTCCAACCTGCTGGTGAGCGATTGCGGCCAGTACAGCGTGGCTCTTACTGGCGGCGGCGCGTACGATTTCCAGCACATGACCCTGGCCAATTTCTGGAGCTACGGCATCCGCAACACGCCGGCCTTCATCATGACCAACACCTACGCTGACATCACCGGGACAACGCAGGTCCGTGACATCGTCTCCAGCTCGTTCAAGAACAGCATCATCCACGGCGCCAACACCAACGAGTTCAAGCTGGAATTCAACAGCCTGGCCACCCCCGACATCGACTTCGACCGCATGATGCTGAAGACCGACCAGCCCACCACCGACCTCGGCTTCTTTCCATTCCAGGACCGCATCTACCGCAACCAGAACCATGGTTTCGTGAGCGTGCCGGACCGGAACTTCCATCTCACGGAGTCCGCGTTCGCGCGCAACAAGGCGGACGGGAGCGGCCCGTTCAACGACTTGGATGGCGTGCAGCGCGGCTTGCTCGATGGGATCCCCGATCTCGGATGCTATGAATACGCCCCTTGATCAAGCCAATTCGCTGAGGAAGCGCAGCGTATCCACGCCGTCCGCGTAGTCGGCCAATCCGGGTCGCTGGGCCTGCCCGAAAGGCACGCCCCCTTCTCTCCGCACCACGCACTGGATCTTCTTGGCGTTGGCGGCGAGGTATTCCTCAGCATCACGAGGCTTATCGAAGCGCTGGTAGTACAGCGCGGCCACCGGGCTCGCCAGCGCTTCGTCCTCTTTCATGAGGAGGAAGCCATTCTCAACGAAGGGCACGCGGTCCAGCATCCAAAGCGCGCGGGTGTAGTCGTAATTGTTCCCGTACTTGTTGTGGTGAACGATGTCCTTCCATGGGAAGAAGCCGCCGAAGAGGCGGTCCAGGTCGAAGTCGCGCGGCAGCAGCACCTTGCTCACGTTGCGGCATCCCAGCCCGAAATAGCGGAACACATCCTCGCCGAGCGCAGCCAACTGCGCATCGGTCTCTTTGCCATCGAGCACCGCCACGCTCACTCGGCTCTTGCGGATGATGCGCGGCAGATGCCCGAAATAGTGCTCGAAATAGCGGGCCGTGTTATCGCTGCCGGTGGCGATGACGGCATCAACCTTTCCAAGCTTACCCGTCGTGACCGCTAGGCGCTTCGCCGTACCGGGCAGGAAGTGCTCCAGCGCTGTCACGAGCGAAGGGATGATCTCGGGTTCCTGCGAGGAAAGCTTGATGCTCGACCGATGACCGCTCAGGAAAACGCAGATCACATCATGCAGTCCGACCAGGGGGACGTTCCCCGCGAGGATGAGCCCTACGGCACGGTCAACGTTTCCCGAGCCCGGATGATTGCGAAGCCATGCGTGCAGAGACTGATCCGTGAGCACATCACCCCAGGCATTGAGCGCGAAACGCACATTCTCCTCCGTGCTCCAGCCGTTGAACTGATGCGCCCGGCGGATTGTCGCGTCGAGCACGTCGTATTCATCCTCCGCAAGGCCGATCGCATGGCCGGGCCACGACCTGGCAGCGCCAAGCTCGCGACAGACGGCGCCCAATTGCACCAGGGCCGCTATGCGCTCTTGCAATACTTCCATTCCCTTCTCTGCTCAGAGGCCGCGCCGAAAATGCACGGTCTATCTTCGCGGCGCCAAAAGTATCCCGCTGCGCCATGGCCATCATGATCACCGACGAATGCATCAACTGCGGTGCATGCGAGCCCGAATGCCCCAACAACGCCATTTACGAGGGCGGCGCCGAATGGCGGCTGGCTGACGGAACGGCCTTGCACGGCCCACAGACCACGCCCATGGGCAACACCTACGATGCCGATGCGGCAAACTCGCCCAAGACCATGGACGTGTACTACATCGTTACGGACAAATGCACCGAATGCACCGGCTTCCACGATGAACCGCAGTGCGCCGCCGTGTGCCCGGTTGATTGCTGCGTGGACGACCCTGACCACCGCGAGACCAAAGAGCAGCTCTTGGCCAAGAAGGAGTTCATGCACCTTTAGGTGCTGTGGTTTGGATCGGTACGAACGGCGTCGGTCTGGACCAGCCATCCTCGGTTCAACCCTCGACCTCTTGAAGGTTAAGCCTCGCCATTCAACCAACACTCCTTTCTTTGCGCGCCTTTTTCCAGGCAACGCATGAGCAAGAAGAGCGGGAAGCCGTTGAAGATCGCGCGTAAGCGCTCGCGCATACACGGCAATGGCGTGTTCGCCGTAGCGCCCATCCGAAAAGGCGAACGCATCGTGGAGTACAAAGGGAGGCTGGCCACGCACGAGGAGACTGACCAGCAATACGGAGGCGACCTCAACAGCGGGCACACCTTCCTCTTCACGCTGAATGATGAATGGGTGATCGATGCGAACCGGCAGGGCAATGTGGCGCGTTGGATCAACACGGGCTGCGAGCCGAACGCGGTGGCCTATGTGCACAGCGAGAACAAGAAGCGCCCCGACCCGAAGAAGGACCGCGTCTTCATCGAAGCCTTGCGCGCGATCAAGCCCGGCGAGGAGATCACCTATGATTACGGATTCTCCTTCGAGGTTCCGTACACGGTGAAGCTATTGCGCACCTGGGCCTGTCATTGCGGGTCGCAGAAATGCCGGGGCACGATGCTCAAAGGGAAGAAGGTGCGCGAAGTGATCAAGAAGCACCCTGATTGGAGGAAAGGGCTTTAGGCGTCACCAACGGCGTCGCATGCCAAGCGCGCGCGGGTATTTTCGCGACGCCGATGCAGAAGATCGCTTTCGTCGCATGCCTCGCTCTGGCCTGCCATACGCCCGCAGGTGACCCCTGCCAGCGTTTCTTCTCGCCCTACCGGGACCTGGTGAGCAGCCGCGCGCGAACCGCGCTCAATGCCCCCTACCTCGATGCCATGGCGCTTTACAGCACTGGTGATTATTCGGGAGCAGCGAACGGCCTCAGCGCGTACCTGGACACACCCGGTGCGGACAAGACCGCGTACCTCTACCTCGGAGTCTCGCAACTGGCGCTCGGCAAGGCCTACGATGCGGAACTGAGCATCGATCATCTGGAGACGAGCAACGTGAGCGGCTACACGGACCCCTGCGAATGGTACACCGTGCTCTGCTGGCTGTGCAGCGGGCAACGGGATCGCGCGTTGGAAGGCGCACGTGCCATCGCCTCAGGCCGACACACCTACCAGCGCGAGGCGCAGGACCTGGTGGAGCAACTCGAGGAGGCACCATGAAGCTTGAAGAGGCGGAACAACGGCTCCGCGATGCGCTGCGGCGGCCGCTCCCGGGCCACGATGCGTTCCTGGAACTGAGCGGATACAAGCGGCCTGACCTGGATGCCGCTCGCCGGTCCGATCCGCCCCCGCGTTCGAGCGCTGTGCTCGCGTTGATCTATGAAAAGCATGCTCAGGCGCACATCCTCCTCATGCTCCGGCCAGAATATGCCGGCGCGCACAGCGGGCAGGTCGCATTCCCTGGCGGAAGGCGCGAGGAGAACGACGCGGATCTGATGGCCACGGCGCTGCGCGAATACAGCGAAGAGACCGGCGCCAGCGCAGGCAGCATCGACGTGCTCGGTGAATTGACGCCCGTGTACATCCCGCCCAGCCGCTCTTTGGTATCGCCCTTCGTGGGCATCGTCGCCGAGACCGGGCCTTTCGTGCCGGACGAGCGCGAAGTGGCCGAGCTGATCGAAGCGCCGCTGGAACTCGTGCTGCGCGACGATATCCTGAAGCGGCGCGAGCAGCATATCGCGATCATGGGCCGGAGCGTGGAGATCCCCTACTTCGATGTGATGGGCCATGTGGTCTGGGGCGCCACGGCCATGATGCTGGCGGAGCTACGCCTGCTGCTCCGCTAGCACGCCGCAGAGCGCGAGGAAGCGCTCGTTGGCGAGCGTGCCTTCCCGATTGGCGCTGAACTCCGGCTTGATGCGCTTCACGAAGTACATGTCGATGCGGCCCTTGTTCTTCGCTTCGACCTCCCCACGGTGAACGCATTCGAAGTGATCCTTCACCTTCTCGAAGGTGGCGCCGCTGATGTTCACCTCTCCCACTTCACCACTGCTCTCCATGCGGCTCGCGGTGTTCACGGTATCGCCCCAGATGTCGTAGGCGAACTTCCGCTTGCCCACCACGCCGGCCACCACGGGGCCAGTGTGCACGCCGATGCGCAGCGCCCATGGCTCCTTGCCCATGGCCTTGTGCTCCTTCTGCCAACGGTTCATCAGCTCGCGCACCTCAAGCGCCGCCATCACGCACTTATGCGCGTGCCAGGGATCCTGCGTGGGCACGCCGGCTGCGCACATATAGCTATCGCCGATGGTCTTGATCTTCTCGATTCCGTAACGCGCGATGATGTCGTCGAAGTGGATGAAGCAGTCGTCCAGCTCGCTCACCAGTTCCTCGGGCGACATCTTCTCCGCCACACGGGTGAATCCCTTCATGTCCGTGAACACCACTGTGACCTGGTCGTGCCGTCTCGCCGTGGCTTTGCCCTTCTCCTTGAGCTCCTCGCTGATCTCCTTCGGGAGGATGTTGAGCAGCAGGTCCTCGATCCGTCCCTTCTGGCCTTCGATCTCCTTGCTCTGCGCGACCACTTCGGCGGTGCGTTCCTCCACCTTCTGCTCCAGCACCAGATTGCGCAACCGCAATTGGCGCTCGCGCACTTTGATGTAGCTGAACAGGCTCATGCCAACGAAGACTGCAAGCGCGGTGTAGAACCACCAGCTGCGGTACCAGGGGGGATTGATGGTGAAGACGATCTCGGCGGGCGGGTCGGTCCAGAGTCCGCTGCGATCCATGGCCTTCACCTTGAAAGTGTAAGTGCCGGGGGGCAATGCCGGGTAGGCCGCAACGGTGCTCGGCGTGATGGGCTGCCAACCGTCCTCCAGCCCTTCGAGCATGTACATGTAACGTACGGCGTTCGGGTCGCTGAGCGCCACGCATCCATATCGGATGCGGATGCTGCGCTCATCGTGGCTGAGGCTGGCCTCTTCGCCGAGCGGCCGGTCCTCGAGATTCACGCTCCACCCGCGAATGGTGACCAAGGGCGGCACGTTGCGCTCCACCTCGCCTTTGTTGCCCACACGCGTGGCGCCGTTCACCGTGCCGAAGAGGATGCCGCCATCGCGCAGCGCGCAGACGGCGTTGGGCTTCACCTCGATGCCGGTGAATCCTGCGCGCTCCGTGAAAGCGATGAAGCCCTCTTGCTTGTGCCGCCACTTGTTCAATCCCTTGGTGGTGCCGATCCATACGTGCCCCTTATCGTCCGTGGCGAGCGCCTTGATCACGTTGCTGAGTAAGCCTTGGTCGGTGGTGAACCGCTGCACCTCCTTGCCGGCTTTGAGCACGATGATGCCCTGTCCTTCGGTGCCCGCCCAGATACGGCCTTCCTTGTCCTGCGTGAAGCATGATGCGGCGAACGAACGACCGAGGTCGACGCGCTGCGCCTTGCCGTTATCGATGCGCGTAATGCCGTTGCTCTTGCTCCCGACCCAGATGGCGCCATCGCGATCACGGAAGAGCGCGATCACGTGGCGGCCTGCCAGCCCATCCTCTTCGCCATAGGGCGTGGGCACGGTGCCGCCACCAGGCAGGTAACGCCAAAGGCCGTTCACGCCGCCCACCCACAATTCGCCCGGCTGGCCCACCTCCAGGGCTGTGACGCGCAGATCAGCCAGGCCGCCCGATACCTCGATCGCTTCCTGGGAACGCCCTGATCTCGGGTCGTAACGCAGCAAGCCGCCCCCTTCGGTACCCACCCACACATAGCCCTTGTCGTCCTCCTTCAGGCAGCGGATGAAGTTGTTGGTGAGCTGACCCTTCTGCACGGTGATCTGCTCCGACAATTTGCCTTGCTTGTCCAGGACCACGATGCCAGCGTTCGTGCCGAACCAGGTACGCTGCGAACGGTCCTCCATCACAGCGAAGACCTTGGGGTCCGTGAGCCCTTCTGCTTCACCGTAAGTGATGAATCGATCGCCCTTGAAGATATCGAGCCCGCTCTCGTAAAGGCCGATGAGCATGTTGCCTTCCCGATCGCGTACAAGGCACCGTATGGCTCGGCCATGCAATCCGTTGTCGGTGCCGTAGGTCCGCAGTCCATCGGCTGTCACGCAGCTGGCCCCGCCATCGGTGGTGCCGATCCAGACCTGTCCATCGCCATCCTCCCCGAAGCAATAAATGGTATTGCTGCCCAAGCCGGTGAGGATGTCGAATCGGTCGCAACGTCCGTCGGTGGTGCAGCGGAACGCGCCACCGCCTTGCGTGCCCACCCAAATGCTCTTCTTCGAATCGACGAACAGAGCGGTGCGATTGAAAATGTCCGGCACGCCTGCGATGTTGTAATCCGAGACGGAAGAGCCGTCGAGCACCTGCATACCGCCATTCCCCGTGATCAATGCGATCCGGCCGTCCGGCAGCGTGGCCATGGTGAGCAGATGGTCCTTCACCCCAGCCTCGGCGCCGACCTGCTGCGCATTCAACCCGCCGTTCTCATCAGGCGCTCCCGGAATGCGCCAGAGGCCAGCTCCCATGGTGGCCACGAGGATCGATCCGCTCTTCTCCTGCACCCAGGCAGTAATGGCGCTGCTCCTGCCCTTGCCGAGCGTGCATGCGCGAAACAGCCGCCCATTGCTCCACGTGATCCCACCGTCGAGATGGCCGGCCCAAATGCTGCCTTCCCGATCCACCATCAACGAGAACACTCCGCCTTCCGCTGTGCCGTCGGCAGGACCGTGGTCCACCACGCTCATGCCATCGTAGCTGGCAAGGCCGGATTCAGTCCCAACCCAGATGATGCCATCGGGGCTCTGCGCAGCGCAGTACACCTTGAC
>JAEUSX010000078.1 GCA_016788405.1 Flavobacteriales bacterium
CAAGTTCGTCATCACCGGCGATGTGACCCAGGTGGACCTGCCCGACCGCCAGCCCAGCGGCCTGCTGCCCGCCGTGGACATGCTGCGCAAGGTGCCGGGCATCACCATCATCGAGCTCGATGAGAAGGACGTGATCCGCCACGAACTGGTGACGCGCGTGCTCTTCGCCTTCAAGGAGATGGAGCGCGGCGATAACGACGACAAGCCATGACCACCACCCTCGACGGCACGCTGATGCGTTCCGACCTTCAGCATCCGCTCATCACCAAGGTGTACCGCGGCAAGGTGCGCGACGTGTACACCCTGAGCGACGGCCGCATCATCCTCGTGGCCAGCGACCGCATCAGCGCCTTCGACGTGGTGCTGCCGCGCGGCATCGCCCACAAGGGCCAGGTGCTCAGCCAGCTCAGCTGGCACATGCTCGGCCTGACGCGCGCGGTGGCGCCCAACTGGGCCCTCGCGCAGCCCGACCCCAACGTGGTGATCGGCCACGCCTGCGCCACCGTGAAGGTGGAGATGGTGGTGCGCGGCTACCTGGCCGGCCATGCGTGGCGCACTTATAGTGAAGGCAAGCGCGTGCTCTGCGGCGCCGCGCTGCCGGACGGATTGAAGGAGAGCGACCGGTTGCCGTCGCCGATCATCACCCCGAGCACCAAGGCCGATGAAGGGCACGATGAGGACATCACGCCCGATGAGATCCTTGCGCGCGGCCTCTGCTCGCCGGAGGAATGGGACACCATGTGCCGGTACGCGCACGCGCTCTTCGCGGAGGGATCGCGCATGGCGGAAGCGCGCGGCCTGTTGCTCGTGGACACCAAGTACGAGTTCGGCCGCGCCGCCGATGGCCGCATCCTGCTCATCGATGAGGTGCACACGCCCGACAGCTCGCGCTACTTCTACGCCGAGGGCTACGCCGAGCGGCAGGCGAAGGGCGAGCGCCAGAAGCAGCTGAGCAAGGAGTTCGTGCGCGAATGGCTCATCGCCAACGGCTTCATGGGCAAGGAAGGGCAGCAGGTGCCCACCATGGACGATGCCTTCGTGCAGAGCGTCACCGACCGCTACGTGGAGCTCTACGAGCGGATCACGGGGCAGACGTTCGCGCCCGCGCCCACCGGCGATGTGAACGCGCGGATCCAGAAGGCCCTCGTGGCATACCTCGGATAGCTGCTCGGATTCTCACGCTCCTGCCTTTCCTTCGCGCAACAACCACCACGCATGCTCACACGGAAGACCCTCTTCGGCCTGATGGCCCTGTGCACCACCGCTGCGAACGCCCAGCTCTCCGGTGAGCTCGACCTCACCTTCAGCAGTGACGGCATCGCCACCTGCGACTTCCCGTCGAACTACGACGACCGCGGCCTGTGCATGCTGGTGCAGCCCGATGGCAAGATCCTCATGGGCGGCGGCTCGCACCAGGGCACCGGCGTCAAGTTCGCGCTGGCGCGCTTCATGCCCGATGGCAGCCTCGATGCCAGCTTCGGCAACGGCGGACGCGTGGCCACGCAGGTGGGCTCGCCGCCCAACCTCGATGAGGCCTTCTATGCGCTGGCGCTGCAGCCCGATGGCAAGATCGTGGCGGCCGGACGCAGCTACGCGGGCAACGGCTACCTGGCCGCCGTGCTCCGGTACAATGCCAACGGCACGCTGGACAACACCTTCAGCGGCGACGGCAAGCAGCTCGACAACCTTGGCGCGGGCAACGATGATGCGTACTACGGCGTGGCCGTGCAGCCCGATGGCAGCATCGTGGTGGGCGGCGTGGCGAAGGCCAGCGCGGAATACGATGCCGTGGTGGCGCGCTACACGGCCGCCGGCGCGCTCGATGCCACCTTCAGCGGAGATGGCTACTCGATCCTCGACATCGGCATGGTGGACAACCGCGCCAACGCGCTGGTGCTGCAGCCCGATGGGAAGATCGTGATCGCCGGGCAGACCGGCAATGCGGCGGTGGACAGCGACTTCCTCCTGGCGCGCTTCACGACCACGGGCACGCTGGACACCGGCTTCGGCACCAACGGCACCGTGATCTCCGCCTTCAGCACCGGCACCGATTGGGCCTATGCGCTCACCCGGCAGCCCGACGGGAAGTTGATCGCCGGCGGATTGGTGACCAATGGCGCCGCGGCGAACATCGGCCTGGCGCGCTACGATGCCGATGGCGAGCTCGATGCCACCTTCGGCAGTGATGGTCTCACCTTCTACAACTACAGCAATGCCTGCTTCGCGCGGTCGATCGCCCTGATGCCCGATGGCCGCATCGCGGTGGCGGGCAACTCGGCTGTGGCCCTGATCGCGGCCATGTTCAACGCCGATGGCTCGGTGGATAACAACTTCAACCTCGATGGCGTGGCCACGCCCACCCTGGGCGGCACGGCCTTCGGCTACGCCGCCGCCGTGCAGGCCGATTACAAGCTCCTGGTGGCCGGCCAGGCGGTGCAGGGCGCCGCGCAGAACAACTTCGTCATCGCGCGCTATTACACGGGAATGAACATCGGGATCGAGGAGGTCGCCGATGCGGTGAGCGACCTGCGCGTGCTGCCGAACCCCACGCGCGACGCGCTGGAACTGCGCTGCACCGTGGCGAAGAGCGAGCGCATCACCATCAACCTGCTCGATGCGCAGGGGCGCGCGGTGGAGGCTCTCTTCAGCGGTGCGGTCGCCGTGGGCGAGCAGCGCCTGCGCATCGTCCTGCCCGAGGCGATGGCGCCCGGCGCTTACACCATCGCGGTGAGCGGTGAGCGCGGCGCGCTGGGCCATGCGCGCTTCGTGAAGGAGTGACGGGGCGCGGATTCCAGCCACCGCTGGCGCAGGTCGGCCTCCGCTGACGACCCCGGTGACGGATATCAGCCCGCGCCCGGCCCCGTGGGGTAGCTTCGGCTGCTATACCAACACGCCATGGCCACCAAGAAGACCGCCTCACCCAAAGCAATCCGTCCCGGCAAGCAGCACCGCGGGCAGCCCGAAGGCGCATCGAGCACGCATGATCGGGCCGGCTCGCAGCTGGAGCGCGAGCGCCACCTCTATCCGAGCAGCACCATCCCCAAGTCCGGCAGCGCGCGCAGCAACAAGAAGCCGAAGAAGCGCGGCTGAGCGATCGCTCCGCGCGCATGCGCCACAACTGCGCCCAGCAGCGTGCGAGCCGCGTGTTCCTGCTGATCGCGCAGCAGCCGGGGCGAGTCAGCGCACCGCATTTGGAGGACGATGAACGCAACGTTCGTCTAACAAGTCGGGCCATTCGGGCCGACGCGTCCACCTTCCATGGCGCGCGCATGCTTCTTAGGCGAACGGAAGGATGGAAGACCTACTTTCCCCGTCCCAAACCCAAACCCTCCTACCATGGCCAGCACCCGACTTTCGAATCCCAAGATCGTGACCGCGAACACCGACCCCAAGCCCAGCAACGTGGTCGCCACGCCGGCCAACGGCTCCGACGGCACCTACACGTGGGCGTGCGTGGGCCAGAAGGATACCGGCAGCACCAGCACCATCACCTTCTCGGTGACCGGCACGGCCAGCAGCCCAGTGATCGCGAATGGCACCACGAACCTGATCAACGCCGCCTGCCAGGTGAAGGCGGCCACCACCAA
>JAEUSX010000083.1 GCA_016788405.1 Flavobacteriales bacterium
TATCGTCAATGCACCGCCGCTCTCCACCGTCACCTCATCCATGCTCGTCGCCGCGTTCACGTTCACGCTGTGCCCGTTTCGCACGGTGATGGTGCCGCTCACATGCGATGGAGCGGCGCCCGTGGGCACCCAGCTGCTGCCGTTGTAGCGCTCCCAGATGAGCGGATCCGCCCAATTGCCGCTGTTGATGGTGCGGTAAGCCGAACCCGCGTCCTCCACATCGAAGGGACGAGCCTGCGCATGGCTCCACTTGCCATCGGCACCACGTACGCGGACAATGGCGGTGTGCGGCCCTGGAGGCAATGCATCGCTCGCAAGGGTCAAGTTGACGTCAATCGAGTCGGCAGGCGCTCCCGTGGCGAATGCGATACCGGCGCCCTGTCCGGGATCGGTATCGAAGAAATATTCGCCAATCACCAGCTGCCCAGAGCCGGGAGTTGCCGGCTGGATGAATACCGGCCGCGCTTGAGCATGGCCCCATTTGCCGGAGGCATCTCGGAAGCGCGTACAGAAATGGTGGAAGCCAAGGCTGAGCGCCGAAATGTCCACACTGGCTATAGCGTAGGTCACGCTGTCGGCAGCAGTCACGGTGAAGCCTGTGGCGTTGCCCACACCGGGATCGGCATCGAAGAAGTACTCTCCCGCTACCAGCGCGGGGCTGGCCGGGTTCGAGAACATCGCGGGGTACACATAGAACGATCTGGCGAACGCATGGCTCCAACGGCCATCGGCATTCTTGTGGCGCACATTGGCTATGTGGAAGCCGGGGGAGAGCGCACTCACATCAAGCACGAAGGTGGTGGTGGTGCTGTCGCCGGAAGTCACCGCGAAGGCGGTGCCGTTGCCCACGCCCGGGTCGGTGTCCAGGAAATACTCCGCGGCTGTGACCGGCGCCGTTGGCGGCTCAACGAACCCTGCCGGGAAGATGTACAAGCTGCGCGCGATGGCGTGGCTCCAGCGACCGTCCGCGTCCTTATACCGGACACCCACCAAGTGGAAACCGGCAGGCAGCGCGCTCACATCCACAGCGAACGTGGTGGTCGTGCTATCGCCGGGCGTTACAGCGAAGGTGTTCCCGTTCCCCACACCGGGGTCTGTATCGATGAAGTACTCTGCGGAAGTGATCGGGCCAGTGGCTGGCGGATCGAAAGCCACATCGAAGATGAACAGACTGCGCGAGAGCATGTGGCTCCATCGCCCGTTCGCGTTCCTGTGGCGCACACCCACCACATGGAAGCCGGGCATCAGTGCGCTGGCATCGATGAGGAAGGTCGTGCTCGTGCTGTCGCCGGGAGTCAGCGTGAAGGCGGTGCCGTTGCCTACGCCCGGGTCGGCATCCATGAAGTACTCCGCTGCCGTGATCCCCGGTGTTGGCGGATCGGTGAAGTCGACGGTGTAGGCATAGAAGGGCTTGGCCAGGGAATGGCTCCAGTGTCCAAGTGCATCCCGATGGCGAACCCCGATCAAGTGCATGCCGGTCGGCAGCGCGCCCAGCGGTGCGCTGAAGGCCGTGGTGGTGCTATCGCCGGGGGACACAGCGAAGGCGAAGCCGTTGCCGACGCCGGGGTCAGCATCGATGAAATACTCCGCACCCACGATGGCCTGGCCCAGCGCCATCAAAGGGCACAGGAATAGGCCGAGCAGGGACTTGCGTGCCGCGTTCATCGGTTCCAAGGGTTGGGATCGGAACGGATGAGCGCTAGTTGACCTTCTTGGCCTTGACGGTTCCGTCGACGGTGCCGCCTTGCGGCACCTGGGTGAACTGCAGATTGAACTCCTTCACGAACGGGATGCGCGCGAGTCCATTCTGGTTGGGCCATGGCGCCGGGCCGCCGAACAAGCCGATGTCGGTGCCATCGGTCCCGGCGTTGTTGCCGGCAGATGCCCCGAGCAGATCGTAGTTGTAAGTGAAATTCTGCGTGATGTTCGGCGCATTGGTGAATTGCGGATCCACGTTCACCAGGTTCCCCGTTCCCCCATTGCTTCCGTAAGGAATGACGTTGTCGGCCGTCTGGTAGGTGATGTTGTTGCTGAAGGTGCATCCGGTCACCGAGGGCTGCACGGGGGTGCTCTGCCAGAAGATGTTGTTCGAAATGAGCGCTCCGGAGATCGTATGCATCGCGTGCCAGTAATAGCCCATGAACAGGTTGTTCGTGATCACCACCGAGGTCGAATTCGAGGTCTGCAGGTAACCGCCGCCATGAATGATGTTGTTCGCGACCAACGCGCTGGCCGGATTGTTCATCCCATAGTAATAGATGTAGTTGTGCCGGAACACCACGTTGCTCAAGCCGGCCACCTGAGCGCTTATGTAATACAGGTTGCACCGCTCAACGGTGATGTTGCTGCTGTACAGATAGAGATAGCTCGAGATGATGAGTCCGATGATCCGCGTGCCGCCGGAATTGGGGTACAGGTACAGTGTTGGAACAGTGGTTGGCTGCGCGGGCGCAGGAGGTGCATAGCCGGAGCCGATCACCGTGAGTTGCTTATCGATGGTGACCGCCGGATAGGCGGTGCCGGTGCCGAGCACATAGAGCGTGTCGCCAGTGCTCGCAGCGTTGATGGCTGTTTGCAGATCGTTGTACTGGGCAGGTTGGCTGGGCGCATTGCTCACCGTGCGGACCGTCGCGGAGCTGGCGGTTGCAAGGAGCAGGCAGGCAAGGAGGAGAGAAGGCTTCATGGCAGTTGGTTTTCGAGGTGGTTGCGGGGTGCTACTGGGTCGCTTGGAGAGGGAGCCGGCGCGACATCAGATAATTGCAGGGCTTGAAGTCACTGGCAATCGCCCTGTTCCGGCGGTCGGCTCGATTGATACAGGAAAGGAGGCTGCTCATCACGGCGTCAAAAGGAGGGTGCAGGAGCCCCCATGACAATGCGGGAAACCAAGGAATCGGATACGGGGAATACCGTAGGCGGGGAGCAAGCGCGACACCCTGGCCCTTCCCAGCGATCATCGCGGTGATGCCAAATGAGAACGGCGCTCCAGAAGGAGCGCCGTTCCTAAGAATACGCTGCGATGCCTCAGGGCTGCACCACGACCCGCTCGGCGAATGACTGCTCGCCCGCCACGACATTCATTACGTACATGCCTGCGCTCACCGCCCCATCCAGGTTCACCGCACCGCTCACGTAGCCATCGGAGGCTCGAAGGGTGGTGCTCAGCACCAGCTGACCTTGCATGTCGTGCAATTCGATGCCGACCTTTTCAATGCTTGCGGGCAGTTCACTCAAGGTGAGGAACAGCTGATCGCCGCGGTTGGGGTTCGGATACATCCGCAAGCTTCCGGTGCGCTCAGCGTGAGATCCATTGAACAACGTGCCGGCCAACGGCATCTCGCCGACAACGCATCCTTCCGTGTACACCGGGCACGTCTTGCCCCACGATGCGAGATCCGAATACGGATCACCGCCTTGGCACCAGGTAAGCCCACCATCGAAGCTGGCGCGCACCTCCACTTCATATTGCGAGCAAGGCTGCAGCACCGCCCCACTGGGCATCACACTGCCGACCACGTTGGCCATGTTCAAGTAGGTCCACGGATTGCTGCCCACGCCGTTCTTCACGATCACCACGCCTTCGGCCGGGATGCGGAAGCGGAACTGGTACTTGTTCGCGCTCTGCGTCGCGCATGTGGCGGTGAAGCGGCTCACGGGCTTGGCGTACACCAGGCTGGCGGCACTGCTGCCCAGCGGCTTGGTCGAAGCGCAGCTCAGGTGGCTGTTTTCCGCTTCGTCCTGCAGGTTCGTGCTTGGGCACTGGCCTGCGGCATTGTCGATCCGTATGCGGCAGGCGGGGCCCCACTCGCGCCATACGCCAGCGCTGATGCGGGTGCGAACCTTCACGTTGTACATGCGGCCTTCAACCAGCGCGGGCAGGTTGAAGAGGTTCACCTGGTTGCTGGTGGCGCCCGTAGCGCTGGGGTACACGATGCTCTGCGTGCCATTGGGGTCGTAGAACCAGAACTGGTACACGCTGCCGCTGGTGCCGTTGGGCGTATTGTCCGCAGTGATGCGGTCGCTGCACGCCGCCGTCGCGCCCCGCCGGAGGTTCATGCGGTCACAGCTCTGTGTGATCAGACGATCATTGCCCATGGGCAGGCAGAAGCCGCCGTTGTTCGCGATCGCGCTGGTGCTACCACTGCTGAAGTTGCCGGTGTTGTCGATGATGCGTGGGCCGTTGAGCGCGCGCAGCAGATAGCCACCGCCGGTGATGCCATCGCCACCGTCATCGGTCACAGCCAGGTAGTAGCAGCCATCGGGCAGGCAAACATCCTGGTCGAAGTCACCACTGGAGGGCAGGAAGGCTGTGCCGTCCTGCACCAATGACTGTGTTCCTTGCTCCCGGATCTCCCAGCCTACCGTGCTCACCCCATCGAGCTGGAAGCTGATGCGAACGCTCGGCGTGCAGCCGATGGGCGTGCCCATGCACTGGCAACCGGCGTCCACGGTATCGTTGATCGTGCTGGCATTGCCATCGTTGCAACCCATGCCGGGTTCCGGACCGCCGGGGCAAAGGTCATCCGCATCGCATACGCCGTCGCTGTCCGAATCCGCGAACGTGCCCGCGCAATTGCAATTCGCATCATAGACATCGTTCGCGGTGCAATCATTGTTGTCATCGCACGCCGTGCCCGGTTGCGCCGGACCGCCGGGAACGCCCTCGCAATCCTCGTCCGCCAGGGTTCCCACGCACAGGCAGTTCGCGTTCACCATGTCGTTCTCCGTATTCGCGTTGCCATCGTCGCAAGCATTGCCCGGAGCCAGGTTCGCGAGCAACGGGCAGGGGTCCAGCGCATCGCAAAGGCCATCGCCATCCGTATCGGGTGATGCCGAGGAGGTGAACTGCCGCGTGATCGGTACCGACCAGGTCCCGCTGGCGCCTTGAAAGCGGATCGCGAACACATGTGCTCCGGCCGTAAGGCAGAGCGGAATGTCGTTCGTGAGGTTCACGATCGTTCCCGCCGCAACGGTGCCCGAGACGCGGTTGGCGATGTCATCATCGATCCAATACTCGAAGCCGACCACATCACCCGTGTTCCGAGTGAAGATCCGAGAGACCGGCACGCTGTACACGTCATTGGTGTCCTTGAACTGGAGGGTGATCGTGTTGAAGTCCTTGGTGAGCACGGGCAGCACCAGATCGCTCACCAGGTTCACTTGCAGGCTCGGTCCGATACCTGTAACGGTCACGCCCGCAGGATCATCGTTGATCCAATAGCGGTACTCCTCGATCTGTTGCGCCTGCAACTGGAACATCGCCAGCAGCGCGGGCAGTAGTAGGAAGCGCTTCATGGCCTAGTTCGGTTGCGCGATCACTGTGATGCTCACCGGAAGCTCGCTGTTGACGTTCGTGGCCGGCGCGACCGTCACGCTGCTGAAGTGCGGATTGAAGGGCACCGCGGCCGGCTTGAAGGGTGTGGAGCTGCCATAGACCCCCACATCGGATCCATCGGTGGCCATGCCCACACCTGCGCTTGATCCTTGCAGATGCAGATCGTCATCCCAGGTGAAGTTATTGTCAGCCTCATCCATGAAGATGCTGCTCGCGGCCGCACCAAGCACGTTGCCAGAAGCTGATCCCGCGGTCATATTGCTCGTGAGCGTAGTGCTGACCAGAAGGTTGTTGGTGAGGATGGCGCCATTGCTCTGCCAGAAAGGGGCGGAGGTGCGTGTGAAAATGGAGTTCTCCGCCGTGAAGCCTGTACTGTTCCCGATGCGCGCCTCCAGCACTACGCAATGGCGCAGCGTGAGGCCACCGTTCGCGAATCCGGTCACGCTCGCCCCGGTGCCCACGTTGTGATCGATCACGCATCGGTCAAGGGTTGCAATGGTGCCCGCAAGTCCACTGATGCTCGAGTAGAAGATGCACTCCCTGAAGTCCGTGCTGGAAGGCAGACCGGGATTGATGTTGCTCACACCAACGCTCAATGGCTTCGTGAACGTGCAACGTTCGAAGACAAGTCCAGCGGGGTCGTCATCGGCCGCGGATGTGCCGTACTGGATGTTGGCCGCCGGCGAGAAGATGATACCGGTGAAGGTGCTCCCCGTGGCGGTGGTCGTGAGGGTGATATTCCCCGCCGATGTGCTCAGGGTTGTGACGCCGGTAACGGCAGTGCTGTCCGGACCGATGCCCGCCCCAAAGAAGTGCAGCGGTTTGTCGATGTTTAAAGCAACTGGCGATAGATGGGTCCCGCCGCTGAGATAGACCTTGTCGTTGTCTTGCGCCGCCGCAATCGCAGCATTGATGCTGCTGAAGACCTGTGGAGCACCGGCGCCTTGCACTACAATTCGTGGCGGCTGGGCCTTAGCCGTACTGGAGAGCACGACCATGCCGAGTAGGAGGAGGGAGATCCTGTTTTTCATGCGAGAGGGGTGTTGGTTGAGATGGGCTTGTTTTTTGGGGTTCCTATCACACATCGGGATGCGAGTGCGATCGTGAACGATCGTCCCTAATGCTTCACGAAACGGGTGCTCCATACGCGGTCCTCGTCCGTGATCCGCAACACATAGCTGCCGCTGGCCAGATCGCTCATGTCCCAGTTGCGGTATGCGCTTCCGCTCACGCTCCAGGTGGAGAGGCCGAGCACCACGGCGCCGCGCAAATCATGCACTTCCAGCTTGAGCGTGCGTGCTGCATCGGTGTTCAGTCGCAGGCCGAGCTGTTCGGTGACCGGATTCGGGAACAGGATGAGCTCCGTTATGCCCGGGAGTTCATCAATGCTCACGGTGCTGGTGAACTGTGCGGTGAGCGGCACGCTCCACGTACTGTTCGCACTGCTGAAGCGGATCGTGAAGGTGTGCGAGCCTGCGGGAACACCCGTGGGCAAGTCGGCGATGAGATCCACGACTGTATTCGGCCCGATGCTCCCGCTGAAGGCGTTGGCGATGGCATCGTCGATCCAGTACTCGTATCCGTTCGCCGCGCCGGTGCGCCTGGAGCACCAAGTGGTCTGCGGCACGCTCCATTCGCCGTTGCTGTCCTTGAACTGGAGCGTGATGGTGTTGTAGCTCTTGGTGAGCACGGGCAGGTCGAGCGCTGCATTCAGGGTCGCATCGGCAGCAGGTGCTATGGAAGCCGTGCTCAGCGTGGCGATGTCGTCATTGATCCACCAGCGGCATTCGGTGATGTTCTGTGCGAGCAATCGGCCTGTGGCCGCCAGCATCGCGAGGAGGATGATCCGCTTCATGGCTCAGTTGGGTTGCGCGGCCACGCGGATGCTCACCGGCAGGTCGCCATCGTCGTCGGTCGCAGGGTCGATCACGGCGCTGCGGAAGTGCGGATTCAAAGGCACGGCTCCCGGCTTGTAGGGCGAGTTGGTGCCGTAGATGCCCACATCGGTGCCATCGGTGGCCATGCCCACGCCGACGCTGGAGGCTTGCAGATGCAGATCGTCGATCCAATCGAATCCGCCGTTCGCCTCGTTCACGAAGATGTCCGCGACCGGCACGCCGAGCAAGTTGCCGGATTCAGCGCCGGGCGTCATGTTGCTCACCAGGCTGGTGAAGACGCACAGGTTGTTGGTGATCGTGGCTCCGCTGCTCTGCCAGAACGGAGCGCTTCCTTCCCTCGTGAAGATGCAGTTGCTGATGGTGGACCCGGGACTGTTGGAGACCCGACCAGCGAGCACCGTGCAATGGTCCATGGTGAGGCCGCCAGTGCCAAAGGCGCTGATGGGCTGGTGCGTGGCAGTGCCGCCGAAGGAGAAGATGCACCGCGTGACAAGGGCGGTGCCATCGTTGCCATAAAGCCGATGGCGGAATAGGCACTCATCGAAAATGCTCTCTGAGCCGGGGCCGAGGTTGGCGTACGAGACGAACTCGCAGCGCTGGAACACGACTCCGGTAGGCGCGTAATTCGCGGCACCATCGCCGTACTGCATCACGTTCGCGAACCGGATGCCGGTGAACGAGCTGCCCGACGCCGCGGTGTGGACCTCCGTCTCGCCGCCAGCGGTGGAAATGGAGGTGACGCCCGTAACCGCGGTGCTGTCCGGGCTGATGCCCGCCCCGATGAAATGCAGGGTCTTGTCCAGCACGAGATCGCCGGACACAGGGAATGCTCCGCCACTGAGGTAGAGCTTGTCACCGCTCTGCGCTGCGGTCACCGCGGCGGCGAGGTCGGTGAACACTTGCGGCGCTACGCTGCCTTGCAGCACGATGCGCTGGAGTTGGGCGTTCGCGCTGGCGCCCATGAGGAGGGCGCTGGCGAACAACGAAAGGGTCTTGGTATGCATGGGCGTGATGTTTGGATTCAACATCACATCGGGATGGGTGGCGGATCGTGAACGATCGACCGGTAGAGTTGATCCGATGTTCACATTGGCGCCCTTCCCCGATTATTCGGTCGGAGGGCAGGCCGATGGAGCCTGCGCACCACGGAACCTATGCAGGACCTGATCGGATCTCCGTATTATCGTGCTTCGCTTCGCGCCATCCGTGGAAGCCTCAGCCGATATCGCCGCGCCGCCCGCCTGGGTGGCAGGACTGCGCCGCAACGATGCAGCCACGGTCCGCACACTCTACCAGAAGCACTTCCCGGCCATCAGGCAGTACGTGCTGCAGAACAGCGGCACAGGCAACGATGCGCAGGATATGTTCCAAGAGGCGATGACCGTGCTGTGGATGAGCGTGAAGGAAGGACGACTGGTCCCGGACACGGATCCCGGCGGTTTCCTCTACCGGGTGGCGAAGAACAAATGGCTGGATGTGGTCCGGTCAGCAGCCCGCAAGCACATGAAGGTGGTGCATAGCGAACAGGTCCTCGACCACCGCGCCGATGCCACCGACGACATCGAGGAGCGCATCGTGCGCTTGCGCGGCGTGTACGACAAGCTCGATGACAAGTGCCGCACCGTGCTCGACCAATTCTACTTCGAACGCAAGGACCTCGCGACCATCGCCGCCGGAATGGGCGTGGAAGAGGAGAGCATCCGCACCATCAAGTACCGCTGCATGATGAAGCTGCGCGCGTTCCGGAGGACGATCAGCGGTGAAGACCAGCAAGCGATATGAGCAACGGCGCATTGGATAGGACCACGTTCGAGGCCATCGAGGCCTATGTGCTCGACCGTCTGGATGCCGATGAGCGCCTCGGTTTCGAGCGGCGCATGGCAGCGGACCCAACCTTGCGCGTCGAGGTGGAGCTGGAGCGCGAGAACATCCTGGCCATCGAGCTCGGCGGAATGGAGCGCATGCTGAAGGAAGTGCGTGAAGGGCATTCGGAGCAACGCGAACAGGGCGGTGGATGGACCACTTGGCTGAAGTACGCGGCTGTGGTGGCCATCCTCTTGAGCGGCGCGCTATGGTTCACCTTGCGCCCTAGCGCCAGCGAGAGGCTCTTCACGGAGCATTTCGCACCGGAGCCCGGCCTGCCCGTGGCCATGGGCAGCACCGCTGCGCATGCCTTCAACGATGCCATGGTGGCCTACAAGCTCGGCGATCACGATGAGGCCATCAGCAAATGGTCCGTCCTGCTCAAGGAGAGGCCATCGAGCGATACGCTCCGCTACTTCATCGGCTGCGCGGAGCTGAACGCAGGGCGACCCGAGCGCGCCGCGCCCATGCTCCTGACCGTTGCCGATCAAGAGGGTTCCGCGTTCGCGCAGAAGGCGCAGTGGTTCGCTTTCCTCGCCTTGGTGCGCAACGGCGATCGGAACGCAGCGAAGGCGATCCGCTTCAGCCCGGGGAATCCCTATGGCGCGAAGGCGGAGGCCATCCTTTCTGAATTCGAATAGGCATGCGGGCGATAGCAGCGTTGGTGCTCGGTTGCTGCGCATTCGCTACCCGAGCGCAATCCGATCCACTGGCCGCCCGCCATGCCCGCATCAATGCTCTTCATGAAGCCGAGAGATACACAGAGCTCATCACGGAGATCGATGCGCAGGTGGCAGCTGCGCCCGGCACGGCCTACGCCGATTCGCTGCACCGCTATCTGTACAAGTACGGTCGCGCGCACCGCAAGCTCAAGGATGCTGCCGCCGGAAACGCCGCTGCCGAGCGCATCTACGCGCTGGTGAAGGCGCGAGGCAACGCCGGCCATGAGCTGGAGGCGCTGTTCGACCTGAGCTGGACCTACTACGATGCGGGCGAGATGAAGCAATGCGCGCGCGTGGATTCCATCGCTGTGACGGTGGCCGATGGCGACCCCGGGATTCTCCTGTCGCAGCGCGGCCGTGCCCGGCAGTACCTCGCCTTCGACTACAGCGTGCTGGGCGACCATCGCAATTCGGGCAAGTGGGCGCTCGCGGCCATCGCGCAATACGAGAAGGCCGACTCCATCCCGTCCGCGCAATGGGCCGAGTCGTACACCGCAGCCGGCGTGGCGGCGTGGCACCTGGGTCGCATCCGCGAAGCGGAGCGCTACTACATGAAGGCGCTGGAGAAGCTGGGTGAAGCCAGCGGTGAGGCCGTCCTCATCCGCAAGGTGAGCGCTTACGGGAACCTTGGCGTCCTCTGGCAGAACGCCGGTGATTTCACGCGGGCGAAGAACTACTATCACGAGAGTTTGCGGTACAGCGACCGCGTCGTTGCGGTGACACAGGACCCGTTCACGCGCGATGAAGCCATCGTGAACCGCTCGCGCACGTACGTGAATCTCGCCACGGTCTATTTCCAGACCGGCGACAATGGCCGCGCTCGGGAGCTGCTCAACCTGGCGTGGCGCGACCGCAGCAGCGTGATGGAGCCCGACGATGCGCAGCTCATCTCCGTGAAGGAGCGATTCGCCGACCTTGAGCTGAATGCCGGGAACCTGGAGAAGGCGCAGGCGCTCATGGCGGATTACGTCAACGCGAGCGAGCGCAAGTTCGGAGCGAACAGCGAAGAGTGCATCCGTGCCAGCTCGAAGCTCGGCGAGGTCATGGCGAGACAGGGGCGCTACGCGCAGGCCGATTCGCTCTTCAGCGCGAGCATCGCGGCAGGCAAGCGCACCCTGGTGGAGGCCACCGACGCCATCCTTGCGCGCACCTTGCAGAGCCGGGCCATCGCGCGTATCAGGTCCGGGAGAGCATCGGAGGCGATGTCCGATCTGGTTCAGGCGCGCCGGATCATCGCAAGCGTTTATGACACCATGCACTACAAGGTGGCGCAGATCGATGTGCTTCTCAGCGAGGCGGCCTGCGCCAACGGCGATCATCGCGCATCGCTCTCGCACGCGCGAAGCGCGCTGCGGATCCTGAACGAGCGCGTGACCGCATTGCGCGAAAGCCCTTTGCCGCGCGCTTATCCAGAACCGCACCTGCTGCCGGATGCGGTCTATTGGAAGGTGCGCGCATCCCTGGCGCTCGCGAAACCCAGCCCGACAGCAGGGCAATGGCAGGAGTGGAACACGGACCTTGACCTGGCCATCGCGGCGCTCTCCCGGAATAAGGCAGCGGTGGAGGATCCCGCTTCGAAGCTGTTGCTCACCGGCGCGCAGGACCGACTCTTCGACCTGGCGCTCGATGTGACGTACGACGCTCGCGAAGCGCTTGGCATGGATGCCGCCTGCGCGCGTTTCCTGATGGTCTCCGAAGCGAACCGATCGACCCTGCTCAAGGAGCGGCTGAACCGTTTCAAGGGCCTTCGCTTCGCCGGTGTCCCCGATTCCATCCTGGTGCGGGAGCAGGAATTGATCGGTGCGCTCTCCGTCGACGTGGATGACCCATTGAGCGCAGCGCGGCTGCAAGCGAGCGAGCAGGCCTACACGGCATTCCTCGATCGGCTGCGCGGCGATCATCCGGGATATTTCATGCTGCGCCACGGAGAAACCGCGCCAACGGTCGCCGAGCTGCGCGCGCGCCTGCTCAAGCCAGGGCGCACCCTCATCGACTACGCGCTGAGCGGGTCGGGTCTTTATGCCCTCGTGCTCAGCAGCACGACTGCTCAGCTGGTGAAGCTTGACGGGGAACAGCTGACTGATCGCGTGCGTCGCCTGAACAACTCCATCGCGGCGCGTGACCCGAATGGTTCCCTCATCGCTGCGCGCGAACTGCACGCGCAAGTGATCGAACCGCTGCTCCCGATCATCGTCGGCGATGAGCTTCTCATCATACCGGATGGTCCACTGCGCACCGTGAACTTCGAGGTTCTTCGGCCCGCATCATCGACCTTGGGGACCGACGCGAAAGACCTTCTGCTGCATCGCTTCACCATGGCTTATCTCCTCAGCGCCACCACGGCCATGCAATTCGCGCAGCTCGCGCACGGGATTTCCGAAGGCACGCTGGCCCTTGCTCCTGGCTTCACCGATGAATTGAAGAAGGACTACCTCGCCCGTGTTCAGGACAGCAGCATGATCGACCATGTCTTCCTCCGCTACGTGCGGCAGCCCTTCGCCATGCGGACAGCGGAAGGACTGGGCCGCACGCTTCAGGCGAACGTGCTGCTGGGCTCGAAGGCCTCGGAAAGCGGCTTCCGTGCGGCGATGCGCGATCACGGCATTCTCCACCTGGGCACGCATGCCGAGATGAACGCGACCGATCCGATGTACTCACGCCTGGTGCTGAGCAAGGATGGCACGGGCGCCGATCCCGACGCGGATGGGTACTTGCACGCCTACGAGATCTACGAACTTGACCTGCGCGCGCAACTGGCTGTGCTCGCTGCCTGCGAGACGGGCACCGGCTCCGACGATGGCGAAGGCGTTCGCTCCTTGGGCTACAGTTTCGCCTATGCGGGTTGCCCAAGCCTCTTGATGTCGCTCTGGAGCATCGATGAGAAGACGAGCTCGGAGATCATCGCGCGCTTCTACGAGCACCTTGCTGACGGCCTGCCCAAGCACGAGGCCTTGCGCCGGGCCAAGCTCGATCACCTGGCCTCAGCCGATGCCGAAACATCGCTCCCCTACTATTGGGCTGGACTCGTGCTCGTGGGTGATCTGGAACCGGTGCAGTTGCGGAGACGCGTCTGGCCTTGGGTGATGGGCGCATTCGCCGTGCTGGCTGTTGCAGCGGTCGTATGGCACAGACGCAGGCGTGCGGCTTGATCCGCTCCATCGCCCGACCCCTTCCGTATCGGCCTGCGAGCCATGAACGCGCGAAGGGCGCCCTTTCGGACGCCCCTCTCCAATGATGGTCCTCGACTGAGCTTTACTCCGCCAGCACCAGCACGGTATTGTTCATCACTTCCACTACGCCGCCTTTCACCGCGAAGGTCTCCTCGCCCTTGTCGGTGCGCACCTTCACATCTCCGGCCTTCAGCACGGTGATCAATGGCGCGTGGTTGTTCAAGAAGCCCATGCCGCCGTCCACGCCGGGCACGCCCACATAACTGGCCTCGCCCTTGAAGAGCTCCTTGTCCGGAGTGATGATCTCGACGCGCATCGCTCAGGCCTTGGCGGCTTCGGCCAACATCTTCTTGCCCGCGGCGATCACGTCCTCGATGTTGCCCTTCAGGTTGAAAGCGGTCTCGGGGTACTCGTCCATCTCGCCGTCCAGGATCATATTGAAGCCCTTGATGGTCTCCTCGATCGGCACCATCACGCCCTTAAGGCCAGTGAATTGCTCGGCCACGAAGAAAGGCTGGCTGAGGAAGCGCTGCACTTTGCGGGCGCGGAACACGCTGAGCTTGTCGTCCTCGCTCAATTCGTCCATGCCGAGGATGGCGATGATGTCCTGCAGCTCCTTGTAGCGCTGGAGGATGGCCTTCACGCGCTGAGCGCAATCGTAGTGCTGGGCGCCCACGATGGCGGGCGTAAGGATCCTGCTTGTGCTGTCAAGCGGATCCACAGAGGGGTAGATGCCGAGCTCGGCGATCTTCCGGCTGAGCACGGTGGTGGCGTCCAAGTGCGCGAACGTGGTGGCCGGTGCAGGATCGGTCAAGTCATCCGCTGGCACATACACGGCCTGCACGGAGGTGATGGAGCCGCGCTTCGTGGAGGTGATGCGCTCTTGCATGGCGCCCATCTCCGTGGCGAGGGTGGGCTGGTAACCCACGGCGCTGGGCATCCGGCCCAGCAGCGCGCTCACCTCGGAACCCGCCTGCGTGAAGCGGAAGATGTTATCCACGAAGAAGAGGATGTCGCGGCCGCCGCTCTGCTCATCGCCGTCGCGGAAGTACTCGGCGAGGGTGAGACCGCTGAGCGCCACGCGGGCACGCGCGCCCGGGGGCTCGTTCATCTGCCCGAAGATGAAGGTGGCCTGGCTGCTGCTGAGCTGGTCGTAGTTCACCTTGCTCAGGTCCCAGCCACCGTGCTCCATGCTGTGCTTGAAGTCGTCGCCGTACTTGATGATCCCGGCCTCGATCATCTCGCGGAGCAGGTCGTTCCCTTCGCGGGTACGCTCTCCCACGCCTGCGAAGACACTATAGCCGCTGTATCCCTTGGCGATGTTGTTGATCAGCTCCTGGATGAGCACGGTCTTGCCCACACCGGCGCCGCCGAACAAGCCGATCTTCCCGCCCTTCGCATAGGGCTCGATCAGGTCGATCACCTTGATTCCGGTGAACAGCACCTCCGTGCTGGTGCTGAGCTCCTCGAACTTCGGGGCCTCGCGGTGGATGGGATAGCTTTTGCCGGTGCTCACAGGCTTCATGCCATCAATGGCATTTCCGGTCACATTGAACAGGCGCCCCTTGATGGCGTCGCCAACGGGCATGCTGATGGGCTTGCCCATGCCTTCCACTTTGGTGTCACGGGCCACGCCATCGGTGCTCTCCATGGAAATGGCGCGCACGGTGTCCTCCCCGATGAGCTGCTGGGTCTCCAGGACCAGGATGCTCCCGTCGGGACGGGTGATGTGGAGCGCGTCGTAGATGTTGGGCAGGTCGTTGCCGGCTTCGAAGCGAACGTCGACCACAGGTCCGATGACTTGGACGACCTTTCCGATGTGCTTGGCCATGAGCGAGTTGTGCTATGAATTACGGGGAAAACCCGTTTTTCCGGCCGCGAAAGTAGGGGTTGGGGGGTGATGGGCAAACGGTGTTGAGAAATCCCGCGGGGCGATGGTCGTCGGATCGCACGGCGCAAGAAGCGTGCGACCCTTCACTTCAGCTTTCCGATCAACCATCTATTCAACCATCAGACCTTCGCCCCGATGCAAGTCCACACCGACATCGCCGACTTCAAGGGGGTGAAGAGACCCGTGCTCACCACAGGCACCTTCGACGGCGTGCATCGCGGTCATCGGGCCATCATCGAGCGCCTCATCGCTAGGGCGAAGAAGGAAGAAGGCGAGAGCGTGCTCTTCACCTTCCATCCGCACCCGCGCATGGTGCTCTTTCCGGGCGATAATGACCTGAAGCTGCTGAACACGCAGGAGGAGAAACGCGCGCTGCTCGATCAGTCGGGCCTTGATCACCTGCTCGTGGTCCCCTTCTCGCGCCAGTTCTCACGCATGCACGCCATCGACTACGTGCGCGATGTGCTCATGGGCGCCATCGGCGCGCGCGCGGTCGTCATCGGCTACGACCATCGCTTCGGCCGCAACCGTGAGGGGGATCTGGTGCTGCTGCGGCAGCTCGGCGAGGCTTACGATATCGATGTGGAGGAGATACCGGCGCAGGAGGTGGACCATGTGAAGGTGAGCAGTACCAAGATCCGGCAGGCCCTCATCGCGGGCGAGGCGGGCGTGGCGAACGAGCTGCTCGGATACTCCTATCCCTTGAGCGGCGTGGTAGTGAAGGGCGATCAGCTCGGCCGCACCATCGGTTATCCGACTGCGAACATCGGCGCGATCGATCCTTACAAGCTGATCCCCGGCGATGGCGTTTACGCCGTTGAAGTGGCCTTGAAGGATGGCGAGCGCAAGGGCATGCTCTACATCGGTGAGCGGCCAACCGTCAGCGGCGGTCTTCAGCGCAGCACTGAGGTCAACATCTTCGGCTTGGACCGCGATCTGTACGGCGAGCCTATCACCGTGCGTTTCATCCATCGCATGCGCGGTGATCAACGATTCGAGAACATGGAAGCGCTGCGTGATCAACTGCGCATCGATGAGCGCATGGCGCACGAGCACTTCAACATCCCCATCGCATGAGGACCTCGCTCCTGCTCGTCGCCTTCTTCAGCGCATTGGGCGCGCAAGGGCAGTTGCTCACGCAAGCCGCGCTCGATTCGACCCGCACCTACCGCAGCCTCGAACGGGCGCTGTCCGAGCCGGAGAAGGTGTTCAAGCTCGACCTGAGCGGCAGGAAGCTGAAGGAATTGCCCGAAGAGATCCGACGCCTTCCGAACCTGAACGCTCTCGACCTCAGCGGCAACAAGCTCAAGGAATTGCCCGCTTGGCTCGGCGAGCTGCAGTACATGCAGGAATTCCGGGCGTCGCGCAACAAGCTCATCGCATTCCCGGAGGCTATTTGCCGCTGGCGCGCATTGAAGCGCCTGGACCTGAGCCGCAACGCGCTGACCGCCCTGCCGAAGTGCATGGGCCAATTGAAGCAGTTGGTCTCGCTCGATGCCTGGGACAATGACCTCGCCGACTTCCCGAAAGAACTCTCGGGAATGGACGCGCTTCGCTTCCTCGACCTGCGCAACATCCAATACAGCGAAGAGGAGATGGAGCGCATCCGCGACCTCTTCCCGCGCGCCAAGATCGAGTTCAGCCCCAGCTGCAACTGCGGCATGTGAACCCGTGCGGCTTTGAACTGGACCCTGATAGAAGCCATCGCGGCAGCAGGCAACCTGGCCTACACGGTGCTGATGCTGTATGAGCGGCGCATCGGCTGGCTCTTCGGATTCGCGGCATCGGGCCTGGGCATCGCGCTCTTCCTTCACCAGCAGGTCTACGCGCAAGCGGCGTTGAGCGGCTACTATCTGGTGATGGGCGCTTACGGCTGGTGGTCGTGGAAGGGCGACGGCGCGCAGCAGCTGCCGATCACGCGGCGCGGCGCGCGCTTTCATTCGGGAATGATCGCGGCTGGCGGAGCGCTGGCCCTGTTGCTCGCCTGGATATTGAGCCTGCTGCCTGATGCCCGCTTCATCGTCCTCGATGGCTTCGCCACTTCGTTCAGCCTGCTGGCCACCTGGATGCTGGCGCGCAAGATCCTCGAGAATTGGGCGTACTGGATCGCGGCCGACCTCGTGGCCATCGTGCTATACGCGCTCCTGGGCATGTGGTGGTACGCCATTCTTTATGCGATCTATGTGGCGCTCTCGGCCTCTGCGTTGAGTCGCTGGGCACATCGAGCTACAGGCAGTTGAACCTTTGCGAACAGCGCGCATCTCAGACCCAGTCCCACTCCCCATGCGCAAACACCTTTTCATGCTCGCAGCGATCGCTGCCCTTTCCGCCAAGGCCCAAGACCCTGCGATCTCCTCGTGGATCATCAATCCGGGGAACGAGACCGGCTATGCAGGAATCGCCACGAACGTGCTCAGCGTGCATTACACCGCTAGCGATGTCTACGTGACCAGCACCTGCATCCCGGGCTACGACATCGGCCCTTGGGCGGGGAATCCGAACACGCCGGCGAACCAGGATTTCTGCTTCAGGATCACGCGTGCTCCCCAGCCCAACACCGGGAACCTCATCGCCACCGCACTCGGACACATAGGCGTTTGGCGCAATGGCGTGAGCATCTTCAATGCGAAGGATGGCATGAGCTACAACAACCAGGGCATCTGGAACCGTGATGCGCTGGTCTGGGAGGGCAGCAGCTTCGATGTTTGCCTGGGCCATCCAGCCCCGAATGGCGAGTACCACCACCACGTCTCGCCCAATTGCCTGTACGACCACCTGAATGACGAGGCACACAGCGATCTGATCGGCTTCGCGTTCGATGGCTACCCGATCTATGGCGCCTACGGTTTCATGAATGCCGATGGAAGCGGGGGCATCACGCGCATGCGAAGCAGCTATCAGCTCCGGAGCATTTCCGCACGCACGTCACTGCCCGATGGCACCGTCCTTAACACGGGCCAGTACGGTCCTGCCATCGGCGGGCAATACCCGCTGGGTGCCTACATCGAAGACTATGAGTATGTAGCTGGCAGCGGTGATCTGGACGTGCACAACGGCCGCTTCTGCGTCACCCCCGAGTACCCTGCCGGCGTGT
>JAEUSX010000097.1 GCA_016788405.1 Flavobacteriales bacterium
GCGGAGCATGCCTTCGATCGCTTCTATGCCGAGAGCCTTGGCGTGGACACGGAGAATCTGCTCATCAGCCAGCCCGACAACGGCGAACAGGCGCTCGAGATCGCCGATAACCTCATCCGTTCCGGAGCCATCGACCTGCTAGTGGTGGATAGCGTGGCCGCGCTAACGCCGCGCGCTGAGATCGAGGGCGAGATGGGCGACAGCGCCGTGGGCATGCAGGCCCGCCTCATGAGCAAGGCCCTGCGCAAGCTGACCGGTACCATTGGCAAGACTGGTTGCTGCTGCATCTTCATCAACCAGCTCCGCGAGAAGATCGGCGTGATGTTCGGCAACCCGGAGACCACCACCGGCGGCAACGCCCTGAAGTTCTATGCCACCATCCGTCTCGATATCCGCCGCGTGACGCAACTGAAGGAGGGAGAGACCGTGACTGGCAACCGCACCCGCGTGAAAGTGGTGAAGAACAAGGTGGCCCCGCCGTTCCGGAAGGCCGAATTCGACATCATGTTCGGCAAAGGCGTGAGCAAGACCGGCGAGATCATCGACATGGCGGTTGAGCTGAACATCGTGAAGAAGAGCGGCAGCTGGTTCAGCTATGAGGACAACAAGCTCGGGCAGGGCCGTGACATGGTGCGGCAGCTGCTCGACGACAACCCCGAGCTGTGCGCTGAGTTGGAGCACAGGATCAAGGAAGCGGTGGCCAAGGCCGAGCAGCCGGTCGAAGCCTAGTTGGGTCGCCCCGCTACTTTTGAAGGCCCCGGAAGGTGAAACCGGGGCCTTCGCGTTTCATGGAACATCGGATCACAGTAATCGTCTGCCTTGCCGCGCTCATCAGTGCTTGCAACGGAACAGAGCAGGAGAAAGGCGGCGAAGGCGCTGCCGAAGGAAGCCTCGCCTGGATCGAGCAGCGCATCGTGGAGCATCCCGGCGATGCCGACTACTTCGCGATGCGGGCGCGCTACTACGAGGCGCTCGATAGCGCCCGGTTGGCCGAGGACGACTGGAGGCGCACCATCGCATTGGACAGCAGCGATGCGCATTGGCGTATCGCGCTGGGCGATCTCTACTTCCGGAAGCTGCGCCTGGCCGATGCGGAGCAGCGTTTCCAGGAGGCCATCGCGCTGAGTGACACCTTCACCGAGGCCCGCTCGAAGCTGAGCGAGGTGTACCTGGTGCAGTCACGCTTCAAGGAAGCCATGATCGTGGCGAACGATGCGCTGCGACTCGATCCCTTGGACGGGAGCCTGTACAACCTGAAGGGCTGGATCCACCGCCAGGCTGGCGACACGGATCTCGCCATCAGCAGCTACCAGACCGCCATAGAGCGGGAGCCGGACCTCTATGATGCTTACATCTCGTTGGGCATGCTGCATGCCGCTCGCAACAATGATCTGGCGCTGGATTATTACGATGGCGCGTTATCCGTGCGGCCGAACAGTGTCGAAGCGCACTACAACAAGGCCATGTACGCGCAGGAGCACGGCCGCGACAGCCTCGCGCTGGCCCTCTACGCCCGCATCAAGGAGATCGATCCCGGCTACCCGGCGCCCTACTACAACACGGGCTACATCCTGCTGGAGCATGAAAAACGCGTGGCCGACGCGCGGCGCGAGTTCAACCTGGCCATCGAGCGCATGCCCGATTACGCTCAGGCCTATTACAGCCGCGGCGTCACTTATGAACTGGAGAACAAGCTCGATAGCGCGCTGGAGGACTATAAGCTGGCCATCGGACTGAGCCCTCAGCACACGGAAGCGGCGCTGGGATTGAGCAGGCTGGAGAAGCGCGGCTTGAAAGTGAAGGTCCGTTGACGCGCTGGGCCGGGCGTAGCTTCGCGGCATGGCCTTCCACCTGGCGCGCTTGCATGCGCTGAACTTCAGGAACCACCGCGAAGCGGAGGTGGATCTGTGCCCGGAGGTGAACTGCTTCACGGGCCCCAATGGCGTGGGCAAGACCAACCTGCTCGATGCCGTCCATTACCTCGCCATCGGAAAGGGCTACCTGGAGCCGCAGGACCAGCACAACATCCACACGGAGGAGGAAGGATTCGTGCTCCAGGGCGTGATGCGCGGCGAGGAAGGGGACGATGCGGTGCTTTGCAGCGTGCGCCGTGGCGAGCGGAAAGTGATGAGCCGGAACCGCAAGGAGTACGATCGCCTTGCCGACCATGTGGGCCGCTATCCGGTGGTGATGATCACCCCGTACGATGGACAACTCATACTCGATGGGAGTGAAGCGCGCAGGCGCCTCATCGATGGCCTCATCGCCCAGTTCAACAAGCCCTTCCTCGATACGCTGATACGGTACAACCGCGCATTGGCCCAGCGCAATGCGTTGCTGAAGCAGATGCAACCGCACGGCGCTGCTACTAGCTCCGCGTTCGCGCCCTGGGACGAGCAGCTCTGCGCCTTGGGCACCAGCATCCACGCCGCGCGTTCCGCCTTCGCGGAGGAACTGGCGCCGCTGCTCGCCGGACATTACAAGGCTATCAGCTCCGGGCATGAGGAAGTCTCGCTCGCGCATCGGTCAGCGCTGAATGAAACGGGCATGAGCGAGCTCCTCGCCGCAGCATGGGATCGCGATCGGGCCGCCGGACACACCACGGTCGGTGTTCACAAGGACGACCTGCTCTTCCAACTGGAGGGGCAGCCCCTCAAGCGCTTCGGGTCGCAAGGCCAGCAGAAGACCTATCTCATCGCCCTGAAACTGGCCCAGTTCGAGATCACCGCGCAGCGCTCAGGTCAGAAACCGCTGCTCCTTCTGGACGACATCTTCGACAAGATCGACCCGCAGCGCATGCGCCATCTCCTGCATCTGCTCAGCGATCACCGCTTCGGGCAGGTGCTCATCACCGATACCGACCCGCAACGACTGCACGCCGCGCTCGATGGCCTGGACCTCGAGACGCGCTTCTTCGCCATCACCCGCAAAGGCATAACCCGTGAAACGCCGCAACGAGCAATCGCTGGCTGAGGCCATCGGCGGCCTGATCGAAGGCGCTGGCATGCGCGAGCGTCTCGATGAGGCTGCGTTCACGGCCGCGTGGTCCGAGGTGGTCGGCGCCATGATCGCGCGCCACACCACGGGCCTGCGATTGCGCAAAGGCATCCTCACCCTTCACGTGGACAGCGCGCCGCTGCGACAGGAGATGGTCTACATGCGCGGTGAGATCCTGGCGCGACTCAACGAGCGCGCCGGGCACGAGGCCGTTAAGGAAGTAGTGGTGCGCTGAGGCCGAACTCAGAACTGCTCGCGCCCGGCGAAGAAGAAGGCGCCTTCGATGGCGGCGTTCTCATCGCTATCGCTTCCGTGGACAGCGTTCTTGGCCTTGCTCTCCGCGAAGCGCTTGCGGATGGTGCCCTCGGCCGCTTGGGCCGGATCGGTGGCGCCGATCAGGTCCCGGAACGACTGCACCGCGTTGTCCTTCTCCAGGATCGCCGCCACGATGGGGCCGCTGGCCATGTACTCCACCAGTTCGCCGTAGAATGGCCGCTCCTTGTGCACGGCGTAGAACGTGCCCGCCTCCTGGCGCGAGAGCCGGGTGTACTTCAGGGCGATGACCCGGAAGCCATTGTCGATGATCATGTCCAGGATCTTGCCCATGTTGCCGGCGCTCACCGCCTCGGGCTTGATCATCGTGAAAGTCCGATTGCCTGCCATTCGCTGTGTTTTCGTGCTTTGAGCCGCGCCGAGCGTCGTGCCGTGCGGCCATTTGTTGAAAAAGCCGCGCAAAAGTAATCGGCTGGGCCATCCGGCCGCGGGGTCGCGAACTTCTTCCTTCGCCGCATCGCTCCGCGCAGTCTAATACCTGCGTCTCTGCGCCCATTATGCCGCACGCAAGAGTCCTGATCGCACCCGCTTTCCTCCTTCTGGCCGCTTGCGGAGGGAGCGAGCAGCCCGCCGTGGAGGAGCAAGGCGAACTCGTGATCGGAGGCGAATCCGCGCAAGTGATGTCGATGTACGAGATGCCGACGCCCAATGAGCTTTTCGGCCTTGTTCGCCAGATGGCCGGCGAAGGGCACAAGCGCATGCTGAGCCCTGCATCCTATGCGGACCGGTACGTGAGCCTTCGCGCCCGTTCGGTGAACTTCGGCGTCTTCGCCACCGATCTGGTCTACGCCAGCAGTTTCAAATTGAACGTGGAGGTGGCCCGCTACTACCTCGCCTCGAAGAAGCTCGCCGCGTCACTGGGACTGGATCAGGCGTTCAGCGATGCCGACTTCGTGCGACTGGAAGCGAATCTCACACGGGGCGATTCGCTCGAGGTAATCAGCAACCAGGTCTATCTCAAGGCCTACGAGAAGATGCAGCGCGAGGAGATGGGACCGGTGCTCCACATGGTGCTGGCCGGCGGATGGATCGAGAGCATGCACCTCGTGATCAAGCAGATCGAGGCCTTCGGGCAGAGCGAGTCGCTCATGGCCCGGGTAGCAGAGCAGAAAGTGACATTGGATCACCTGCTGGGCATGATGGAAGGCTCCCGGAACGATGCGGAGGCGGCGCAGGTGTATGCCGACCTCGTCGCTGTGCGCTCCATCTATGATCAACTCGAGGTGAAGCATACCGCCCATGAAGGCGCATCACCCTCGGGACGCATGGTCCTGGGCGATGATGTCACCATCGAACTCACCCCGACGAAGTACAAGGAGCTCACCGAGGCCGTTGAAGCGCTTCGCGCGCGGTGGACGCAACCCGAGGATGGCGCAAAACCCCAGTGACCACATGATTCGCATAGCACTTCTCGCCTCGTTCGCCCTGGCCACCGGACTGCATTCGGCGGCGCAGACCTCCGATTGCGTCGACTACCATCGCTTCAACTGCGTGCCGGCGAGCGACTCCCGATTCTCCATCAACGGACAGAGCCGCAGCGCCGCGGTGAAGATCGGCGATGAGACGGAGCTCAATATCATCGTTTACCGCGGACAGGATTACCGGGTGAGCGTATGCAGCGATGAGAAAATCCTTGGGGAGCTGGCCGTTCGATTGGTGGAGAAGCTCCGCGTGGCCAAGACCGGCCCGGATGGCAAGAGCGTGTACGAAGAAGTGGAGAAGGTGCTCTGGGACAATACCTCGCACGACATGGCCACTTCCATCGAGTTCAGCTGCACGGCCACCAAGCGCATCGCCATTGAGGTGAATGCGCCAGGCGCTGCGGAACGCAAAGGCAAGCGTGCAGACCAGGACATCGGCTGCGTGGGGATCTTGATCGAGCACATGCCTTCACCGGGCATCGGGTTCTGATCGGCATCTGTATCGGCCAAGGCTAACTTGCCCGCCTTAGCGACCTCTCGTGCAATACGCTGAGTCCATTGCCGCGCTTCGCGAGTTGCTCGCTTCGCCCAAGCGCTTCGCTCTGCTCACCCATTACAATCCTGATGGTGATGCCCTCGGGTCCTCCTTGGGCCTGATGCATGTGCTGCGAGCGGCGGGTCATCAAGCCACCGTCGTCCTTCCGAATGCGGCCCCATCCTTCCTGCATTGGATGCCCGGATACACGGAGGCCCGGATCCACGACCCCAAGCGTCCGGATGCGTTGGCCGTCATCAAGGAGTCCGATGCGGTGATCTGCCTGGACTTCAACCGCAGGGACCGCGTCGGCGGCCTCGAGGAGGCGCTCCGCGCGAAGGATGCAGCAGTGCTCATCGATCACCATCAGGACCCGGAGGATTTCGCTTCGATCGCGATCTCCGATCCCAGCGCCTGCGCCACCAGCCAGATGGTGCATGACATCATCTCGGGACTCGGCTGGGATGAGCTCGTCAGCGCCGATGCGGCCACCTGCCTGTACACCGGCATCGTGACGGATTCCGGGAGCTTCCGTTTCGGAAGCACCACACCGCATACCATGCGCGTCGCGGCGGAGCTCATGGAGCGCGGAGTGCCGATCACCAAGGTGCATGAGTCGATCTTGGATGACAACCGCGTGGAGCGACTGCGACTGCAGGGCTTCATGCTCAGTGAGCGACTTACCGTCCTGCCTGAACTGCGGACAGCGATCATCACCCTGAGCCGCGCCGACCTGGATCGCTTCAACTACCAGCCGGGCGATACCGAGGGATTCGTGAACCTCGGGCTTTCCATCCGGGGCGTCCGGCTCTCCGCTTTCTTCATGGAGCGGCCGGACCTGATCAAGGTGAGCCTGCGCAGCGAGGGCGATCTGCCCGTGGATGGCATCGTGCGCGAGCATTTCAATGGCGGCGGGCATCGCAACGCGGCAGGTGGGCAGTCGAAGGAGAGCTTGAACGATGCCGTGCAGCGGTTCCGGGCGCTGCTCCCCGCATTCATGGCAGCGCACCCATGAGGGCCGCAATCCCATGGATCATGCTCGCGGCTTGCGGCGGACAGGCCCCGCAGCATCCGGTCGCGAAGCGGAATGATCTCCTCCAGGAGAATCGGAGCGCCGTGAAGCTCGAGGACCGCGACATCGATCTGTTCGTTCAGCGCCATGGCTTGGTCGTAGAGCGGAGCGGCACAGGGGTCCGTCATGCCCTGATGCGCGATATGCCGGGAGAGACTGTGCACGCCGGGCAATGGGCGATGGTGCGCTATCGAATGGAACTGCTCAACGGCGACACAGCCTACACGAGCTCCGCCGATGGCCCGGAGGGCTTCCTGGTGGAAGAGGATGACGTGGAGAGCGGTCTTCACGAAGCCATCCAGCGCCTCTCCCCGGGGGATAGCGCGATCATCATCATCCCCAGCTATCGAGCGCACGGCTTGATCGGTGATCTGGACAGAGTCCCCCCGCGCAGCACCGTGGTGTATCGGATCGGCCTCGCTGGAATCAAGGATCGGTAGATGCGCGCGAGCTATTGGATCGCAGGCCTGGTGCTGTTAGCGGCATGCTCGCGTTCGCCGCATGAAGGATATAAAGTGGTCGCGGAGGAGGTCCACCTGCGCTATATCGCGCTGGGCGATGGCGATCGCGTGCCGGCCGATGACGACAGCCTCCTGCTGCGATTCCGGGCCGCGGGCGTGCATGATGAGACTGGTTCGATTTGGAGCACGGAGCGCTGGTACCTGACGCGCGACCTCCGCTCGGAAGCGTTGAGTCCCGCCCTGCGGCGCATGCACGTCGGTGATAGCATGAGCGTGATCGCACCGGCCCGCATGTGGCCTTGGCAGGCTTTGGTGCAAGGGGACCTGCCCACGCCGGCGGATTCGCTCCTTCTCCGAACAGAGGTCTCTTTGCTCGCGCTGCTGACTCCTGAAGGAATGATCGAGCGTCGCGAGCGCTTGCGCGCATCCGACCCCGCAGGATTCGAGCGACTGCTGATCGGGGCCTTCGTCAAAGCGGATAGCGCGGGGTGGGTCCGATGGGGCACGAGCGATCTTCACTACCGCATTCAAGGTCCTGCGGTCGATACGGCACGATGGGAGCTCGGCACGCCGCTCCGGTTGCGTTGGGAGGGGTTTGACCTCGCGACGGGCCGGCGAATCGATGCCACCGAGCGCAATGGAGGAGATTTCCACTGGAGCTACGGCACACCGGACCAGCTTCTTGAAGGACTCGAGGTGGGTGTGAGCCTGGTTCGCGAGGGACAGCAAGGTGAGTTCATTCTGCCCTCGCGGATGGCCTTCGGCGACCGGGGGCTGCCCGGCTTGCTTGAGCCGGGTGCACCGGTCAGGTACCTGCTTCAGGTGCGTCGGGAGCCGGTTCCCTAGAACATCGCCGCCGTTTCCGCGTAGGAGCGCGCCATGCGCGCAGCTCTCGCCTTTGGACTTGCCATGTCAACGGCACTCTCGGTAGCCGGCCAGGAACGGTACGGCATCGCTCTCAGCAATTACGCCGGAACGGATGGAGCGATGCTCAACCCCGCCCGCTCGGCCGGCCAATGGCCATGGCTCGATGTCCGGTTGATGGGCGTGGACGCGCATGCATGGAACAGCTTGATCGCATGGACCGGTCGCGAGCGTTCGTTGCTCGGTGAACTGCGTGGAGGCTCCGGATACGGAAGCGTTGTGCTGCGCTCGGCCATGGCCAGCGGGACACACAAGGCGATCGTCGAAGCGGGCTTTTCAGGTCCGGGCGTGTCCGTCGCCCTGGGTCGGACGACGATCGGTGCAGGCATCCGAAGTCGGTTGCACGTGAGCGCGGCCGGCATCTCACCGTCCATGGGCAATTTCATTTTCCATGGGTTGTCCTATGCGCCCCAGCACGGGGCGCGCTATTCCGATGAAGGCATGCGAGCGGTAGGCGCCGCGTGGACCGAGCTTGGGGTGAACATCGGACAGGTGCTCAAGGCCGAAGGCTTCGGCGTGCTCAGCGCCGGTGCGAATCTGCGCTATCTGCAAGCGCACGCAGGCGCGGCGATCGGGATCACCGACCTCGAGTACACCGTGGTCGATACCGCGCTGGCGATGGTGCATTCCGCGACGCTCGACTACGGCTTCGCCATGCCGGCAGCGAATGCGGGGAATGGGTTCGGTGCTGACCTGGGCCTGACCTACACGCGCACGATCGATGAAGCGGATGGCTACATGCCGCATCGCAGCAGCGGGGGGTGCTCTCCGGCAGCGTACCGATACAGGGTCGGTCTCTCCCTGCTCGACCTCGGTGGCATGCGCTTCCGAAGCGCGCAGGCCGGACGCCTCGAAGCGGGCATGCTGCAGATCGATGACTACACCGATATGCCGCTTTCGGATGCGAGCGATGCGGATAGCCTGATCGCGTCCTCCACACGCTGGACGCGCTCTCAGGGCATGACCATCGGGCTGCCCACGGCGCTGAGCGCGCAATTCGACTATCGCATCAGCGGGCCGGCATTCGTGGCCTTCGCCATGACGCAGAACGTGAGCGGGCGCAGCAGCTTGCGCATGCGACGCGCCAACAGCATGGTGGTCGCGCCGCGCATCGAGACGAAGCACTTCGAGGCGGCCATGCCCTTGGTCTTCCACGAGTATGACTTGTCGCATCCTACGCTCGGCCTGATGCTGCGCTTCGAGGGGCTGGTGATCGGAAGCGACCATGTCCTTCCATTCATCAATCGCCGGGACATGCACGCAGCAGACGTGTACGCGCGCTTGCGCTGGATGATCCACCGGAGCCCGTTCTGCCGAGGAAAGCGCAGTGCGCGGCGCAACCATGCCGCAGGCAGCACGGAGTCACTCCCGTGCGCCACGCCCAACGATTAGCCCGGTCATCGGACCGCCGCGCCAAGTATGAAGATCGCCGGCCGCTTGCCCAGGGCGGTCCTGGTGCTCTTCCATTGCGCCACGCTGCGCGTTACAACCGAGCCGCCCGGCTGCGTGAGATCGATGGCGATGCAGAGCATGGTGGCCGGGGCGCACGCAGCGAGCAGATCCGCCAGCAGGGCGTCGTTGCGATATGGCGTTTCGATGAGGATCTGAGCGCCGCCATGCTGGGCTTCGTGCTCCAATCGCTTGATCGCGGCCTTTCGCTCGTGGGGCTTCACCGGCAGGTAGCCATGGAAGCAGAATCGCTGTCCATTGAGCCCTGATGCGGCGAGCGCCAGCACGACCGAGGAAGCTCCGATGAGCGGGACTACATTGATTCCCGCGCGGTGCGCGGCCTGCACCAGCAAAGCGCCTGGATCGGCGATCCCGGGCATCCCGGCTTCGCTGATGATGGCTGCATCGTTCCCGTCCCGCAGCACGGCGAGCATGGAATCGGCTTCTGCCCGGGTGGTTCGCTCATCGAGCCGATGCAGCATCAGGGAATCCATCACGATGGAAGGGGACATGCGGCGCAGCGCCCGGCGCGCGCTCCGCTCATTCTCGCAGAACCAATGCGTGACGCGCTCCGCCACCGCGATGCTCATGGGCGTGACCTGTTCAGTGCCGCCATGCTCGCCTAGCCAGATCGGCATCAGGTAAAGCGTTCCAGTGCTAGCGCGGGTCGATTCCATGGATCAGGCTGTTGCATGCGGAATGGAGCATGTCATGGACCTCATCGAATCCGGCATCTCCTCCGAAGTAAGGGTCCGGCACTTCGCGCAGCGGATGATCCGGCGCCTGATCCATGATCAACCGCGCCTTGCGCGCGTGCGCTGGGGTGGGTGCGAGGCGCAGCATATTCCGCAGGTTATCCGCATCCATGGCCAGCAGCAGGTCGAAGCGCTCGAAGTCCTCCGCAACGAACTGCCTTGCTCGCAGGTCGCTGATGTCGAGTCCCCGGCGGCGCATGGCGGCCTGGGCCCTTCGATCGGGCGGTTCGCCCACATGGTAGTCGCCGGTACCCGCACTATCGGTGGTGATGGCCAGCCCGCGTTCGGCGGCCAGGTGCCGCAGCACGCCCTCGGCCATGGGCGACCGGCAGATGTTCCCAAGACATACCATCAGGATCCTCATCTCGCAAGCCGCCGAGGATTGAGCCAGGGCGGCGCGCGAAGGTCGAGCGTGGGGATCAAGGAGCCTTGACCGCCGGTTACCTTCGCCGTCCCGCTCGGGCGGGATCAGGCACATGCAAGCGCCACGGCTGCCCGCCATGTTCAGCATCTTCCGGCAACGGAGGCCGCGCACATTCGACTATTCCCCGCGCTATTACGACCCCAGGGCGGAGGAGCGGCAGGAGCGGAGGGTGCGTTTCGCTGCGAGGAATGATGACGAGCCCGATGGGCCGCATGCGGAATTCCGGCAACGCATGCGTCATGGCTGGGCCCGCGCCGGTGGTGAGCGCGCCAGCACCATGCGCCTGGTGATGATCATGGGCGTGGTGTGCGTGATCCTCTTCTTCCTCATCAGGGCCTTCGGGCTGCTTGATCTGAGCAAATGGCCGATCTGATCCGGCTGTTGCCTGACCATGTGGCCAACCAGATCGCCGCTGGCGAGGTGGTGCAACGGCCTGCCAGCGTGGTGAAGGAGCTGCTCGAGAACAGCATCGATGCCGGCGCGCGGGAGATCACCTTGGTGGTCAAGGATGCGGGTCGCACGCTGGTGCAGGTCGCTGACGACGGCAAAGGGATGAGTCCGACTGACGCCCGCATCTGCTTCGAACGGCACGCCACCAGCAAGATCCGCCAGGCGGACGACCTCGGAGCCATCCGCACCAAGGGGTTCCGGGGCGAGGCCCTGGCCAGCATCGCCGCCATCGCGCAAGTGGAGCTGCGCACCCGCGAGCGTGATCAAGAACTGGGCACCCGTGTGCTCATCGAGGGCAGCCGCGTGCGCATCCAGGAGCCGTATGCCGGCCCGTCGGGAAGCAGCATCAGCGTGCGCAGCCTGTTCTATAACACACCCGCGCGCCGTCAGTTCCTCAAGAGCGACAGCGTGGAGATGCGCCATGTGCTCGACGAGTTCCACCGGGTGGCGCTCGCTCATCCGGAGATCGGCTTCAAGCTCGTGAACAATGAGCGAGAGGAGTTCAACCTGCCTCCCGGCGCCGACGAAGCCGCGTGGAGCGCCGCCATGCGCCAGCGGATCTCGGGCCTCTACGGACGCCGCTACGATGAGCGGCTGGTGCTGGTGGAGGAGGACACGGACCTCGTGAGCGTTCGCGGCTTCGTGGGGAAACCCGAATTCGCCAAGCGCACCCGCGGTGAGCAGTTCTTCTTCGTGAATCGCCGCTTCATCCGCAGCAGTTACCTGGAGCACGCCGTGCGCCGCGCGTATGAGGAGCTTCTTCCGGCCGACAGCTATCCTGGCTGGTACCTGTTCATCGAGGTCGATCCCGCGCAGATCGACATCAACATCCACCCCACCAAGACCGAGATCAAATTCCGGGACGACCGGGTCGTCTACGCCATCGTGCATGCGGCGGTGCGCCGCGCGCTCGGCCGCTTCAACATCGTCCCGAGCCTTGATTTCGAGCCCGAGCCGGCGTTGATCGCTGCTTCCGCCGCGACGGCACCCGCTTGGCGCCCCACCGACCTGGGGGCATTCACGGCACCGCCGCGCCCCAGCCCCGAGGGCTGGCAGAAGCTCTTCGACATGGGTGTTGCCTCGCCCATGGACGAGGAGACGGTGGCCAGCGCGGTGCAGCGCCCCGTCGCGGAGGATGTGGTGCTTCCTTCGCGCGAAGAGGACAGCGATGCCGTGCGCCCGGTATTCCAGCTGCACGGCCGCTACATCGTCGCGCAAGTGCGCAGTGGCGTGATGGTGCTGGACCAGCAACGCGCTCATGAGCGCATCCTCTACGAGCGGAACCTCAGGCTCCTGGCCGAGGGCGCGGGCATGTCGCAGACGGAACTTTTTCCTCGGCACGTTGAGTTGAGCGCCGCCGACCTCTCGTTGGTGGAGGGCGTGCTGCCGGAGTTGAGGAGCATGGGCCTTGATCTGGAGCTCTTCGGAGGCCGCACCGTGCAGGTGAACGGCATGCCAGCGGAGGCGGCGGATGAGGATCCCGCGCGCTTGATCGAGCAATTGATCGAGCAATTACGCACAGCGGGAAGCGCGCTGCGCAATGAACGGCATCCGGCCTTGGCGCGTGGCATGGCCCGCAGCATGGCGATCAGGCCCGGCCGTGCCCTGTCGATCGCTGAGATGCATGGCCTCATCGACCGTCTTTTCGCATGCGAGCAGCCCACGCGCACGCCCAGTGGCCGGCCCGTGCTCATCAACCTGGGCCTCGACGAGATCAACGAACGTTTCGAGCGCTGATGCAGTACCGCACGGGTCCTTTGCAGCATACGCCCACCGTGGTGAAGAACCTGGTGATCATCAACGCCATCGTATTCGGCGTCATGCTCATCGGCGATGGCCGCTTCCTGGGCATGGACATGACCGAGACCCTGGGGCTGCACTACATCGGGTCTCCCGCCTTCGAGCCATGGCAGCTCATCACGCACATGTTCATGCACGGCGGCCTCAGCCACATCTTCATGAACATGTTCGGCCTGTTCATGATCGGCTCCCCGCTCGAGTACCATTGGGGTTCGAAGCGGTTCCTGAACTTCTACCTGATCTGCGGGTTGGGCGGAGCGGCACTGAACATCGGCGTGCAGGCCTGGGAGTATGAGCAGCTCGCCCAATGGCTTAGCGTGGATCAGATCGAGCAAGTGCGAGAGCACGGGAGGGCCGCGCTCGTCGATCTGGTGATGGGGGGCGAAGGTTTCCGCAACGAGGCGATGAATCAGATGGCGGGCATCCTCCATACGCCGATGGTGGGCGCCAGCGGCGCCATCTTCGGGATCCTGGCCGCATTCGGCATCCTATACCCGAACGTGGAGCTGATGATCATCTTTTTTCCGGTGCCCATCAAGGCGAAGTGGTTCGTGCTGCTTTACGGGGCCTACGAGTTCTACGCTGGCTATGCGGGCCTCATGGGCACAGGCAGCGACAATGTGGCGCACTTCGCGCACATCGGCGGTGGGCTGGCCGGCGCGGCTCTGGCGCTGTTGTGGAGGAGGAAACTGAGTCCGTGGTGATCGCCTGAACTTCGCGGCATGTTCGAGGAACTGAAGCGGCAATGGCGGAGCGGTGGGATGGTGATCCGTCTGGTGCTGGCGAACGCCACCGTGTTCGTGGCGCTGCATCTGATCAATCTGCCGTTCTGGGCCATGCGGCAGCCGGGACCCGACATACTGGGCTGGCTCTGGAGCTTCAGTGACTTGGGCGCGCTGCTGCGCAAGCCCTGGACGCCGGTCACGTACATGTTCACGCATTGGGGCTTCAGCCACATCTTCTTCAACATGCTCCTGCTGTGGTTCATGGGGCGCCTCTTCGAGGATCTGCTGGGTGGCCGGCGCGTGCTGGGCAATTACCTGCTGGGCGGGCTCAGCGGCTTCGCGCTGTACCTGATCGGCTACAACCTCTTGCCTGTTTACGCCGATGAGGTGGGCGGTTCCACGATCCACGGCGCCTCGGCCTCGGTGATGGCGGTGCTCGTCGGCATCGCGGCGTACCGGCCCGACCTTGAGGTGCGCCTGCTGCTCTTCGGCACGGTGAGGCTGAAATGGATCGCGCTGGTGCTCTTCCTCATCGACCTGGTGAGCGTGCAGACCAGTCCGAACAGCGGCGGCCACCTGGCGCATATCGGCGGAGCGCTTTACGGATACCTCGCCAGCATGCGCTTGCGTCAGGGAAGCGATTGGTCCTTGAGCTTCGTGAATGGAATCGAGAAGCTGTTCTCATTCCTCAGGCGGGATCGCGGGCCGCGCATGCGGGTGGAGAAGCGGTACACGGGCAAACGCGGGCGGAGCGATGCCGATTTCAACGCCGCGAAACGTGATCAGCAAGCGCGCATCGATGCCATCCTGGACAAGATCAGCCGCAGCGGATATGATAGTTTGAGCAAGGAAGAGAAGGATGTGCTGTTCAAAGCGGGGAAATGAAATGGTGCCACGGTCTCATGCTAAGGCTCGACGGTTGGATGTTCCAAGCTGAGTGTTCCAAGCGGGGTGTTCTTGATTGATGGTTCCAGTCTGACTGTGCAGGATGAACCGCGGACCCGAACACGTCACCAAGCCGGTCAAGCGCCCTTCGCGCTGGCACTTGCCATTGTGGTGGGTCAATGGGCTTGCGGTGCTCGTGCTCCTGATCACCTACCTGGCACCTCATGTGAGCCCGAAGGCCTTCTGGCCGCTCACGCTGATGGCTTACGCTTTCCCCTTCCAACTCCTGTTGCACGCGTGCTTCCTGGGCTATTGGATGCTCTTCCGCCGCAAGCGCATGCTGCTGTCGGGCATCGCCTTGCTCATCGGCTGGGGCCACATCGGCGACCACGTGCAACTGATCGGAACGGACGAGAAGCCATCGGAAGCGATCGGCGAAGGCGTGAAGCTGCTCAGCTGGAACGTGCGGGTCTTCGATCTGTACAACTGGGATGACAACGTGCGCACCCGCGACGCCATCTTCGATGTGCTGCGTCAGGAGGACGCCGGCATCCTCTGCCTGCAGGAGTTCTTCCACAGCACCGACAGTCGCTTCTTCCGAACCCGCGATGCGATCATGGAGGATCTGGGTTATCGATCCGAGCATCTCGCGTGGACGCACAACGTGAAGAGGTACGACCAGCATTTCGGCATCGCCACGTTCACCAAGCACCGCATCGCCGCCAGAGGAAGGCTCGACTTCGGCCGCCGCACCAACAACATCTGCATCTGGACCGACATCGTTCTCGGCCTCGATACGCTGCGCGTGTTCAACGCGCATCTGGCCAGCCTTCATTTCGGTGATGCCGATTACCGTTTCATCGATTCCATGCGCGCCGACCCGGATGCCGAGGCCATCCAGGCGCGCGGCGGCCGCATCCTCGAGCTCGTTCGTGATGGCGCCATCCGCCGCGCTGGAGAGGCCGCTGTGATCGACAGCGCTTTGCGCGCCAGTCCGCACCCCGCGGTGTTCTGCGGCGACATCAACGACGTGGCCATGAGCTATGCGTACCACCGCCTGCGCGGCGACATGCTCGATGCCTTCTCCGAGAGCGGCCGCGGCCTGGGAGGCACTTACATCGGCAAGTTGCCGAAGCTCCGGATCGATCACATGCTTCACGATAGGGCCATCGCCAGCTGGGCGTTCCGAACGCTGCCGCAGGAATTGAGCGACCACCACGCGATTCAGGCCATGATCGCCGTTCGTGCATCATCGAACGGCACCGACTGATCCGTGTACTGATGCGCAATCAACCTGAAGCCAGCATGCCAGCAAAAGAGCGCGTCCTCATCCTAATTGCCGCGATAGTCGTGATCGGGGCCTGCGGAAGGGCGCCGGAAAGGGCAGACGCCCGACCCGGACTCAAGGAAACCGAGCACATGGAGCCGGTGGCTTGGGCCGCTGCTGCCGACAGTGCGTCGATGAACGGGGAAGGCGGGGCCCATGAAATGATGAGCTCCAGCGCCGCGCGTGCCAGCGCGGACACCAGCCGCCGCTTCATCCGAACCGCCGACCTCCGCTTCCGCGCGAAGGACGTGGTGAGCGCCACTTACGCCATCGAGGAGCTGATCGCCGGCTTCGGCGGTTTCGTGGAGCACACGCACCTGAGCTCGAACGTGGATGACCGGTACACCACGCCGGTGAGCGCCGATAGCGTGCTGGAGACCACGCGCTTCACCGTGGTGAACCACGCCACCTTGCGCGTGCCTGTGGCACAGCTCGATACCGCGCTGAAATCGCTCGCGCGCTTCGTGGATTTCCTGGACCACCGCACCTTGAAGGCCGAGGACGTTCGCCTGATGCTCCTGGCCAACAGCATGACCCGGCGCCGTGTGGCGCGGCATACCGAGCGGATGGAGGAGGCCATTGATGAGCAGGGAAGGAGATTGCGGGAGACGGCCGGCGCGGAGGACCGCCTGCTGGACCGGCAGGAGCAGGCCGATCAGGCGCTCCTGAGCAGCATGGGCCTAGAGGACCGGATCGCCTTCAGCACGATCACCGTGGAGATCTACCAGCGCCAGAGCGTGCGCCACGAAATGCTCGCCAATGAACGCAACATCGAACGCTATGAGCCGGGCTTCTTCATCAAGCTGGGTTCAGCACTGGCCGAGGGCTGGCGCACGCTGCTCCGATTCGTGCTCTTCCTGGCGGGCCATTGGAGCATCATCCTGATCGTGATCGGCGTCTTCATCCTGCTCCGTCGGCTGTTCCGCGTCCGCAAACCGGTCTGACCGGGAAACCGGCGCGGCGTAGCTTCGGGCACCCTTCGCCCATGAACGCACCGCGACTCGCCCTGTTCACCGCATTCCTCGGATTCCAGCTCGCCGCCATGGCTCAGCCGCGCATCCACGGATGCCTCGTGCTGCCAGATGGCAGGATCCCTCGGCCGCAGGCCCTCACCCAAGGCCAGCGCGACCTGATCGATGAGACCATTGCGCGGAGCGACACCTTCGACATCATCCACTACGACATCACCTTGGACGCCACCGACTACTTCGGTGAGACGATCACGGCTGCCACGGCGATCAATTGGGCGGCGAAGCTGCCCGGCCAATCGAGCATCCGCTTCGACCTTCAGTCACTTACGGTCGATTCCGTGATCGGCGAGAACGGCCCGCTCGCGTACACGCACGACGGACAGTTCCTCCGGGTGCAACTGGAGGACGAGCCTGTGATCGGCGAGCAGCACGTCATCACGGTGCACTACCACGGCACACCGGATGCGGATCCGTCCTGGGGCGGATTCTATTTCGCGAGCGATTACATCTACAACCTGGGCATCGGCCTCACCACGGTGCCCCCCAACTTCGGGAAGGTGTGGTATCCCTGCTTCGACAGCTTCATGGAGCGCGCAACATACACCTTCCACGTGAAGAGCGCCGGCAACAGGAGGTTATTCGGACAAGGCGAGTTCATGGGTGAAGTGCAGTTGGGCGGGGACACGGTGGTGAGGTCCTACGACCTGCCTCATGCCATCCCCACGCACATCAGCGCCATCGCCGTGGCCAACTACGACGAGTACGCCTACACGCATGCCGGCGCATATGGCGACATCCCGATCTCCCTGAGGTCGAAGCCCGCGCAGTTGGGTGCCATGGTAGGGAAGTTCGTCGACCTCGGCGCGTGCATCGATGCGCTGGAGCATTGGTACGGGCCTTATGCGTACGACCGCGTCGGTTACGTGCTCACCACCGATGGCGCGCTCGAGATCGCCACGAACATCGCTTACCCGGATTTCATGACGGGGCAGAGCCTGGGCAGCAACCGGGACCTCTTCGCCCATGAGCTCGGCCACCATTGGTGGGGCGATAAGGTCACTCCACGCGTCCATAACCACATGTGGCTGAAGGAAGGGCCCGCCGAGTACAGCAGTCATCTGCTGGATGAATGGCTAAATGGGCGGACCTCGATGGTGAGCAAGGTGAAGGAGAACCTGCTCGACATCCTTACCTCGGCGCACCTGGACGATGATGGGTTCCAAGCGCTGTCGCCCATGCCCGATGAGCACATCTACGGCACGCACACGTACTACAAAGGCGCCGCGGTGATGCACAACATGCGCGGCTACCTCGGCGATGAGCTCTTCCGCGAAGCCATGCGCCAGTCTCAGGTCCGGCTGGCCGATACCGTGTTCACCCCGGAGATGTGGCGTGACACGATCGAGGCCATCACCAACGTGGAGATGGACGCCTTCTTCCAGGATTGGGTGTTCAGTCCCGGCTACTCCGTATTCGAGATCCGGGGCTTCGATGCCGAGCCGAATGGCGGAGCGTGGGACGTGGACCTTCGGATCGGCCAGAAGCTTTACGGCACCAGCTCATTGCACGGCTCCACACCCTTGGACTTGACCTTGATCGGTGCCGATGGACAACAGCACGAAGCCTTGGTCACGGCCAGCGGATTGCTCACGCAGATCAACATCGATTGCCCCTTCGAGCCCGTCATGGCCGTGCTCAATCGTTATCAGCGGCTCAATCAGGCCAGGCTCGATCACGAGATCACCATTGTTCCGGGCGTCTTCTTCGCCAGCCAGCTGCCTCGTGTGGACATGCGCCTTTACGCGGACACCCTCGTCGATTCCACGCTGGTTCGGGTGGACCACATCTGGAGCGGCGCCGACGCCGATGCCTTGGGTTGGAGCATCAACGAGGTGAGTGGCGCCCATTATTGGAATGTGGATGGCTTGTGGCCGGAGGGGACGGCCCTGCGCGCGAAATTCATGTACCAGGGCACCACGCCCACTCAGATGGACCACGGCTTGATCAACGGTGATGAGACCGGCATCCTCATGGTCTGGAGGCCTGATGCCGAATCACCCTGGCAGATCCATCCGGAGCAGACCGTGAACACGGGCACGTCCTTGACGAATGGAACCGGGAGCATCGATATCGATCGGCTCTACAAGGGTCAATACGCCTATGCCAAAGCATCGGGCGTGATCGGCATCAATGAGCGGCCAGGGCGATCCTCCTTCACGCTCATGCCCGTGCCTGCCGATGAAGCGCTCACGGTGCGCTTCCAGCAGCCCCTGACGGGAACGGTGATCATGAACATCCTCGATTCCCAAGGCCGGCTGGTGCTGCGCGCCGTGCGACCGGGAGCGAATGAGGCCGTGATCGACACGCGCGACCTCGCGCCCGGCGCTTACACCCTGAGCATCGCCACCGGTTTCGGTCAAGTGGGCACACGGGCTTTTCATGTCGCCCGCTGAGCCATCGCTCAACCCGGCGGGTCGCCGGAAGCAGATGTACCCCGTATCCGATGGGCTGAAGGGGTACCTCGATCATGAGGGACGCAGCGTGAAGCTGCCCATCGCGTATGCTGATCTTCTGCGCCACGATGGTGTGATGCCCCGACGGGGCGCCCAAGGCGAGGACACGCTCTGGCAGAGCGTACTATTCCGCCCTGTCGACCGGGAGGAGCTTGAGCACAAGCTGCTAGAGACCTATCAACGGCTGGTGGCCGATGGCCGGCACGTCGAGCATCTTCGGATCGGCGAGATCGACCTATGCCCTTACGGGAATTCGCAGCCGTTCCGCGTGAAAGTGATCAACCTGCTGAACGAGAACCATGACTACTTCTATGTGAAGCGAACGGATGCCAACCGCGTTTACGGATTGGAGTTGGAACACCTGCTTTCGCCGTACCGGATCAGTTACCTCGTGGAAGGCAGCACCTTGGTGGAGGAGCACATCATCGGTGTGCCGGGCGATGCATTCATCGCCGAGCCAGCGCGTTACGGAGGGGAGTTGAATCGGGTGCGATTGTGCAAGGAATTCGTGAAGTTCAACGAGCGCTGCTTCGTGCGCTTGCTCGGCGACATGCGCGCGTACAACTTCGTGGTGGATGCCATTCACGATGTGGACCAGGTGCAGTACCGCCTGCGGGCCATCGACCTGGACCAGCAGAGCCATGAAGGAAGATTGCGCAGCTACCTGCCACAGTTCTACAAGGAGAACCTGCCCTACGTGAAGCTCGCTCAGGAGGCGATCGGTGCAGAGACCGCGGCGCAGTACCGGAACGAAGAGCGGTCGCTGATACGCCGCAGGGCGCGCCGGTCGCAAGGGCGCCTTACCGAACTGATCGGAGCCATGAAGCGCGACGTGATCGCCCCGGAGGAGAACGTCTTGCGCTTGGGCCAAGAGCTTGCCATGCACCACGATGACCCGATGTTCCACGGCCTGCCAAGCATGGGGCATCTGCTTGAGGAGCACCTCGCCCGGTGCCTCGCCGATGATCGCGCCGGATTGGACGAATGATCCGATTGGGCATACCGGGACGTAACCGCTGCCGACGAGAGCCCGTATGAGCGCCCCGAACGCCGAGATCCGGCGTGCTCAAACGGACACACATGGCTCTTCCTCGACTACTTACGGTTGCCGCATTCGTGCTTCAATTAGCCGCGATAGCCCAGCCGCTCCGGATCGAGTATCGCTGGTTGAACTTCCCGTGCAGCGAGATCCTGAACTGCGATGCCGGTTGCAGCGCTTGCAACATGCCTGAAGCCACAGGAGGCACCCTGATCGGGACCAACGCGGCTTGGTTGGGCGTTCAGACCTGTCCGCTCCCAGTGACCACTGCGGACAATGCGGTGTACACCGCCGGTTGGACGGCCGAGCCCACGCCGGACAAGAGCGTGGTGTTCAACGCGCTTGCCACGAGCGCTGTGCGGCTGGACAGCATCCGTTTCCGCCATAAGATCTATCAGGATGGCCCGCAGCGCGTGAAGGTGCTCTTCACCAACAACCTCGCACTGCCTTTGCAAGAGATCGCCGATGTGGAGGTTCCTGATGCTTGGACGAACATCACCCTGAATGACCTCGGACCGATCGTCGCTCCGGAAGGGAATCCGTTCGCCGCGTTCCAGATCCGATTCCAGCCCTACCAGAACAATACAGGCGGTTGGGCTTTGGATGAGCTTGTCATCTCCGCCAGCCCGTTGAACGAAGCGCAAACCGGCATTTCAGAAGCGTGGTTGCAGGCGCCGGCAACCAAGGGTCCGACCTATGATATCATGGGTCGGCCGGTCGGGCGCGACCGCGCCCCTGGCATGTACCAGCGTCAAGGGAAGCGCGTGGTGCAGCTGGACTGAGCATCGGCGGGATCGACCGGCGCGAGGCCCCGGTTACATTTACCGCCGCATGCCAAGCATCCTCGTAACCGGTGGCGCCGGCTTCGTCGCAAGCGACCTTGCCGTCAAGCTCGCCGCGGATCCACAGAACGACATCACGGTGGTGGACAATCTCCTCACCGGCGACCGGCGCAAGCTGCCTGCGAAGCTGCCGCCGAACATGCGCTTCATCAAATGCGATGTCAACAGGTTCGAGGACATCAGCGCGGTGTTCTACGCGAACCGTTTCGACCATGTGTTCCATTATGCGGCCGTGGTCGGCGTGAAGCGCACCACGGATAACCCGGTCATGGTGCTGCGCGACATCGATGGCATCCGCAACATCCTCGACCTGTCGAAGAACACGGGCGTGAAGCGCGTGCTGTACAGCAGCAGCAGCGAGGTGTACGGTGAGCCGGTCGAGATCCCTCAGAATGAGCGCACCACGCCGCTCAACAGCAAGTTGCCCTACGCCATCGTGAAGAACATCGGCGAGGCCTTCCTTCGGAGCTACCACAAGGAGTTCGGGCTGTCGTACACCGTATTCCGGTTCTTCAACACCTATGGCCCGCATCAAAGCCGAGATTTCGTCGTCAGCAAGTTCATCCGGGCGGCCCTGGCCGGAGAGGACATCACCATCTACGGCGATGGGTCCCAGACACGCACTTTCTGCTACATCGACGACAATACCGATGCATGCCTCGCCGCCTTCCGGCGCGAAGAAGTGATGAATGACGTGGTGAACATCGGCAGCGATGCGGAGATCACCATCAAGGATCTGGCGCGCACCATCATAGAGATCACGGGGAGCTCATCTCGCATCGTGCACCTGCCACCGCTGGAAGAAGGGGACATGACCCGGCGCATGCCGGACATCACCCGCATGCGTGCTTTGCTCGGGCGCGAGCCTCAGCCTCTGCGGGCCGGATTGGAGCGCATCTGCGCGCACGCTGCAGTATCCAGCTGATGTGCGGCATCGCGGGCATCCACGGCTTGGAGGGGTTGAGCGATCCAGAAGGGCTGGTGCGGCGCATGAACGCCGCGATGGCGCACCGTGGTCCCGATGCCGATGGCGTGCTTCGCAGGGGCAATTCGGTCCTCGGGCACCGGCGGTTGAGCATCATCGACCTCTCGCCGGAGAGCAACCAGCCATTCCTGAGCGATGATGGCCGCTTCGCCATCGCCTTCAATGGCGAGATCTACAATTACCGGGAACTGAAGCTGGAGCTGCATCGGCCATGGCGGACCGGCGGGGATACCGAAGTGCTGCTGGCTGCCTATGAAGCCTGGGGCGATGATTGCCTTCATCGTCTGCAAGGCATGTTCGCCTTCGTGATCCACGACCGCGATTCTGACGAGCTCTTCATTGCGCGCGACCGGATGGGCATCAAGCCGCTCTATTGGTACCGGGACGATGAGCGCGTGCTCTTCGCCAGCGAGCTGCGCGCCCTGCTGGCAACAGGCCTGGTGCCACGGCGTTTGGACCGCTTGGCCCTGATCGACCATCTGCGCTACCAGACGGTGCATGAGCCAGCGACCATCGTCGAGGGCGTGCGCATGCTGGAAGCCGGCCATTGGATGCGCGTAAGCGACCAGGAGCTGAGCACAGGTCGCTGGTACGACTTGGCGCATGCCGTGAAGCGCGATGCGGAACGGCTCCCGCTCGAGGCGGTGAAGAACGAGATACGCGAACGCCTCTCGCGGGCGGTGGAAAAGCGGCTCGTGAGCGATGTGCCTTTCGGCGCGTTTCTGAGCGGGGGCATAGACAGCAGCGCTGTAGTGGGCTTGATGGCGCAGGGCATGGCTTCGCCGGTTCACACCTTCTCCGTGGTGTTCGATGAGGAAGCCTACAGCGAAGAGCGCTATGCCCGGCTGGTCGCAGGGAAGTTCAGAACCGAGCATACGAGCATCCGCCTTCAGCCCCGAGATATGCTGCGCATGCTGCCCGATGCGCTCGCCGCAATGGATCACCCCAGCGCGGATGGCCCGAATACCTACGTGGTCTCGAAGAAGACCAAGGAAGCGGGCATTACCATGGCTTTGAGCGGGCTCGGTGGTGATGAGGTCTTCGCGGGATATCCGGTCTTCACGCGTACGATGGCACTCTGGAATCGGCGGTGGGTCACGCAATTCCCGAGAGAGCTCCGTGGTTTCGCGGCCCGGATCATCGCGTTGGCGCGCCCATCGATCGCCTCGGACAAGCTTGGTGAGTTGCTTCGTCTTCCTTCCTTCAGCGTTGACGATACGTTCCCGGTCTCTAGGCTCGCCTTCAGCGATCGGGAGCTGATGCGCTTCCTCTCAATGGAACGGCTCCCAGCGAATCGGGTGAGGGAGGTGATGCACGGATTGATACGCACTGATGGCGGGCACGCGCTGCCGTTCTTGAGCCAAGTGAGCCTGGGCGAGATCAGCACCTATATGCGCAATGTGCTACTCCGTGATGCGGATCAGATGAGCATGGCGCACGCCCTTGAAGTGCGGGTGCCTTTCCTGGACCACGATCTGGTCGAATTCGTTCTTGGTGTGGGCGATGCCGTGAAATACCCGCACAGCCCGAAGCATCTGCTGGTGGGATCATTGGGTGATCTGCTTCCCTATGAGGTGGTGGACCGGCCTAAGATGGGCTTTACGCTTCCTTGGGAGGCCTGGATGCGGAATGATCTGAAGACCTTTTGCGAGGACCGTTTGTTTCGGCTTCAAACACGTGATGTGTTCCGCCCAGGGGCCCTTATGACCCTTTGGAGGCGGTTCCTGTCGAACGACCCGCGGGTGAATTGGTCGCGCGTCTGGTCACTCGTTGTTCTTGGAGATTGGCTCGACCGGCATGGCATGGAGTGAGCAGACCATCCCGCGCCGAAAACAAGAAGCCGGACCCATGGTCCGGCTTCTTGTTGAACAAGCCAGTGGGACGTTCCGATGAATCAGAATTTCGCGCGGCTCTTCCGTCCGACACGCTTGGTTCCGCGTATCCAGCTGTACCGCTGACGGTAGAAATTCGACTGGCCACGCAGCACGTAGCTGTACGTGAAGGTCATGGTCAGGTAACTGTCGTTGTGCGTGGGGTCGCCGCGGATATTCTCCACCGCCGATCCATCCGCGAACTCCCGGTAACCGTAGTTGTATGGGTCTGGTAGAGTAGGGTCCGATGCGACGAAGTTGTTCTGGTTAGCCAGTTGAGCGGCCGTTCCTGTGGCACCGCCTGGGAGCAGATCCGGATCCTTGTATGTGGTGCTCACATCATCGAGGTAATCCGAGAATGTCGTCCTCCAGCCGATGTCGAAGCCGTAACGATGACGGCGCTTCTTGGTGAAGTGGAAGCCGATGCCCGCCGGTATGCTCACACCGATGGCTGAGTAATTGGCTAATTCGGTATTGTAATCGCGCAGATTGTAGAAGGCCCCTTCTCGGTTCAGTTGCCCTTTGGGATTCGAGAAGTAAACGCCTGCGCCGACGTAGCCGAAGAGTCGGAAATCGGTCTTATAGCGGCCTCGACCACCCAAGTCATTGTCTTGGAAGATCGTGAACTCCGGCCGTATGTACCATTCCAACAGGTCGTTCCGGAAATTCAGGTTGCGGCCACGGCGAGGACCGTAGCTCTCCGTCAATGCATCTGCGCCTTGGATGCGCATGTACATGATTCCGGTGCTGACCGAGAACATGCGGTTCAGCTTGCGACGCGCGAACCCGCCGACGGCCCAGCGCGTCTGGCTGAGCTTCATGTCCCAGATGAAATCCCTCCGGGGCTGGTCCTTCCCGCCCATCTCACCCAAGTAATTGGCTCCGCCGATGTGGAAACCAATGTCCCAAGCGTATTGAGCAGAAACGGAGGTCAGCGTGGCAATCGCCAGCGTCAGGAGAATGGTTCGAGGAGTAGCCAGGCGCATGCTCAGGGCTTGAAGGCGTGAGAGTTGACGCGCAAACATAAGAAACAAGGCTTTGAGCGTGAGGGAGCCATCGGTAGCCGGTTTTCAACAATTCGGCGATTGGCTTGACCGTTGCCCATCAGGCTAGATTTGGCGCCCCTTCAAGGGTATTCATGGGTACACGGATCACCGCGCTTTTCGGAATTGAGCATCCCATCGTTCAGGCGGGCATGATCTGGTGCTCCGGTTGGCGACTCGCCGCAGCGGTGAGCAATGCCGGTGGACTAGGCCTGATAGGCTCTGGGAGCATGTACCCGGAGGTGCTCCGGGAGCATATCCGCCGGTGCAAGGCGGCTACGGACAGGCCCTTCGGCGTGAATGTTCCGATGCTGTATCCGGATATTGAGAAGCACATCGCCATCATAGAAGCGGAGCAGGTGCCCATCGTGTTCACATCCGCCGGGAATCCAGGTACTTGGACTGGGAGGTTGAAGGACAAGGGCATCAAAGTGGCGCATGTGGTCAGCAGCGTGCGATTCGCGGTCAAGGCCGAGAAAGCCGGGGTGGATGCGGTGGTGGCCGAAGGCTTCGAGGCAGGAGGTCACAACGGGAGGGAGGAGACCACCACCTTGGTTCTTGTCCCGATGGTTGCCGACGCGCTGTCCGTTCCCGTGATCGCTGCAGGAGGTATTTGCGATGGCAGGAGCATGCTCGCCGCCATGGTCCTGGGTGCTGAAGGCGTGCAGGTGGGCACCCGGTTCGTGTGCAGCGAGGAGAGCTCAGCGCACCCCGCGTTCAAGCAGCGTGTGGCGGACGCGGATGAAGGGGATACCCTGCTCACGTTGAAGGAGGTTACACCGGTGCGACTATTGAGGAATCCATTCTTCGACCAGGTGAAGGAGGCTTACGCCAGGGGGGCCACTGCCGAAGAACTCAGGTCCATTCTGGGTCGTGGGCGAGCCAAGCGAGGCATGTTCGAGGGCGATCTGGATGAAGGAGAGCTTGAGATCGGGCAGGTCAGCGGCCGGTTCCATGAGATCCTGCCCGCAGCGCGGATCGTTGCTGAAATGCTCTCGGAATATGAAGCCGCCCGCGCTCGAGTCAGCGAGATTCCATGCGCATGAGCCCAAGTTGGCAACATGAGCACGTGCAACAGCGTCTATTCAGCGTGATGCTCGTCCATGCCGCCTTGACCAAGCGAACCGGCTTCAGCCTGGTCTTGGGCCCGCTGCTAGCGCATTTGGTGGCTGGTCAACCACTCGATCCGCCGGAGCCCCGTTGCGCTTCTGTGGATGTGAGCGGTGACGTCACGCTCTCCTTCACGCCTCCGGCTGACCCCGGCGGCGACTGCGCGCAATACGACATCTGGCACGCCCAGACGCCATTGGGCCCTTTCGTGCTGCTGGCCACCGTGGCATGCGGATCAACCAGCTATCTGCATCTGGGCGCGGCAGGGGGCAGCGGCCCCCAGTACTACTACATGACCTCCGTTACCAACGGACTGCCGCCTGAGGTATCAGCGGCCAGTGACACCGTTGCCACCATCTTCCTGGACGTATCGCAGAGCACGCCTTTAGGCAGCGCCGACTTGAGTTGGAACGCCCCGGCCACTTCCGCGGCCGCTGCTGTGGATTTCACGATCTGGCTCGAATACCCGGTCGGCACATGGAGCCAGATCGCGACCGTGCCCGCGACCGTGTTCAACTATTCCTGGGAGGTTGACATCTGTGAGGATTCGCTCACCTTCCGAATCGGATTGGCCGACGCGAATGGGTGCGTCTCCTTCAGCAATCGAGATGGGGAGGTGTTCAACGATGTCAGTCCTCCTTCAGTGCCGGTGATCGAAGCGGTGAGCGTGGACAGCACCAATGGATTGAGCACCCTGATCTGGACGGCTTCACCGGAGCCCGACACGGATGGGTACATCATCGTGTACAACGGTCCCGGGGGCGCAGTGCTCATCGATACGGTCTTCGGCCAGTTCAATACCACGTACCAATGGTCGGATAGCTGGCCCTTCGGTGGACCGGAGTCTTTCTCGGTCGCAGCGTTCGATACCTGTTTCACCGGTTCGCCCCCCAGCCCGAACACGAGCGCGGCCGGGGCCGCTCATAGCACCATGTACGCGCGGACCGAGTACGACAAATGCGCGGCGCGCGTGCGTGTGCTCTGGACACCATACGTGGGATGGGTGCCGCAGAGCATTCAGCTGCTTGTGCAATTCAACGGGGGCAACTGGGCGATACTGGCCAACCTGCCCGGTGATGCGCTGAGTTACGATCACAGCGTGCAACCGGGCAATACGTACTGCTATATCGTGAAGGCGATCGAAGGACCCGGCCTTGCCAGTTCGCTGAGCAACAAGACCTGTCGCGTTTCGGAATACCCAACGCTGCCAGTTGGGAACTATGTGCGCACGGTCACTGTGACCGGTCCCAACTCTATCGTGGTGGTCGACAGCGTCGATTTCAGCGCGGAAGTCGGGGGCTACCGGCTCGAGCGTTCGAAGAACGGCGGCGCCTACACCCAGGTGGCCACCTTCCCGAGCACCGCCGGGCCCGTGATCACTTACACCGATGCCACGGTGAGCACCATCGAGAATGGGTATCGCTACCGCATGCAGGTGCTCGATAGTTGCGGCAGCGCTTCCGTCACCAGCAACCTCGGCGCCAGCATGGTGCTGCAGGCGGAGCCGGGCCTCGATGGCGTGAACCGACTGCGATGGAACGGTTACATCGAATGGGCCGGAGCCGTGGCAGGATACGCCATCCATCGCAGCGTGGCTGGGGGAGCGTACGAGTTGATAGCCTCGGTTCCGAGCGATCCCTGGGAGTATGAGGACGACGTGAACGCGTTCGTGCTTGAAACAGGCGACTTCTGCTATTTCGTTCAAGCCTTGGAAGCCGGGAATCCGTCAGGGATCAACGCCACTTCTGAAAGCAATATCGCTTGCGCTTACCAGGAGGAATTGGTGTACATCCCCAACGCCTTCATCATCGGAAGCCCGATCGAGGCGCGTCGGGAGATCAAACCCGTGCTGGGCTTCTCCGATCCCACCGACTACCGTTTCCTGATCATCAATCGTTGGAACCAGACCATTTGGGAGACGGAGGACCCTGACAAGGGCTGGGATGGGGTGGTGGGCAGCCAGGTGATGCCGCAGGGGATCTACGCCTACTACTGCAGCGTGCGCAACGGCGCGGGCCGCATGGTGGTGAAGCGCGGCACCGTGCTGCTGCTGCGCGAGGATTGAGGCCGGCCTTTCGCCGAGGTGGCTACCTTTGTGCATGGAAAGATCGGCAGCCGCGGCGCCCGCGAAGAGCGCCACCAGCCTTCCGGCCAATGGGAAGGCGACGAACAGTAAGATCATGGGCGAAGGGCTGACGTATGACGACGTGCTGCTCGTGCCCGCCTACAGCGAGGTGCTGCCTCGCGAAGTGGACGTGCGGTCCAGCTTCTCGCGGAACATCCGGTTGAACGTGCCCGTCGTCTCCGCCGCCATGGACACGGTGACCGGTGCCGAGCTGGCCATCGCAATAGCGCAGCAGGGCGGGATCGGCGTGATTCATAAGAATCAACCGATAGCCGAGCAAGCCGCTGAGGTGCGCCGCGTGAAACGCAGCGAGAGCGGCATGATCATGGATCCGGTGAAGCTGGACGAGGGCGCCACCGTGGGCGACGCGCTACGGCTCATGGCGGAGAATAAGATCGGTGGCATCCCGGTGGTGAATGAGCGCGGCCTTCTCGTCGGCATCGTCACCAACCGCGACCTGCGCTTCGAGAAGCGGATGGCCCGTCCCGTGGCCGAGGTCATGACCTCGAAGAGCATCGTCACCGCGAAGCCGGACACCACCATGGCCCAGGCCGAGGAGATCCTCCAGGACCATAAGATCGAGAAGCTGCCCGTGGTCGATTCCCAAGGTTTGCTCGTGGGGCTCATCACTTACAAGGACATCATCAAGCTGAAGCAACGCCCCAACGCTTGCAAGGACAGGATGGGCCGATTGCGCGTGGCAGCCGCGATCGGAATCGCTGCAGACACGATGGAGCGCGCGAAGGCGCTCGTTGATGCGGGGGTCGACGCGCTGGTCATCGATACCGCGCACGGCCACACCAAAGGCGTGATCAGCATGGTCAAGCAGGTGAAGTCGGCCTTCAATGGGGTGGATGTCGTAGCTGGTAACATCGCCACGGCCGAGGCAGCGCTGGCGCTTGTTGAAGCCGGGGCCGATGCGGTGAAGGTGGGCATCGGGCCCGGCAGCATCTGCACCACACGCGTGATCGCCGGGGTCGGCGTCCCGCAGCTCACGGCTGTGATGGATTGCGCAAGTGCCATCGCCGATAGCGGCGTGCCCGTGATCGCCGATGGCGGGATCCGCTACACCGGGGACATCGTCAAAGCATTGGCCGCTGGAGCGGGCACGGTGATGGTGGGCAGCATGTTCGCCGGTGTGGAGGAGAGCCCCGGTGAGACCATCATCTACGAGGGTCGACGCTTCAAGGCGTACCGGGGAATGGGCAGCATTGAGGCCATGCAGCAGGGCAGCAAGGACCGCTACTTCCAAGATATGGAGGACGATATCAAGAAGCTGGTGCCCGAGGGCATTTCGGGCCGTGTGCCTTACAAGGGGAAGCTGGCCGAAGTGGTGCACCAGCTCGTTGGCGGACTGCGAGCCGGCATGGGCTATTGCGGCGCATCAGACATGGAAACGCTCAAGAGCGCGCGTTTCATCCGCATCACCATGGCGGGCATGAAGGAGAGCCATCCCCACGACGTGTACATCACCCGGGAAGCGCCCAACTACAGTCATCTGTAGAGGTTCGGCGACGAACACCCCAGCGTTGATGGCTTATTGTTAAGCCTGCGTTAATTCGAGGTGAACCGAAGGCTATCTTTGGGCGTATCAAAGGCCCTAAGAAGCACCTTCATGCGGACCATCCTTTTCACTTGCTCGCTGTTCATCACGGTATGCGTTTCGGCGCAAGCCACCGAACTCTTGAATCAGGAGCGATGGCCCGACGGGACTTTGCGTGCAACGCGCTACAGAGAGGGTGACCGCATCCACTTCATCACCTTCCATGAGAACGGACTCGTGAAGGAGATAGGCTGCTTCCGTGACGGCCGCCGCGATGGGATCTGGAAGCAGTTCAGCGACTCCGGCGCGCTGCTGGCGAAAGCCGGTTTCCGGAATGGCCAGCGCCAGGGGGTGTGGGAATTCCGCGATGCGAAGGAGCGTCTCACGGGGCGCTTATTCTATGCCGATGGCGCGTTGGCGCGAGGCGAGCGCTATGACGACGGGGCGCTTTTAGCCCATCAATCCTACGATTGACCGCCTCCATCGAAGGTGCGCTTCATGCGCATGGAAGGTGATTATTTTCAACGCATGCGATGGATGTGCGTGGGCGCTTGGGCTGCATTGACAGTGACCTTAACGGCTGTGGCCTGCAAGCACGGCAAGTGCGAGGATGGGCCGACGAGCACAGCGCAAGGAAGCAGCCATAACTCCGGCGAGGATTGCATGCGCTGCCATCTGCCCGATGGTGAGGGGGAGATCTGCTGGAAGGTGGCGGGCACCATCTTCGACAGCGGTGGGCAGCATCCGTTCGTCGGTGCGCAGGTCCGGCTTTTCTCCAAGCCTCACGGAACTGGTGAGGTGCATTTGGCCATGGAAAGCGACCGAAGTGGGAATATCCATAGCTCGGAGGCGTTGGCCTTCGGTCAAGGGCTGTTCCCCGCCGTAATTCGTGGCCTTGACACGTTGTTCATGACAGGGGCCATACACGATGGGGCGTGCAATCGCTGCCACGGGATCAGCACGGAGCGGATTCGCACCCCTTGATCAGCGCAACGGATTTCTGGCGGCTCTGCGATACAGGAATTCCTGCGCTCCCGGATACCAGGTCATGTTCATGATGAGCATGAGAACAGCGTGATGTACTGGATGAGCGAAGCTGCAGGCTGGAGTGCTCCAGCGAACGGCCGAACTGGATCATGAAGGAGGCTCCGACGGTCTGAACGGCCAATCCCATCGGGAATAGGACGCTGGCTCCTCACGAGCTCATTTCCTGAACAGATCGCCACTGTTCTCGAAGGCCTTGAACTCGATCGCGTGCCCATCGGGATCCTCGATGAACATGCTCACCTGCTCGCCCACCTCGCCTTTCATCACCGTGCGCGGCTCGATGAAGAAAGGATGCCCCACCTTCTTGAGCCTGTCGCGGAGCTTCTTCCAATCAGCCATGGAGAGCACCACGCCCCAGTGGTCGCTGGGCACGTTCGACTCCGGGTTGTAGATCCGGGCAGTGCGGTAGGTCACCGGGACCTCTTGGATGGTGAGCTGATGGCCGAAGAAGTCATAATCCACCCAGCTCTTGGCGCTACGGCCCTCCTTCAACCCGAGGAATTTTCCATAGAACGCGCGCATGCGCTTCAGGTCGGTGGTGGCGAAGGCGATGTGGAAGTGGCCGTTCATGGTGCATCAGTGTCGCTCACAAAGTAAGCAGGCCCTGGATCCAACGGAGCCAGGGCCTGCGGTCAGCGCCACAAGGGGTGGCGATCAGTCATCGTCTTCGTCCTTCTCATCGTCGTCCCCAGCGTCATCCTCATCATCGTCGTCCTCATCTTCATCCTCATCGTCATCCATGTCATCATCCGCGTCGTCGTCGTCTGCGCCCTCCGCGTCCAGATCGCTTTCGCCTTCATCGCCAGGTTCGATGCCGCCTTCTTCATCGCCATCATCGGCGCCAGGGCCGCTGTCATTGTCCTGATCCAGGAACTCTTCGATCTCGGCACGGCTCTCGGCGTTGATCTTGATCAGGTAGAGGGCTTCCGGCGTCTTCAGCTCGATCACACGGAGCATTTCCCCCTTGGCTGTGGGGATGGTCTTGATGTGTGTGCCATCTATGCCATCAGGGTATTGTTCCTGAAGGGTCTCCTTGAGCTCGTCGGTCAAGGTGTTGAAGGATCGGATCAGTCGCTGCATGGGGTCACATGTCGAGGACGTAGGCGAAGATCAGGGGCGCCACAATAGTAGCATCGCTCTCGATGATATGCTTCGGCGTATCGGCATCGAGCTTGCCCCAGGTGATCTTCTCGTTGGGCACTGCGCCGCTGTAGCTGCCGTAACTGGTGGTGCTGTCACTGATCTGGCAGAAGTAGCTCCAGAAGGGGATGTGCTCCCGTTGCAGGTCCTGATGCAGCATGGGCACCACGCAGATGGGGAAATCGCCTGCGATCCCGCCCCCGATCTGGAAGAATCCGATGCCGTCGGTGCCGCAGTTGGCCGTGTACCATTCCGCGAGGAACATCATGTACTCGATGCCGCTCTTCATCATCTGGGGCTTGCAATCGCCGGTGATGCAATGCCCGGCGAAGATGTTCCCCAATGTGCTGTCCTCCCAGCCCGGGCAGATGATCGGCAGGTTGCGCTCGGCGGCGGCCACCATCCAGCTATCCTTCGGGTCGATCTGGTAATACTGCTTCAGGACGCCCGAGTTGATCATCTCGTAGAAGTACTGATGAGGGAATCGGCGGTTACCGCTCTGGTCATCGGCGGTCCAAAGGTCGAGCACATGCTTCTCCAGGCGCCTGAACGCCTCGTGCTCCGGGATGCACGTATCCGTCACACGGTTCATGCCGCGATCGAGCAAGGCGCGCTCCTGCTGCGGAGTGAGGTCGCGGTAGTTCGGGATGCGTTCGTAATGGTCGTGCGCCACCAGGTTCATCACATCCTCCTCCAGGTTGGCGCCGGTGCAGCTGATGATGTCCACCTTGCCTTGGCGGATCATCTCCGCGAGGATCTTCCCGAGCTCGCCTGTGCTCATCGCGCCAGCCAGCGTGATCATCATCTTCCGGCCCTTGTCGAGGTGCTCCTTGTAGCCTTTGGCGGCATCAACCAGAGCTGCGGCATTGAAATGCAAGTAGTGACGCTCCATGAAGGCGGAGACGGGCCGTGATCCGGTGCCCGCAGCAGTTCCGACGGTCGGGGCGGGCTTGGTGAGGGGCAGCGTGGACATCAGCGGTTGCGGGTTGATCGTAGGGGGGCGAAATATAGAAGCCGAGAAAGCCGGACAGCGGGCCCTGTGCTGCTGCTGTGCCCGGCCTGGACCGCAATGCGGTACCGACCGCTGGATCGCCATGACCAACGGCAGGTCAGCTCGTGAGCTCGGCTTCTACTTTCGACCCACCAATTAGAACACAATGGATCGGATTGAATTGAAGAAGGCCGTGCTGGACGCAGCGCGCACGCGGCTCGGGGAACTGGAGAACGACCTGCGCGCCCGCATCGCGGAACTGAGGGCCGTTACCATCGGCGATGAGAATTCCGAAAGCGCCAGCCAGACCGAGCATACGCGCGGCGGGGACGTGGATCTGATGAGTTCCCTCGGCGCGCAATTGGAGCATGTCCTCCAGGATGCCGAGCGCTTGGAGCGCATGGCGCCTGTTGAGCTTCTCGATAGCGTGGGGTTCGGCGCGGTGGTGCATACCGATCAGCGCAACCTGCTCGTCGGCGTGAGCCTTGAGGAATTCGAAACGAATGGCAGACGATACCTGGGCGTAACAGCGAAGGCGCCCCTGGTGCAAGCGCTGCTCGGCCTGCGAGCCGGGGATTCGGCTCAGGTGCAGGGGGTGAGCTGCACCGTGCAGGAAGTCTGCTGACTTTCTTTGGCGTCGCAATCCTCATCCGGATCACATGGAACTCTACGACATCTCCATCGGCGCCCGCGTGAAGCACCCGACCATGGGCGTAGGTGTGGTGTATGATATCGACGCCCGCACCGTCCATGTGTTCTTCAAGGACCATGGCGAGCAGCCCATCAGCCGCAGCTTCGAGGGACTGGTCACCATCGCCCCGGGCATGGAGATCGGGCAGGAGCCACTGGATCTTGAGGCCGTCCGCGACTGCCTGCGCGAGGTGCTTGAGGAGATGCAGGCGCCACAGCGCCCGGTGGACTTGGCGCGCAGGTTCGAAGGCGGTCATCTCATCCTGAAGCCGAAGGATTCCGCGCTCCAGCCCAAGGAGATGCCCATCGATGACTTCTTCCATAAGATCGTCATGATCCGCGACCGATTCCGCGTGCTGGAGCAGAAGATCAACGCGCACGAGCGGCTATCCGAGGCTGATAAGGTGGAACTGCAGCAGTACATCACGCGTTGCTACGGCTCGCTCACGAGCTTCAATATCCTGTTCGCTGATAAGGAGGATCACTTCGTTGGGCAGAAGGGCGAGTAGCGGGCGCGCTCCCGCCTGTACTTTCGCCGCATGTCAATCCTCACCGGAAAAACCGCCCTGATCACCGGCGGCTCCCGCGGCATCGGCCGGGGCATCGTGGAGCGCTTCCTCGAAGAAGGCGCCGATGTGGCATTCACCTATGTTAGCAGCCCTGACAAGGCGAGCGCCCTGGCCACGGAATTGGCAGCTAAGCACGGTCGCCAGGTGCTCGCCATCCAGAGCGATGCCGGTGATTTCAACAGTTCACAGGCCGCGGTGGACCAGGTGGTCGCCGCCTGGGGCAGGCTCGATGCCTTGGTGAACAACGCTGGAATCACGAAGGATCAGCTGCTCATGCGCATGAGCGAGGCCGACTGGGACGCTGTGATCGCCACCAACTTGAAGAGCGTCTTCAACATGACCAAGGCCGTCATGCGCACCATGCTGAAGCAGCGCAGCGGCAGCATCATCAACATGAGCAGCGTGGTGGGCGTGAAGGGCAACGCTGGCCAGGCCAACTACGCTGCCAGCAAGGCCGGCATCATCGGCTTCACCAAGAGCGTGGCCCTGGAGCTCGGTAGCCGCAATATCCGCAGCAATGCCATCGCGCCCGGCTTCATCGAGACCGAGATGACCGCGGCGCTGGATGTCAAGGTGGTGGAGCAATGGCGCGAGGGCATACCCCTGAAGCGCGGAGGCACGCCCACCGACGTGGCCAATGCCTGCCTTTTCCTCGCCAGCGACCTCAGCGCGTACATCACCGGCCAGACCCTGCACGTGTGCGGAGGCATGACGACGTGAGCCAGCAGGGTGATTCGCGCACGTATGCCTCATCGCAGTTGATCGAATCGTGCCAGACTTGATCCACGCAGCAGCGTGAACCTCACCACCGCCCACTCCCTTTGGCTAGCGCCCTTGTGCATCGCGCTCGGGGTTGGGCTGGCCTGGTGGCTCTATTGCCGACGCGGAGGGAAGGAAGGATTTGAGCCGCGACTGGCATTGACCATGGCGGTGCTGCGTGCCCTGTCCGTGGCGCTGATCGCCTTCTTCCTGCTGGAGCCCATGCTGCGCATGTTGGTGCGCGAAGTGCGCCGACCCGTTGTGGCCCTCCTTCATGATGGCTCCGCGTCGTTGCGATTCGCGGGCGATACAGCCGCGTTGCGAAGCGCCTACCCGGAAGCGCTCCGCGCCATGCAGGAACGCTTGGGCAAGGAGTATGACGTGCGCGCCTTCACATACGGCTCCGCTCTGGGCGATGGCCTGCGGTTCGAACAGGATGCCAGCACCACCGACCTCTCCTACGCGCTGCGCGAAATGCAGGACCGTTTCGGTGGTCCCGACCTCGCCGCTGTGGTGGTCGATGGCGATGGCATCATGAACCGGGGGCGTGACCCGCGCTTGGATGCGGAACGGCTGGGCGTGCCGATCCACACGATCGCTCTGGGGGACACCACCGTGCGTCCCGATCTGCTGGTGAAGGCGGTAGACCACAACCGCATGTGCTTCGTTGGGAACGAATTCCCTGTGCGGGCGCGCATCGCCGCAAGGCATCTCAAAGGTCAGCGCGCGCGCGTGCACTTGAAGCTGGGCGATCGCATCATCGCCACCCAGGAGCTGACCCTGGACAGCGAGCCCTTCTTGCGCGAGGTCGCCTTCTCTGCCAAGGCGGAGAAGCCAGGGACATTGCGCTACACGGTCCAGGCCGTGCCGCTCGATGCGGAGCAGAGCGTGGTGAACAACGCGCAGGACTTCTTCATCGAGGCGCTCGATGCACGGCAGAGGATCCTGTTGCTGGCCGCGGCGCCGCACCCTGACCTCGGTGCGATGCGCTCGGCGCTGAGCGGCATGGAAGGGTACGCGGTGGAGCTTGCTTATGCAGGCGCATTCGCAGGCGCAGCGGATGAGTTCGATCTGATCGTGCTGCACCAGTTGCCGGGCGGCAAAGCCGATATCAGCGGCTTCCTCGAGCGGGCAAGAGCCAAAGCGGTGCCTGTCCTGTACGTCTTGGGCCAGTCCACCTCATTCGAGGCATACAACGCGCAGTTCGCCGGCGTCCGCGTAAGCGGTGCGCGGCAAGCGATCACCGATGCGCAAGCGGCCGTCGACGGTGCATTTCCCTACTACACCGTCGAGGCGGATGTCGCGCACGCCCTCGAGCGCTATCCGCCCTTGCAGGTGCCCTTCGCGCAATATGAGCTGGGGCGCGCCGCTTCAGCCCTTGCCTGGCAACGCGTCGGTGCCGTGCGCGCCGATGCGCCGCTCATCGCGGTGGCGCAGCAGGAGGGACTGCGCTCAGCCACCATCTGCGGCGAAGGCCTCTGGCGCTGGCGCATGGCCGATCACCAGATGCACGGCTCCTTCGAGCGCTTCGACCGTTTCATCACCAAGCTGGTGCAGTTCCTCGCCATCAAGGCGGACAAGAAGCGCTTCCGCGTGGAAGGACCTGCCGTGGTTGCCGCGGATGAAGCGGTGGTCTTCACGGCGGAACTTTATGATGCGGCTTACGAACGGGTCAACGATGCAGAGGCGGGCATCACCTTGAAGGATGACGAGGGGAAGGAGTACCCTTTCGCATTCGCGCCTACTGGCGACGGGTACCGCGTGAGCGCTGGCGCGCTGCCCGCTGGGCGATACGCCTGGAGCGCGGTGGCCATGCTGAAAGGTGAACGGTTCGCGGCGCAGGGCGAATTGCACGTGCGCGCCTTGATCGCCGAGCAGATGAGCACCGTTGCCGATCATGCGCTGCTGGCCGATCTCGCGGCGCGCAGCAATGGCATCCTGCGGGGACCGAAGGAGCTGGACGCCATCGCCGCGGCCATCGAATCGGGCGGGGGAGTGGCGCGCTCTTATGTGCAGCCTCGCTTCACGGATTTGATCGAGGCACGCTGGATCTTCCTCATCATCCTGGTGCTCCTCGCAGCGGAATGGGTCTTGCGGCGACGCAACGGCGCGTATTGAGCATGCAGGTCGCTCATCCCGGTCGGAAGCGTCGCTGGGCCATCCGGATCTCGGCCTGCGCGCTGACCCTGCTCGCGGTATGGCTGTTGCGCCATCCGTTGCTAAGCGCGGTCGGGGACTTCTTGATCCAGGAAGATGCGCTTGCGCGAGCCGATGCGATCATCGTGCTGGGAGGCGCACCCACGGAACGCGGCCCTGTGGGCGCCCAACTGCTGCGTGAAGGCTGGGCCCCGCTGATGATCTGCACGGGTGAGCGCGTGAACGAAGTGCTCGCGTTGCATGGGATCACGCGGACGGAGGCGGCCCTGAGCCTCGATGCGGCGCGGCTCGACAGCGCGGATGTCAGGAAGGCGCAACTGCTTGAGGTCGGAACGAGCACGCAGGAAGAGGCCGAGGCGGTACGCGATTTCGCCGTTGAGAACAGCTTCGAGCGGATCATCATCGTCACCACCGAGTTCCACACGCGCAGGGCGGGCCGCGTGTTCCGCAAGGCCCTGGAGCCTGCGGGCATCGCCGTGATCATGCGCGCCGCTCCCGGCACCGACTACATGGCGGAGCGCTGGTGGGCCACCGAGGCCGGCCTCATCATGGTGAACAATGAGTGGATGAAGACGCTCTACTACGCCGTGAAGCACTGAGCGCTTCCCCTACCGCTGCACCACGAATCGCTTCACCACGCGGCCGCTGGCAGTCTCTGCCTCGAGCAGATAGGCGCCGATGGCCAGACGCCGCGCATCGATGCTCGTGGTATTCGATCCGGGGCGTTCCTCCAGCAGTACCCTTCCGCACGCGTCACGCACCAGCACCCTTCGAAGGGCCTCTGGCGCCTGCAGCCACAGTGTTTCGTTCGCGGGGTTGGGGTACACGGCGAGATCGATGGGCTCCGACTCGCTCACGCCGACGCCTTCGAGGCAGAAGGTCTGCACATCCTGCTCCCCGTACTGGCCGTCGCTCTCCACGAGCATGGTGGAATCCGGGGTCATGATCAAGTAGCTGCCCTCGCCTTCCTCGCAGCAGATGCCATCGCCGAAGGCATCGTTGATGGTGAACACGTAGCATCCATTCGTCAGGCAGAACGGCACGTTGATGACCAGCCCTTCTTCCATGTCCTCATAAGGGCCGCCTGTGTACAGCACGGGGCCCTGGTCGGCGGCGAGCTCCCAAGTCACATCCGTTCCATAGTTGTCCAGCGTGATGCTCAATTGCACGCTTCCGGCCGGATTGCTCACCGTGAATGTGTAGATCCAGATGTCGTTCACCGGAACCTGGTCCGCCTGCGCGTTCGGGAAGCTCACGGTCACCTCCAGCGTCTGTGTTCCGCTCGTCACGGGAATGGGTGGCAGGGGCACGTTCACGGTCTGCAGCACTTCCAGCGAACCGGTCCAGCTGAACACATAGGGTGTGCCTCCCGCCAGGCCGTAGGTGATCACCGCGCTGGTCATCACCGCCGTGCAATTGTTCTTCAGCGTCACGATGGGCGAGATCATCGTGTCGCCGCAAAGGAGTTCCGGGATGTTCACGATGCTGGTGATCGCCGCATCGTAGTCGATGGGGATGACCACGTCGCCCAGGCCGCTGAGGCTGTCGCCGCAACTGCCGAGGTACTGTTCGAGGAAGGGCCAGCTGAGGTCGAGCCGTCCATAATAGTCATTGACGCTGTTGTCGCAATTGGCCGCTCCGCCATAGAGCTGTCCGATCACGTGCTTGTTCTGGTTGAAGAGCGCGCTGCCGCTGCTGCCGGGCTCGGTGGTGCCAGCGCTCCAGACGCCCACTTGCCAGCAATCGGCGGCTCCGGTGCCCAGGTCGATGTTGGTCTGCGAGAAGGGTCCGGTGGACAGGCTGATCTTCTTGATGTCCCCGCTGGGGTGGTGGATGCCGCAAACGGAATCGGGCGTGGCGCCGCTCTTGTCCCAGCCGGCATAGAACACATCGTAATCGACCGGAGGGATGGAACTCAGCTCGAGGAAGGCCATGTCGGTGCCGGAATTGCTGGTGAGCAGCACGCATCCGCTCACCGTCTGGTCGATCGGTCCATTCTCCGTGGGGTCGCAGGTTGGGCTGTCCCAGTTGAAACGGAACACCCAATCCTCCACATCGGGGCTAAGGCAATGGTTCGCCGTGAGGAAGTAGGGTGTGCTGTCCTGCGCGCAGTTGTTCAGCAGCGTGCCGGTGCAGAAACCGCTTCCACCGGTCGTGATGATGGCCACGCTGCGGATCTGGTCACGCCAGTCATCGCCTTCGGGGCAGATCACGTTGATGTTGCACGGGCCGCTATCGCCCAGGTCGCGCATGTAATGGAAGGGGTCGCGGTAGGCGTGCGTCACACGGTCGATGGCCAGTCGGCCACGGCCCGAAACGCGCGCTGGTTCGTGATACTCCACAGTGATCCGATCTCCCGGCAATTGCGTCACGCCCAACAGGCGCTGACCTGGAGCGCTGGCTCGGGTGAATGCGCCGAGGTGCTGCCCCGCTTCGTTGTACACGAAAACTCGTCCACCATCGGGGAGTTCGAAGCGCGAGAAGCGGAAATTGATGCTGAAGGCGCCCGGGCATTCGAAGCCCATGCGCCAGACCCGGTCGCCGTTGCGTAACGTGGTCCAAGTGCCATGGTCCTCACTGCGCACATCCACGGCATGGTTGAAGCCGAATCGCCAGGGGCCTTTCACGCCCATCTCGTAACGCGCTTCATCCTCAGCGATCAAGGCTGCCGCATCCACCGGAGGCAGCACCAAGCGTTCCGGCTCGGGCAAGGCCGGCCCGTGCCGAAGCAGACCGATCGGCTTCCCACCGAAGGCGACCTGCGCATGAGCGGCGGATTGGATGAAAAGAAGCAGTGCTGGGGCGAAGACGCGTAATATCCCGTGCATGCGTGCTGATTTGGCCGTGTGAAGATAGACGTGCCTCACAATGTGAAGGACCGCTGGCTCAGGTCCAGCGGTCCTTCAGATCCAAGCACGAGGATCAGCGACCCAGCATCAGGCGCTCCACGCGGTGGTAGCCCACGGCGGTGGCTTCCACGAAATAGAGGCCGGCCGGATTGCCCGAGAGGTCAAGGCTCAGGCGGCCCGCGGAAGCGGAACGCGCGAGCACTTGCTGACCCAGCGCATCGAACACCGTGATCCGGCCGCCGTTGCGCATGGCCACGGGCAAAGTGATCTGCACCAGACCACTGGTCGGGTTAGGAGCGAGGGTCATGGCGTCAGCACCGGCGGTTTCGCTCACCGAGGTATTCAGCGGGAATCCATCCAGTGTATTGCCGCAATCGCCCAGCCAGGTCTGCAGGTATTGGTAGCTCACGTTGAAGCGCCCGAAATAGTCATTGATGTTGTTGCTGCAGGAGGCCGTACCGCCGTAAAGTTGGCCGATGAGCCTGCCGTCCTGGTTCCACAGGCCGGATCCGCTGCTGCCCGGCTCCGTGGTGCCATCATCCCAAGCGGAAATGCGCCAAGTGGCCGCGCCTCCCCAGCTCGCCTGCGTGGCTGCGTTGTTATCGAAACTGATCTTCTTGATGTCGCCATCCGGGTGGTGGATGCAGGTGCTGGCCGTCGGCGCGGTGCCGCTCTTGTCCCAGCCGGTATAGAACACGTTGAAGCTCGGAGGCGGCGTTGTGTTTAGTTGAAGCAGGGCCACGTCGCTCGCTGCATTATTGGCCTTCAACGTGCTGCCGCTGACGGTCTGGTTGGTAGGGCCATTGGTGGTGGTGGCGCAAGTGGGGCTGTTCCAATTGAAGCGGAACACCCAGCTGTTGTTGCCTCCAAGGCAGTGGTTGGCGGTGAGGAAGTACGGCGTGCCGTCGTTGTCGCAGTTGTTGATGAGCTGGCCTGTGCACAAGCCGCTGCCGCCCACGGTGATCATGGCCACGCTGCGGATCTGCGCACGCCAGGGGTCGCCTTCCGGGCAGATCACATTGTTGTTGCACGAGCCGCTCGTTCCTAGGCCTTTGGTGGCGCCGAACAAGTCGCGGTAAGCGTGCGTCACCTGGCCGATGCGCAGGAAGCCCTCGCCTCGAACGGCCAATGGCTCCTGGTACTCGATGATGATGCGCTCACCTGGAAGCTGGGTCACGCCCAGGATGGTGTTCCCGGGATTGCTCTCGGCTGTGAAGGCGCCGAGCACCTCATCCATCTCATTGTACACGAACACCTGGCCGCCAGCTGGCACCAGGAAATCCGTGAACTCGAAATTGATGCTGAAGGCCGAAGGGCATGCGATGCCGACGCGCCAGACGCGATCGCCATTGGCCAGCTCGGTCCAGAGGCCGCTATTGGCCGTGCTGATATCGGTGGCGTGGTTGAAGCCGAAACGATAGGGGCCTTTGATGCCCTGGGCCAGGCGCTGCGCATCCTCCGCCATCAAGGCATCGGCGTCCACGGCCGGCATCACGGCCACCGGTGCTTGCGGCAGGTGGCTGCTGGTAAGGCCGATCGGATGTCCACCGAAGGAGAGTTGAGCATTCGCCGGAGCGAACGCGAGTGCTGTGATGAACAGGGCGGCGTAGCGTGGGTTCATGGTCGGAGTGCGAGGGGTTGAGACGCAAAGAAAATGACGCGAACGGTTCATGGAGCCTCGCGCGGTTCACCTTCGACGAACAGGCTGTGCACAGGTATCGGCTTGAATGGGAACCCCAAGCAGCTCCAGGCTAGGCGTCGGGTGGGACATTCCTAGCCCGCACCTCCATCAATTTACGCACGGCGAACAACTCATCGCGCAACTGCGCGGCGGCGATGAAGTCGAGCTCTTTGGCGGCCTTGCGCATCTGCGCTTCCAAGAGCTCCGCGTTCTTCTCCAATTGTTCATCGGTCATGTAGCGCATCACCGGGTCGGCTGCCAGACTGAGTCCCAGGTCGGGCTCCACGTACGCCTTGGGCGGCGGGCCTTGGATGTCGAGCACGGCGGTCTGCTTCAGCACGTCCGCGCGTTCGCGCTTGATCTGCGTGGGCGTGATCCCGTGCGCCTCGTTGTACGCCATCTGTTTGGCGCGCCGGCGGTCCGTCTCATCCATCGTGCGCTGCATGCTCTCGGTCACCTTGTCGGCATAGAAGATCACGAGCCCGTTCACGTTCCGTGCGGCTCGGCCTGCGGTCTGCGTGAGCGAGCGGTTGCTGCGCAGGAAGCCTTCCTTGTCGGCATCGAGCACGGCCACGAGGCTCACCTCGGGCAGGTCCAGCCCTTCGCGCAACAGGTTCACGCCCACCAGCACGTCGATCATGCCCAACCGCAGCTGCCGCAGGATCTCTATCCGTTCCAGCGTCTCCACATCGCTGTGGATGTACTTGCACTTCACGCCGTTCTTTTTCAGGAAATCATCGAGCTCCTCGGCCATACGCTTGGTCAACGTGGTCACCAGGACGCGCTCGTCTCGCTTCGAGCGATGGCGGATCTCATCCAGCAGGTCGTCGATCTGATCAAGGCTGCGCCTGACTTCAATGGGCGGGTCCAAAAGGCCCGTGGGTCGGACCACTTGTTCAACCACGACGCCCTCGCTGCGCGCCAATTCGTAATCGGCCGGCGTGGCGCTCACGAAGATCGCCTGGCCCATCATGTCCTCGAACTCCTCGAATTTCAGCGGCCGGTTGTCCATGGCGCTGGGCAGGCGGAAGCCGTACTCCACCAGGTTGCGTTTACGGCTCCGGTCTCCGCCGTACATGGCCTGCACCTGGCTCACGGTCACGTGGCTCTCATCCACCACCAAGAGGAAATCGTCCGGGAAGTAGTCGATGAGGCAGAAGGGCCGTTGTCCGGTCTCGCGCCGGTCGAAGTAGCGGCTGTAGTTCTCGATCCCGCTGCAATAGCCCAGTTCGCGCATCATCTCCAGGTCGTGCTGCACCCGTTCTTCCAGCCGCTTCGCCTCCAGGTTCTTGCCGATCTCGTGGAAGAAGGCCACCTGCTTCACCATGTCCTCCTGGATGCTGGAGATCGCGGCGTTCATCGTCTCGCGGCTCGTCACGAAGATGTTGGCGGGGTAGATCGTCACCTGCTGCACCGACTCCAGGGTTTTGTTGGTGCCAAGGTCGAAACGCTCGAGACGCTCCAGTTCATCGCCCCAGAAATGGATGCGGATGCCCTCGTCGGCATAGGCCAGGAAGACCTCGACCACATCGCCCTTCACGCGGAAGTTGCCGCGACCGGGATCGATGTCCTTCCGGCTGTACAGGGCCGACACGAAGCGGTGCAGGAGCGCATTGCGGCTCACCTTCATGCCTTTGCTGATCTCCACAACGCTATGC
>JAEUSX010000102.1 GCA_016788405.1 Flavobacteriales bacterium
TGGCCATGCAGGAATTGCCGGAAGCGCTGCTCTTGATCATTGGCGGGGGGGATGCCTGGCCCGTGCTGGAGCGCATGGTGATTGATCACGGGCTTCAGGACCGCGTGCGCCTGTTGCCGCGCATGCCTTATGAGCGCATGATGCAGTACACCCGCAATGCCGACCTCGGCCTCTCGCTCGACAAGGACACGAGCCTCAACTATCGCTTCAGCCTGCCCAACAAGCTCTTCGACTACTTCCGCGCCCACATCCCGGCGCTGGTCACTGACCTGCCTGAGGTTGCGGGCATCGTGCGGAAGTATGAAGCGGGCATCGTGATCCCGCGTGTAGAGCCCGCGCGGATCGCGGCCGAAGTGCGCCACCTGCTGCCCGACCGCGCCCGACGCGATGCCTTGCGGCTGAGGGCTATTTTCGCCGCCACTGAATTGGATGGCGAGCGCGAGAAGGAAGCGCTGAAGGCCTTCCTGCGACGCGTTGGCGGATAAGCATCTACATATCGTCAGCTTCGACGTGCCATCGCCGCCCAGCTACGGCGGGGTCATTGATGTGCACTACAAGGCGAAGGCGCTCTCGGAGCTGGGCGTGAAGGTGCACCTGCATTGCTTCCAGTACGGTCGGCCGAAGGCGAAGGAGCTGGAGCGCTTCTGCGCCAGCGTGCATTACCACCCCCGCCATACCGGGAAGCTGCAATTGCTCAACGCGCTGCCCTACGTGGTGGTGAGCCGCCGCAGCGAAGCATTGATGGAGCGCTTGCTGAAGGATGAGCACCCCGTCCTCTTCGAGGGCCTGCACTGCTGCTACCACCTGGGCGATCCGCGCCTGCACGGCCGCGTCCGCATCGTGCGCGCGCACAACGTGGAGCACGATTACTACGGCGCGCTCGCGAAGGCCGCATCGAACGCCTTCCGACGGACGTACTTCATCAACGAGGCGCACAAGCTCGCGCGCTTCGAGCCAGTGCTGGCCGAGGCCACGCGCGTGCTGGCCATCTCGCCGAAGGACGAGGCCTATTTCGGCTCGCACTTCCACAACGTGATGCACGTGCCGGCCTTCCACGCCAGCGAGAAGGTGGAGGTGCCCGATGGACTTGGTGATTTCGCGTTCTATCACGGCGCGCTGGGCGTGGCGGAGAACGATCAGGCCGCGCTCCACCTCGTGCGCAGGGTCTTCGATGGATTGCCCGTGAAGCTCATCATCGCCGGGAGCGATGCCAGCAAGGAGTTGAGGCGCGCCGTGGCCAACGCACCGAACGTGGAATTGCGCGAAGGCATCCCCACCGAGCGGATCCATGCGCTGGTGCGCGCCGCTCAGGTGAACGTGCTGCCCACCTTCCAGGCCACGGGCATCAAGCTGAAGCTGCTGCTCTGCCTCTTCAACGGCCGCCACGTGGTGTGCAATACCCCCATGGTCGAAGGCACGGGCCTCGAAGGGCTCTGCCATGTGCACGATGATCCGAAGAGCATGCGCGAGAGCATCCTCTCCTGCATGGGCAAGCCCGCGAATGGCCAGGCGCTGGAAGAACGCGCGCGCGTGCTTGAGGAGCGCTTCAGCAACCGGAGGAATGCGGAGCGGATCCTTGGGCTGATCGGATGATCAGACCGATCCCGCCGCGCTCAGCTCCAGCAATTTCCCCTCCTCGCAGCGCACCACGCGGGCGGTGAGCTTCTTCATGTGCGAGTAATCGTGCGTGGCCATGATCACGCTGCGGCCGGTGGTGCTGATGGCGAAGAGCAGGTCCACGATCTCGCTCGTGGTCTCGGGGTCGAGGTTGCCGGTGGGCTCGTCGGCGAGGATCAGCTCGGGATCGTTCAATAGCGCGCGGGCGATGCTCACGCGCTGCTGCTCGCCGCCGCTGAGCTCGTGCGGCATCTTGTATCCCTTGTTGGCAAGCCCCACCTTCTCCAGCACTTCCTGCGCGCGCCGGTCCATGGCCTTGGTGTCCGTCCAGCCGGTGGCGCGCATCACGAAGAAGAGGTTCTCGTTCACCGTGCGGTCGTTGAGCAGCTGGAAGTCCTGGAACACGATGCCCACCTTACGACGGAGGTAGGGCACCTGGGAGCGCTTCAGCGCCCGCAGGTCGAAGCCGCAGCAGAAGCCCTCGCCCTCGGTGAGCGGCACATCGCCATAGAGCACGCGCATCAAGCTGCTCTTGCCGCTGCCGGTGCGGCCGATGAGGTACACGAACTCGCCCTTGTACACGGCGAAATCCACGTTGTTGAGCACCAGGTTCTCGCGCTGGAAGATGCGCGCGTTGTTGAGCTGTACGAGGGCGGTGGTGGACATGGGTGCGCGCAAAGGTGGTCACGCATCCAATACGACCGTCCGCGCACGCGTTGGAAGGGGCGGCCCGATGCTTGCGAAGCGCCAACAACTCCGGGTGGGAAACTCCATGGCCCATCGACCTTCGACCGTTGCGCCTCCCGTGAACTTTGAACGCTTGATGATGACCCCGATCACCAGCCACGGCTGGCAGGCGCGTATGGCCGTGCTGCTGGCCGCGCTCGGCCTGTGCCTCTTCGCCAGCGCCCAACGTCCAGCCCATTACGACCAGCAGGATGCGGACCTGCTGAATGCCATCGACCTCTTCGGCAAGGAGAAGTACGGGGCGGCCCAATTCGAGTTCATGCGCGTGGCTGAGCGCATCGGCGACCTGCACGACCCGCGCCGCACCGAAGCCGAGTTCTACATCGCCCTGTGCAGCGTGCGCCTCTTCAACGACGATGCGGGCTACCGCCTGAAGCGCTTCATGACCGAGCACCCGGAGGACCTCCATGTGCCAGCCATCAAGCTCGAGCTCTTCCGCCACAGCTTCAACCAGAAGGACTGGAAGGACGTGCTGGCCTGGAGCGACCAGGTGGACCGCACCGCGCTCAGCGGCAGCGACGCCCAGGAGTTCCATTTCAAGCGTGGCTATGCGCTGCTGCAGACCGGCGACAGCGAGAAGGCGCTCGGCGAATTCGCCCAGGTGAAGGACAGCGACGGGCTCTTCGGCGCGCCGTCGCTCTACTATGTGTCGCACATCAACTACGAGCGTGGCAATCACGAGACCGCGCTGCAGGGCTTCCGCAAGCTGGAGAGCAACCCCGATTTCGCGAAGCTGGTGCCCGTGTACATCGCGGAGATCCTCTTCGTGCAGGGCAAGTTCGATGAGCTGGCCGAGTACGTGAAACCGCTCATGGCCGATCCGCAGGGCATCAAACGGCAGGCGGAGATCAACCGGCTGGCCGGCGAGGCGAATTACCGTCGCGGCAATTACGCCGAAGCGCTGCCCTACCTGCAGAAGAGCGCCCAGCGCACGGGCGTGGACCGCAGCGACCGGTACATCCTCGGCTATGCGTACTACATGACCGGCGACCACCTGAAGGCGCTGGCCGAGCTGAACATCGTGGCCAATGCGGACGACAGCCTGGCGCAGCTGGCCAGCTACCACATGGCCGATTGCTACCTGAAGCTGAACGAGAAGAACTACGCGCGCAACGCGTTCAAGAAGGCGTACGAGATCGGGAAGCCCGGCGAGGGCGAGACGAAGGGCGATCCGAAGGTGACCGAGGACGCGCTCTTCCAGTACGCCAAGCTGGCCTACGAGCTCAGCTTCGATCCCTACCATGAGGCCATCACCGCGCTGCGCGGCTATCTGCGCGCATACCCCGATACGCCGCGACGCGATGAGGCGTACGAGTTCCTGTTGAACGTGTACCTGAAGACGCGCAACTACGAGGACGCGCTCGCTTCGCTGGACGAGATCCAGAACAAGGACATGCGGCTGAAGGAGGCGTATCAGAAGCTGGCCTACAACCGCGGGGTGGAGTTGTATGAGGGACGCAAGTACGCCGATGCCGCGCTCTTCTTCGAGCGTGCGCTGAAGTACCCCGCCAACCAAGGCACCACGGCGCGATCGCATTTCTGGATGGCCGAGAGCTACTACGGCAAAGGCGACCTCACCGCCGCGCTCAACAAGTACGACGACCTGCGCAACTCGCCCGGGGCGTACAGCACCGAGCTGTATGAGCAAGCGGGCTACGGCATGGGCTACGCTTACCTGAAGCTGAAGGATTACAACGAGGCCTCGGTGGCCTTCCGGCGCTACGTGCTGAGCCGCAAGGGCGAGGCCCGGCAGCGCGCCGATGCCATGCTCCGCACCGGCGACTGCTTCTTCGTGATGAAGGACAACGAGCAGGCGGTGAAGTGGTACGATGATGCCATGCGAACCGGATCGCCCGACCGCGACTATGCCATGTACCAGAAGGGCGTGTGCCAGGGCCTCCTACGGAAGCACGCCGAGAAGATCGCCACCCTGAAGGCACTGCTGGCCGAGCTGCCCAATTCCCGTTATGCCGCCGATGCCAAGTTCCAACTGGGTGAGACGTGCATCGTGCAGGGGAACGACGCGGAGGCGCTCAGCTACTACACGCAGGTGTCGAGCGCGCATCCGAACAGCCCGCTGGTGCGCCAGTCCATGCTGCAGAGCGCGCTCATCCACAAGCGCCAGGGACGCACGGAAGAGGCCATCGCCGGATTTAAGGCGGTGGTGGCGAAGTACCCTACCATCGATGAATCGCGTGACGCGCTCTCGGGACTGGAGAACATCTATGTGGAACTGGGCCGCGTGAGCGAATACGAGGCGTACGTGCGCTCGCTGAAGTGGGTGGACCCCGGCACGCTCGAATTCGATGAGCAGTACTACCAGAGCGCGGAGAAGCTCTACTTCGAGGATAAGTGCCCGCAGGCCATCGGCGCTTTCGGCGATTACATCAGCAAGTACCCCAACGGCGGTTATGTGGTGAACGCCCTGTACTACCGCGGCCATTGCCAGTACCGGCTGGGCGCTTTCGACCAGGCGCTCCCCGACCTGGAACAGGTCATCAGCCGGAACGGCGCCCAATTCATGGAGAGCGCCTCGGCCATGGCGGCTGACATCCTCTTCCGTGACAAGCGTTACGAGGGCGCGCTCGACCACTTCAATCGCCTGGAGCCCATCGCGGCATCCCCGCAGAACACCCTGGTGGCGCAAGTAGGCCGGATGCGGTGCCTGCGCGAGCTCGGCCGCGTGGATGAAGCCGCTGCGGCAGCGGAGAAGGTGGTGGCCAACAGCCTGTCCGATGCCGACCTGAGGAGCGAGGCCAACATCCTCATCGCCCGCAGCCTCGCTGACAAGGGCGATCTCGACGCCGCCTTCGCGAAGTTCAAGGCCGTGGCCAGCGGAAGCAGCACGGCGCGCGGCGCGGAGGCCAAGTACAACATGGCCTACATCCGCCACCTGCAGACCCAGTACCGAAAGGCCGAGACGGAGATCTTCGAGCTGGCGCAGAAGTTCCCGAGCCACGACCATTGGAAGGCTCGCGCCTTCATCCTGCTCGGCGATGTGTACGTGCAGTTGAATGACCTCTTCCAGGCCCGCGCCACCTTGCAGAGCGTGATCGACAACTGCAAGGAGCCGGAGCTGGTGGACCAGGCCCGTCAACGACTCGATGCCATCAATGCCAGCCAGGCGCCGCGCGAGCAGGTCGTCCCCGGTTCCGACGACATCACCATCCCCATGCCCGGCGACGGCAAGTAACCCATGAAGCGCACCCTCCTCTCTGCCGCCTTCCTGATCCCCTTCGCGCTGCTCGCGCAGACCGAGGGCGAGTACGTGATCCAGGGCATCTACAACCCCACTCTCATCGATGCGCAGAAGATCGATCTGCGACCCGAGGGCATCGACACCATCTTGCCCACGCTGCCGGTGACCTACAGCCTGCTGCCCACGCGAGCCGAGATCCCCCCGCGCGTGGATAGCCTCACGGCGGCCAAGCTGAACGTGGAGAAAGCGCTCGGCCAGCTGTACAAGGGCTACGTGAAGGCCGGCTTCGGACTGTACTCGACGCCCCTTGGCGAGCTCTACTACGATCAGGGCCGCAATCGCAAGAACGGATTCGGCGTCCACCTGAAGCACCTGAGCAGCAACGGCGGCCTCGATGACGTAGGCCCGAGCAACTACAGCAACAACAGCGTCGACGCCTTCTATCGGGGAATCATCCAGAAGAACGAGGCCAGCGGGCGCTTGATCTACGACCGTCGCCGCATCAGCTACTATGGATACCCGAGCAACGACAGCATCGAGAATTCGATCCAGAACGCGCCCGAAGCCACCAAGGACCGCCTGAAGCAGTTCTACAATGACCTGGGCTTCGCCGCGCGCGTGCGCAGCATCAACGAGGACAGCAGCAAATTGGCGCACGATGTGGCGCTGGAGGCGCACAGCTACAGCAATAACAGCCGCAGCAGGGAGACCAACATCCGCGCCACCATCAGCGCCGGCCTGCAAGAGAAGACCGAGTACTACCACGCCACCTTGCTCATCGACAACAACGCCTATCGCGGTTATCCCAGCCCCGACTCAGCGGACTTCCGGCAGAACGGGACGCTCATCGGCCTCATGCCCAGCGTGCGCACCGTGGGCCGCAAGTATTTCGTGCGCGCCGGCGTGGGCCTATACCTCGACGCGCTCGGCGAGACCACCTTCCACTTCTTCCCGCAGGCCTATGCCCACTACGCGCTATTCGACAACATCCTGGTACCTTACGTGGGACTCGATGGCGAGCGCCGCCGGAACAGCTTCCGCAGCCTCACGCGCGAGAACCCCTGGCTGAATCCCGCTCCGCGACTGCGCAACACCAGCGAGCTCTTCGACCTCTACGGCGGCCTGCGGGGCAGCTTCGCCAACAATCTGGGCTTCGATGTGCGCGCCAGTTTCAGCTCCTTCGATAACATGGCGCTCTTCGTCAACACGCCCAACCCGCCTTTCGGCGACCGCATGACCGCTGTTTACGATGAGGTGGAGGTCACCAACTTCAGTGGTGAGCTCACCTACAGCCGCGGCACCGATCTGCGCCTCAGCGCCCGCATGGACGTGTACAAGTACACCACCAAGGTGCAGGACGAGCCCTGGAACCTGCCGCCGTACAAGCTCACCTTCGCCGCCCGCTACAGCCTGCGCGACAAGCTGGTGCTGAAGGCCGAGGCGCTCTTCCTGGCCCGCCGCCCGGCCTTCCGCGCACCGGAGCCTACCAGCGACAGCACCATCGTGGCCGTGAGCACCCGCACCGAGCTCGATGGCTTCCTGGACCTGTACGTCGGCGCCGAGTACCGCTACACCAAGCGCCTCAGCCTGTTCCTGGACATGAGCAACATCACCGCCAGCAAATACGAGCGCTGGTACCGCCACCCCGTGCAGCGCGGGCTCATCATGCTCGGAGCGACGTACTCGTTCTGAGCTTCTCACCGACCGGTTCACCAGTTGCCTGCGCCAGTGATGAAGACCTGTAACAGGTCTATTCGGAGCAAGCGTTAATTATCAACAGATCCCGCGTCCGTGTTGGGAAAACGCGCCTGTTAAGCGGGTGTGAAAGGGTACTTTTGGGAGCCTTTGAAAAAGGGGCGTTTTGAGCACCGGAACCATGTCAGAGACCACACTGGAAATGAGCGAGAAGAAGAAGGCGGCGGCGAGCTATTCGGCCGACAGCATACAGGTATTGGAGGGCCTTGAGGCGGTGCGCAAGCGCCCCGCCATGTACATCGGCGATATCGGCGTGAAGGGCCTGCACCACTTGGTGTACGAGGTGGTCGATAACAGCATCGATGAGGCGCTCGCCGGCCACTGCGATACCGTGGACGTGGCCATCACGCCCACCAATGGCATTCGCGTGAAGGACAACGGCCGTGGCATCCCGGTGGACATGCACGCCAAAGAGGGCCGCAGCGCGCTCGAGGTGGTGATGACCGTGTTGCACGCTGGCGGCAAATTCGACAAGGACAGCTACAAGGTGTCCGGCGGCCTGCACGGCGTGGGCGTGAGCTGCGTGAACGCGCTGAGCACCCTGCTGCGCGCCGAGGTGCACCGCGACGGCAAGAAGTACGAGCAGGAGTACAGCGAGGGCAAGCCGCAATTCGCCGTACGCGAGATCGGAGCCACCGACTACCGGGGCACCATCATCACCTTCCAGCCCGACCTGAGCATATTCCAGGTCGGCGAGTACAACTTCGATACGCTGGCCGCCCGCCTGCGCGAGCTGGCCTACCTGAACAAGGGCATCCGCCTCAGCCTCACCGATGAGCGCCGCACCAACGAGGATGGCAGCTTCGTGAGCGAGACCTACTACAGCGAGCTCGGGCTGGTGGAGTTCGTGAAGTACCTGGATGGCACCCGCCTGCCGCTGATCGAGGATGTGATCTACATGGAGGGCGAGAAGCAGGGCATCCCGGTGGAGATCGCCATGGTGTACAACGATTCGTACAACGAGAACCTGCACTCGTACGTGAACAACATCAACACGCACGAGGGCGGCACGCACCTGGCCGGGTTCCGGCGCGGCCTTACGCGCACACTGAAGAAGTACGCCGACAACAGTGGCGCCACACAGAAGCTCAAGTTCGAGATCAGCGGCGACGACTTCCGCGAGGGTCTCACGGCCGTGATCAGCGTGAAGGTGCAGGAGCCGCAATTCGAGGGGCAGACCAAGACCAAGCTCGGGAACAACGAGGTGATGGGCGCGGTGGACATCGCCGTGAGCGAGATGCTCGAGAACTACCTCGAGGAGCATCCGCGCGACGCCAAGCAGATCGTGGAGAAGGTGATCCTGGCCGCCACCGCCCGCCATGCGGCCCGCAAGGCCCGTGAGCTGGTGCAGCGCAAAGGCGCCTTCAGTGGCGGCGGACTGCCCGGCAAGCTGGCCGATTGCACCAGCAAGGACCCCGGCGCCAGCGAGCTGTTCCTGGTGGAGGGCGATTCAGCCGGCGGCACCGCCAAGCAGGGCCGCAACCGGGAGTTCCAGGCCATCCTGCCGCTGCGGGGCAAGATCCTCAACGTGGAGAAGGCCATGCAGCACAAGATCCTCGACAACGAGGAGATCCGGAACATCTACACAGCGCTCGGCGTCACCATCGGCACCGAGGACGACAGCAAGGCGCTGAACCTCTCGAAGCTGCGCTACCACAAGATCGTGATCATGTGCGATGCCGACGTGGACGGCAGCCACATCCAGACGCTGATCATGACCTTCTTCTTCCGCCACATGCAGGCGCTGATCGAGAACGGCCACCTCTACATCGCCACACCGCCGCTCTATCAGGTGAAGAAGGGCAAGGAGCAGGTTTACTGCTGGAACGAGGCCGAGCGCGACGCGGTGATCGAGTTCATGAAGAAGGGCAACAAGGACACGAATGTGAACGTGCAGCGCTACAAGGGCCTTGGCGAGATGAACGCCGAGCAGCTTTGGGAGACCACCATGGACCCCACGCGCCGCACCCTCCGCCTGGTCACCATCGAGAACGGTGCCGAGGCCGACCGCGTCTTCAGCATGCTCATGGGCGATGAAGTGCCCCCCCGCCGCGAGTTCATCGAGAAGAACGCCGTGTACGCGAAGCTCGACGTCTGAGCGATCACTGATTCAATGCGAAAGCCCCGTGAACCGGGGCTTTCGCGTCTCTTGTGGAATCACCATCGGTGATAACCTCACTTCAGCACCGTCACGTGCCCCGTGCGCTCGATCAACTCGTTGGTGAGTTTGTTCTTGAACTTCAGCTTCCAGACGTACACATCCTGCTGCACGATCTCGCCCTGGTACTCGCCGGTCCATGGGTGGTGAACCTGCTCGCTCTCGCTGAGCAATAGCCCCCATCGATCGAAGATCATGAACTCGTAGTCCTTCACGAGGTGCGGCAGGTTGAAGACCGGGTGGAAGCCGTCGTTCTCATCGTCGCCATTCGGTGTGAAGACGTTCGCGACCCACACCACCAAGGCGTCGAGCACTTCGATCGGCTCGCAATGCGTGTTCTCGCAGCCGTTGGCATCGTAAGCGGTGAGGCAGACCAAGTACGTATCGCCCAGGCCGCCGGGGAAGGTGAAGGCCGGGTTCTCCGCGGTGCTTGTGCCCGCCCCTCCGAAGTCCCAGCTCCATGACACCGCGTTCGGCGAGCTAGTGCTGGTGAATTCCGCCAGCGGGTTGCTCACCACCAGCGTCTCCGGTGCGTAGATGAAGTTGGCGATCACCGGTGCCGGGCTGCCCACTTCGGCCGTCCCATTCGCGCTGCAGCCATTCGAGTCCTGCATCAGGATCAGGAACTCACCGGGACACAGGCCGGTGAACACGTTCGTTGCCGTGAAAGCGCCGCCATTCAAGCTGTATTGCGCGCCCTCCGGGTCATTCACGGTGATGGTGCCATCGCAAGTGCCAGGGCAGGTCTCGTCCGTGGCCGTGATCGCATCGATGTCCAGCACTTCCGGCTCGTTGATCACGAATGGCGCAGTCGTGTTGCAGTTGTTCATGTCGTACACCGTGACGGTGTAGCTGCCCGCGCAGATTTCGGTCGCCGCAGGCGTATTGCCTGCGATGCCGTTGGACCACGAATAGGAGTACACGCCGCCTGACGTGTTGCCGCCGGTGGCGGCCACGGAGGCGGTGCCGTTGCATTCGCCATTGCAGATCGCGTCGGTGGTGGCGACCACAGGAACGATAGCTTCCGTGAACGTGATGATCACTTCGTCCTGCGTGGCGCAGCCGTCGTTCGAGAGTACGCTCCAGGTCAACGTGTATGCGCCGCCAGCAGCCGCGGTCACTGTGCTCGTGGGCGAAGTGGGGTCGGAGAACGCGATGCCCTGGGGTCCGCTCCACGCACCGCTCGCCCAGTTGCCGGTGGCGTTCAGGTCGTATTCGAGCGTGCACGTCACGGCATCAGGGCCCGCGTTCGGCGGAGCGATGAGGTAGACCGTTGCTGTTGAGCTCGCCGTCGCATTGGGGCATGGAAGCAGGCCGTAGACGGTGTAGGTGTACACGCCCTGCGCGCTCGTCGCGGGATTGAAGATGCCATCGCTCGGCGATCCACCAGGTCCGGTCCATGTGCCTCCGCTCATGGGTGTGCCACCGAGCAGTGAGAAGAGTTGAATCGGCGCAGCCTCGGGGCACAGCGTGATGGCGCCATTCGTTCCGGCATCTGGCAATGGGTTCACTGCCATGATCACCGTGGCGCTCTGGTCTAGACAAGGCGCGGTGGCTTGCACCGTGTAGATGTAGCCGCCCGGGGCATCAACCGCGGGGTCGAAATTGTCCTCGGTCACTGTTCCGTTCGGCGCGGTCCAATCACCACCCGCGTCCGGTGAACCATTCAGCAGGTTGAACAGTGCGACCGGCGCGTCGTCGGAGCAGAGCGTAGCGCTTCCGTCGCTGCCAGCGTTCACCGGGGCCACCACGCTCATGATCACTTCGCTCGTGTCGTTCTCGCATGGCGCTGGCACGTACAGGATGTAGGTATAGGCGCCGGCGCTTTGCGTGGACGGATCGAAGCTGTCAGGAGCCGGGCTGCCGCTCGGCGCGAACCACGAGCCTCCCGCATCCGGGCTTCCGCCGAGCAGGCTGAAGAGGTCGATCGGTGCATTGTCGCCGCACAGCGTCAAGGCGCCATCGATTCCTGCATCGGCATTCGAGAGCACGTTCACGGTGATCACTGCTGATGCCGATGGGCATGGCGCGATACCGGTCACCGTGTACGTGTAATCGCCGGGTGTGCTCACCCCGGGTGTGAATGTGCCGTTCGAGGCGCCGCCGGGACCGTTCCAGGTTCCGCCCGGATCCGCAACGCCCAGCACGGGGAAGAGGTCCACCGGATCGCCCACCACGCACAGGTTGATGATGTCATCGGAG
>JAEUSX010000122.1 GCA_016788405.1 Flavobacteriales bacterium
ATTACCTCGCCAACGAACCCATCTGGCATGTACGCTCCATCTGCGCTGTCCCGGTGCCGTGCATCGCCACCAGTAACCATAACTACCTCTTGGTCGGCGATTCCGTCATCAATGGCTCGACCTGGTCCAAGGTGCAAGAGCAGGGAACCAGCACCCTGAATTGGCAGGGCGGCGGACCAGCCGACCCCGGTTGCCAGGGCACCACGCTTTACACCTCGCCTTGGCTGCGGCTCATCAGGCAGGAAGGAAGGCAGCTTCGCATCTGGGCGGACGAAGCCGACCAACTGCTGCACGACTTCGACCTGGCCGTGGGCGACACGCTTCCTCTGTCCTACACCAATTGGAACACGGACATCACCGTCGTCGCAGTGGACAGCGTCCTGATCGGCACCGAGATGCGAGCACGCTATGAGCTCGGCAACAGTTGGGCGCAATACCTCATCGAAGGGGTTGGCACGAGCCACGGGCTCTTTGAACCTGTGAGCAATTTCCTGGAGTGCGGCTTCAGCCTCGAGTGCTTCGGGCTTGGTGCAGATGCCTATTATCCGCCTGGGGTGACTGGGGCTTCGTGCTGGTTGACCATGACGATGAATGAGTCAAAGGCACCCACAGCATGGTCGCTGTCGCCCAACCCGGCGGACGACGCGGTACTGATCAACGCGAACGGGAAAGCGCCATGGGTGGTGCAGGTACAGGACATGCGTGGGCGCATCGTCATCGTGGAGAGGCTGACCAATGCGCTCAATGCATCACTGGATGTCTCCCATCTCTCGAATGGCTGCTATGCGCTTTCCGTGGATGGGGCTATACCGAAGCGTTTGGTCGTGGCCCACTGAGAGCCGCCTTCCTTCTCGATCTTAGCTGGAGCAACCGGCTTCGATGGCGTTCATCCGGGCCCGGGCGCCGGTCGCCTATGCCGTTTTCACGCTGCAGCAAAGGACCACCGATTACTTTCACCCCATGCGTCCTCTCCTGCTCCTATCGCTCCTCATCGTTTCGATCGTGCAAGCGCAGCCCCGCATCAACGGCCCGATGCTGGGCCATGTTGACATGCTCGCGGCCGCGGCATGGATGCAGTGCTTAGGACCATGCGCCGCGCGAATCGAGTATTGGAAGGAGAGCGCGCCAGACAGCGTGATGCGCACCCCAGTGCAGGACAGCGATGCCGAACAGGCGCACGCCATGGAATTCACGCTGGATGGGCTGGTGCCCGGAACCGTGTATCGGTACAGGCCCATCGTGAATGGCGTGCCAATGGAGCCCCTCTCCTTCCGCACCCAGCCGCTGTGGAAGCACCGCACGGACCCGCCCGCATTCACGGTGGCCATGGGAAGCTGCGCATACATCAATGAGCCCGCGTACGACCGCCCCGGAACGCCGTACGGCGGCGACTACGCCATCTTCGATGCCATCGCCGCGAAACAGCCCGACGTGATGCTCTGGCTCGGCGACAACATCTACCTGCGCGAGCCTGATTGGGGCAGCCGTAGCGGATACCTGTACCGATACACTCACACGCGCTCGTTGCCCGAAATGCAGCGCTTGCTCCGAACGGGCGCGCATTATGCCATCTGGGATGATCACGACTTCGGCCCGAACGACGCCGATGGCAGTTGGATCCACAGCGGCATCGCGCGCGACTGCTTCGATCTGTTCTGGCCGAACCCGACCTGCGGCGCACCGGATGTGGAGGGCGCCATCACCTCGTTCTCCTATGCCGACGCGGACTTCTTCCTGCTCGATGACCGCACCCACCGGGTCCCCGGAGATGCGCGTACCACTGCGCCCGCCATGCTCGGAGAGTCGCAGATCGACTGGCTGATCCGTGCGCTCCATTATAGCGATGCAGCATTCAAGCTGGTGGCCATCGGCAATCAGGTGCTGAACTCAGCCGCGATCTACGAGACCTATGCCACCATTCCGGCAGAGCGCGAACGGCTGCTGAAGCGCATCGAGGACGAAGGCATCCCGGGAGTCGTATTCCTGACCGGCGATCGCCATTTCACGGAGTTGAGCGCGCTGATGCTGAAGGATGGCCGCACGCTCTACGACCTCACCTGCTCGCCGCTGACATCGGGGGTGCATAAGCCGAAGGAAGAGAACGGGAACCGCGTGGAAGGCACGGTCGTGGAGCAGCGCAACTTCGCCACGCTCAGCTTCAGCGGCAAGCGCAAGGAGCGGGTGATGACCATCCGCGTCTTCGACAAGGACGGCGCGCAGCTCTGGGAGCGCGCCATCCAACAGGAGCGCAAGCCCTGAGCCTTAGCCGCGCCAGCCGTCGAGGATCCGGTTGATCGCCTTGGCGTCGGATTCCTTCAAGCCGGCGAAGAGACGGTCCTGCTCTTCCTGATTCTCCTCGTCGATGCGGGCCAACAGGTCAAGTCCTTTCTGCGTGATGCGCACATAGATCACCCGGCGGTCCTCGGAGCACCGCTCACGGCTCACCAGCCCTTTGGCGATGAGCTTGTCCGTGAGCCGTGTGGCGTTCGGCGCGCGATCGATCATGCGCTCCTTCACGCTCTGCGCCTTCATGCGGTCCTTGGCGCCCCGCAGGATCCGTAGGATGTTGTATTGCTGAGGACTGATGCCGTGGGGCTTGAATCGGTGCACCTGGCTGCTGCGCAGCCAGTTGGCCGTGAAGAGCACATTGAGCATCGCTTTCTGCTGCTCACTGGTGAAACGGCTCTGGAGTTCCTGATCAAGGCCCGGCATGGCCAAGGGGTTTGCGGAAGCGAATGTATCCGGCGCCCTGCAACCAGCATGGCACCGCTCTATTTTGGCGCCCCAATCCGTGCTGACATGCGTGTTCTCACCCTTTCGCTCCTGGTTCTGCTGGCCGCATGCGGCGGCCCAGCCGAAGAGCAATCAGATCCTCAGCCCCCTGCGCAACAAGCCGAGGCCATCGGCGACCCGCGCGATGCATCGCAGCGGCCGGATGTGGTCATCGGGCTCATGGGGAACATCGCGCACCTGACCGTGGCGGACCTATTCGCGGAGGATGGCTACTGGACGTTCAAGTTCATCGCCGCCGGCGCCAATGTGATCGCCGTGGTGAACGATGCCGCGGAGGCGGAAGCGCTGGAAGCCCGCAAGAAGGCCATGGGCCTCGGCGATGACCGGCTTCAAGTGCGCGCCGTGCCAGTTGGCGATCCCGGCATCTACAAGGAAGAGGCGGACATGGCTTTCATCGGGCACCGCTTCCTGACCATCCAGGACAAGCGCGATTTCCTCACGCGCATGCGCGCCGGCATGGAATACCCGCGCTACCTGGTGATGCTTGAATGGCAGTACAAGGATGGCCCGCCGGGGCCGCCGAAAAGCGAACGCATGCCTTCTGATCGCATCATGGATCTGGTTGGGGAATACTCGGAGTACAGCGATGTTGGCGCGCACTCGGACAAGGTGCCCGATCAGGTGGTCTTCCTGATCAACGACTATATGGATTCAGGCGGCGGCGGGCAATCCATCGACGCCGCGACGATGGAGATGATGCCGGAATGAGCCTCAGGCGCGTGCCGACTGGCGCTGCTCCGCCCGGAGCCGCTCCTTCTCAGTGATGGCCACGCCTTTGTACGACATGAAGAGGTTGGCCCAGATGGTCTTGGAGATCGCATACATCCACGGCGCCAATCCGATGATACCGAGGCAGACCAAACCCGCCTTCGCCGCCACAGGCGCCGATGGCCAGAGCACGATGGTGGCCACGAAGATGCTGGTGCCCAGCGCGACTGCCAAGGCATAGGCCACGTACATGCCGCCGTAATAGAATCCAGGCTCAGGCGTGTACTTACGATGGCATACCGGGCAGGCTTCCAGAAGGTCGCCCGCAGTGCTCAGATGGTAAGGATTGCGGTCCACGAAGAACTCCCCCTCGTGGCAATGCGGACACTTGTACCGAAAGATGCTGTATGCCTTGCTTCGTTCAGCCATGGGGCGAAGATCCTCACTCCTGGCTTGCACACGCGTGACCTATCTCACCGATTCTCCTTCAGCTTGTCGGCGAACACCTTGCGGAATTTCTCCAGTTTGGGGCGGATCACCATCTGGCAATAGCCCTGGGAGCCATTCTGAGCGTAATAATCCTGATGGTAGTCCTCTGCCTTGTAGAAGGTGGTCGCCTGCGTGATCTCGGTGACCAAGGGCGCCTGGAAGGCCCCGCTGGCATCCAATTGCTTCAAAAGCTCTTCGGCCACCATCCGTTGTTCGTCCGTATGCCAGAAGATCGCGGATCGGTATTGTGTGCCCACGTCCGCGCCTTGCCTGTTCCGGGTGGTGGGGTCGTGCGTCTGCCAGAAGACTTCCAGGATCTCGGCGACGCTGACCTGCGATGGGTCGAAGACCAATTGGGCCACTTCGGCATGCCCGGTGTTCCCGCCGCAGACCTCTTTGTAGCTGGGGTTCTTCACATGCCCGCCCATGTATCCGCTGGTCACGGACAGCACGCCTTTCAATTCGCTGAAGACGGCCTCGACGCACCAGAAGCATCCGGCACCAAGCGTGATCGTATCGGTCGTTGTTCCAGCTGCTGGCTGCATGTCTTGCGGAGGTATTGCTTGTTCGGTCCTTCCTGCGCAGGCCACTTGCAAGGGCAGGGCGAAGAGCACCGGCGAGAAACGGGGGAGTAAGCGCGTGCGCATGGTTGAGTTTCAGCCTTCAGTCGGCGCAGCGGGCATATCCTGACGATCACGGTCAGGCATCACGAACGCTTTGTGGTCATGAGAGCCGAAAAGGCCCCACGCGATCCCGGTGAGGCCTGAGCGGGAAACGGGATTCGAACCCGCGACCCTCAGCTTGGGAAGCTGATGCTCTACCAACTGAGCTACTCCCGCTTGCGCGGCGAATGTAGTGCGGCATCGAGCAGTGTATGCCTCCGATGCAGGCCACCGAAATCAGGAACGGGAGCCATTCGGCTCCCGCTCCAGGACGAACCGGTCCAAAACCACTGATACCGGATGCGCTGTAGACAAATGAACCACCCGAGCGCGTTGCCTGAGCCGCCCAGCGCATCCGGCGATTCGTCCTGAAAGGCTTGATGGGCGCGGCATCTCACACTTGTCAAAAGTTCTTCACACGACCGGGAGCGCGCGCACCCCCGGCTACATTTGGCCAGCCTTACCCGATGCCTTCCATGCCCGCTGCGACCGCGTCAGCACAAGACACGATCACCTCCCTTCAGCGCATCGCCAGCCAGGTCAGGCGAGACATCGTGCGGCAGGTGCACGCCGCTCAGAGCGGACACCCCGGCGGTTCGTTGGGTTGCGCCGATTTCCTCACCGCGCTCTATTTCCACATCCTTCGCCACGACCCGAAAGCGTGGACCATGGACGGACGCGGCCAGGATCTTTTCTTCCTGAGCAATGGGCATATCAGTCCGGTCTGGTACAGCGTACTGGCTCGCAGCGGCTACTTCCCGATCAGCGAGCTGGCCACCTTCCGGCGGATCAATGGCCGCCTGCAAGGCCACCCCACAACTCATGAAGGACTTCCCGGGGTGCGCATGGCCAGCGGCTCATTGGGGCAGGGCCTCAGCGTGGCCATCGGAGCGGCTCTGGCGAAGAAGCTCAACGGCGATGACCGACTCGTGTACACACTGCACGGAGATGGCGAATTGCAGGAAGGGCAGATCTGGGAGGCTGCCATGCTCGCCGCCGCGAAGAAGCTGGACAACCTGATCAGCACGGTTGATTGGAATGGCCGGCAGATCGATGGCGACGTGGATGATGTGCTCCCCTTGGGCGATCTGCCAGCCAAATGGAAGGCCTTCGGCTGGGAAGTGCTCGAGGCAGAGGGCAACGACATGCAAGCCCTGCTCGAAGCCATGGAAGAAGCCAAAGCGCGCACAGGTCGCGGTAAACCCGTAATGGTGCTCATGCGCACTGAAATGGGCCAGGGCGTGGATTTCATGATGAACAGCCACGCTTGGCATGGCATCGCGCCCAATGATGCGCAACTGGCCGGCGCTCTAGCGCAGCTTCCGGAGACGTTGGGTGATTACTGAGTCATGGCCCGACCCCTCGGACCGTCAATAGCCCAAGCCGAGAACAGGGTTGGCATGCGCTTGGTGAACGAACCTCGCATGCGGACCACGTATTCCTTGCCAAGGCTGCTCACCTTCCTCGCTCTCGCCATCACGGGCCTTCTGCTGGTGCGGCCAACCCCATTGAGCGCCCAGGATGCCGCTCCTCGTCCGCCCCTCACGCGCATGCTCTTCGTGATGGACGCGAGCAACAGCATGAACGCGTTCTGGGGCAATCAGCCCAAGATCAATACAGCGCGCGAACTGCTGCTGAAATCGCTGAAGGAGCTGGAAGACCAGCCCGATGTGGAACTCGCCCTGCGGCTTTATGGCCATCAGACCGCCATACAACCGGGCAAGCAGGACTGCGATGACACGCGCCTAGAAGTTCCGTTCTCGGACCACAGCATCCCCGAGATGCGGAAGACGCTGCTCGCCACGCGATGCCTTGGCACCACGCCCATCGCCCGCTCCCTGGAGAAGGCCGCCAAGGATTTCCCGGAACCGGATCGCAGCAAAGGGGCCCGACCCGTTCGGAATGTCATCATCCTGATCACGGATGGGATCGAAGCCTGCGACGAGGACCCCTGCGCGGTGAGCCGCGCGCTACAGGCCAAGGGCATCACTTTGAAGCCTTTCGTGATCGGCGTGGGCCTCACCGAGAACGACAAGTTCGCCCTGCAGTGCGTGGGTAATTATTACGACGCCAGCACGCCCGAGCTCTTCGAGCACGTGATGCAAGTGGTGGTCACCCAGGCCTTGAACAGCACCACGGCGCAGATCAGCCTGATGACCGCGGACGGCATGCCTACCGAGACCGATTGCGCGGTGACTTTGTACGATCAACGAACCGGCCAGGTGCGGTACCATATCGAGCACACGCTCAATGATCGTGGCCTTCCTGATACGTTGACGATCGACCCGATCTTCACCTATCGGCTCGTGGCGCATACGGTTCCTCCCTCCATGCGCGAGGGTGTCAAGGTGAAGCCGGGGATCCACAATGTGATCGCCATCGATGCTGGCACCGGCATGTTGCGCCTCAAGCTGGGAAGCGGCCCCGGTGACGCGAGCATGGTCAACTGCATCGTGCGCCGTCAAGGCGACCTGAATACGCTCACGGCCCAGCCGATGGGGACCACGCAACGCTACCGCGTAGGCTCGTACGATCTGGAAGTGCTCACCCTGCCGCGCACCCATGTCCCGGCTGTGCGCGTGGAGCAAGGTCGAACGACGGACATCGTGGTGGCGAAGCCAGGCGTGCTCAACATCCAGTGCCAGGCGGCGGGTCCTGGCAGCGTGCTCAATAAGTCGGGCGATGAGCTCATCTGGGTGGCCGACCTCGACCCGGCGGCATCAACGCACCAGCTGCGGCTTCAGCCTGGAGCCTACCAGATCACCTATCGCAGTCAGTTCGCACGTCGCACGGAGCTCACTATAAACAAAGAGGTGAACATCGAGAGCGGCCGAAGCACAACGATCAATTTCTAGCGCATGAACTACCCCGTGCTCGACCAGAAGGATACCCGGAGCGGCTTCGGCGCAGGCCTGCTGGAGCTCGGCGACACCAACCCCGACGTGGTGGCCCTTTGCGCCGATCTGACCGGCTCGTTGAAAATGGATGCGTTCCAGAAGAAATATCCGGAGCGCTTCTTCCAAGTGGGCATCGCCGAAGCCAACATGATGGGCGTGGCTGCCGGGCTCACCATCGGCGGCAAGATCCCGTTCACCGGAACCTTCGCGAATTTCAGCACCGGACGCGTCTACGACCAGATCAGGCAGAGCATCGCTTATGCCGGGAAGAACGTGAAGATCTGCGCCAGCCACGCCGGACTGACGCTCGGCGAGGATGGCGCCACCCATCAGATCCTGGAGGATATCGGCCTGATGCGCATGCTGCCCGGAATGACCGTGATCGTGCCGTGCGATTACAACCAGACGAAGCAGGCCACCAAGGCCATCGCGGCGCATGATGGGCCGTGCTACCTGCGTTTCGGCCGTCCGAAGTGGCCGGTCTTCATCCCCAACGACCTGCCCTTCGAGATCGGCAAGGCACAGGTGCTCGTGCCAGGAACAGACGTGACGGTGATCGCGTGCGGGCACCTGGTCTGGCATGCGCTTCAGGCCGCTGAAGAGCTCGTCGGTTCCGGTATCTCCGCAGAGGTGATCAACATGCACACCATCAAGCCGCTGGACGCGGATGCCGTGGTCGCTTCGGCAGGCCGGACCGGTTGTGTGGTGACTTGCGAAGAGCACAACCGGCACGGTGGACTGGGCGACGCTGTGGCCCAGGTGCTCACCTCACGGAAGCCTGTGCCCCAGGAGTTCGTGGCGGTGAACGACACCTTCGGCGAAAGCGGCACGCCCGATGAATTGCTGAGGAAGTACGGCCTCTATCCAAGCGACATCGTGAACGCCGCGCGACGCGCATTGAGCCGGAAGTGATCAAACCCGGGGCCTCCATTCGGCTCAAAGAGCGAGCCCGATGGGAATGGAATGAGCGAATTGAGCGATGCCGAACTGCTCGCCCTCTTCCGCAAGGAGGAGTCCCGCCATTATGCGTTCAATCTGATCGTGCGAAAGCACCAGCGCCGACTCTACGGCTTCATCCGCCGGATGGTCACGGACCACGATGAAGCGCAGGACGTGCTGCAGAACACCTTCATCAAAGCCTGGCACGGCCTGCCCGCATTCCGGGAGGAGGCGCAGCTCTTCAGCTGGTTGTACCGCATCGCGCACAACGAGTGCCTGAATCATCTGCGCCGGTTGAAGCGCCGGCTGTTCGTGAACCATGACCAGGTGATCGAGCGCCTGACCACCACCCTCGACAGCAGCGAGCATTTCAATGGTGACGCCATCCAGCGAAAGCTCCAGCGCGCCGTGATGCGGCTGCCCGACAAGCAGCGGGCGGTGTTCAACATGAAGTACTTCGATGCCATGAAGTACGAGGACATGAGCCGCGTGACCGGCACCAGCGTGGGCGCTCTGAAGAGCAGTTTCCATATCGCCGTGAAGAAGATCGAGCAATGGCTCGTCACCGATCAAACCTTGATGGCATCAGATCGGTCGAAACACCCGAATAGCGATGACTGAGGATCTGAAGCACGAATCCCCGTTGCTCGACGCGATTCCGCGGCGCGACCCCTTCGTGGTGCCCGATGGATTCTTCGAACGGTTCCCGCACCTGGTGCAGTCCCAGATCGCCGAGCCGGAACCAGCCTGGCGCCGACTGCTCGCCGGTTTCTGGAACGCGCATTGGGCGATTCGAGCGGCGATTCCGGTGGCTGCCGCGCTCGCGATCATCTTCCTCTTGCGGGTTCAGGATCCTGCTGATTCCGCACAGGCGGCCTTCACCACGGACATCAAGCCTGAGGAACTCGCCGACTGGTCGATGAACGATGAAGACCTATTCGCCGTGCTTCCCGACGAAGAAGAGACGACCGTGTGGGCCGAGCCGTTGAGCGAGGAGGAATTGACCGGCTACATGGACCACGAGGGCATCCCCCTGGAACTGATAATCGAAGAACTATGAAACGGATCATCACACTCGCACTCACCGCCTTGCTGGCAGCCGGATCAAGCGTGATGGCGCAAGGCCCTGACGATGACATGCCCGGACTTTCCGAGGAGCGGCTCAAAGAGATCAAGGCGCAGAAATCCGCCTATCTCACCACCAAGCTGAGCCTCACCACCGAAGAGGCCCAGGGCTTCTGGCCGGTGTACAACGAGTATGACGAGGCGCGCGAAGCCCTTCGGCGTGAGCATCGGGAGGCCATGAAAGGCGCCAGGAAACAGGGCGGGGAGCTCTCGGAAGCCGAGGCCCAGCAGACCCTCGCCAAGGGCCTTCAGATCCGCCAGCGAGAGCTCGACCTGGAAATGACCTCCGTGGACCGCTTCGTGAAAACCATCGGCGCGCCCAAGACCGTGGAGCTGTTCCGCGCTGAGCGCGACTTCCAGCGGGAAGTCCTCCGCCGCTTCCGCGAGCGTATGGAAGAGCGGCGCGACCATCGGGACGGTCCGTCCAGGCGTCAATAACCGCGCTGTCGCCACCTTCGCGGCGACATGGATCCGTTGCGTGAAGGCTTCCTGTATCACCTGGCACAAACCAGCGGAAACCCGCTTGCGCTGGATGTGGTGAGCGCGGAAGGCTGTTGGATCAGTACCCGAGATGGCCGGAGGTACCTTGACTTGGTGGCCGGACTCGCCGTTTGCAACGTGGGCCATCGGCATCCGCGCGTTGTCAAGGCCATCAGGGAGCAGGCGGACCGTTACCTGCATGTGATTCCCTATGGCGAGTTCATCCAAGAGCCGCAGGTCCGCTTCGCCGAGCGGCTGACCAGCCTTTTGCCGGCCAGCTTGGCCAGCGTGTATTTCGTCAACAGCGGCACCGAGGCCATCGAAGCAGCCCTGAAGCTGGCCAAACGCGCCACCGGCCGAACACGGCTCATCGGCTGCCGCAAGAGCTACCACGGTAGTACGCACGGATCGCTCAGCCTCACGGACAATGAGGCCAAGAAATACAGGAACCGGCCGCTGCTCCCCGATACCGACCACATCGGATTCGACTCGGTGCAGGACCTGGGCCTGATAGACGATCGGACCGCCGCCGTGGTCGTCGAACCGATTCAGGGTGATGCCGGTGTGCGCGTTCCGTCGGTGACCTGGCTCCAAGGATTGCGACAGCGATGCGACGAAACCGGCGCCCTGTTCATCCTGGATGAAGTGCAAACCGGATTCGGGCGTACCGGGAAGCGCTTCGCATTCGAGCATTCGGGGGTGGTGCCCGACATCTTGGTGCTCGGCAAAGCCCTGGGAGGGGGGCTTCCGATGGGCGCTTTCATCAGCAGCCTGGAGCGCATGGCCATGTTGAGCCATGAGCCATTGCTCGGTCATATCACCACCTTCGGAGGGCATCCGCTCGCCTGTGCTGCCGGTCTGGCTGCCTTGGAAGTGCTGCAAGCCGAAAACCTCTCGGAGCGCGCCAGGAGCTTAGGTGATCGATTCAAGATGAAATTGAACCACCCTGGTATCCGCGAAGTCCGGGGCCTGGGCCTGATGCTTGCCGTGGAATTGGGCGATGCTGACCGCGTTCAGCGCGCGGTGCACCGCTGCCTGGACCGGGGCGTGCTGGGATTCTGGTTCCTGAGCTGCCCGACCGCTTTCCGGATCGCTCCACCACTGACAATATCCGAGTCCGAGGTGGATCTAGCCTGCAACGTGATCCTGAAGGCCATCGATCCGGACTGAATGGAGCCAAACGCGTCGCATTATTAACCGGTTCCTCCTGCCCAAGGGAATCGGATCAGCGGGCCCAAACCGGCGGCATTCAAGGGGATGCCGGTCGCATCGGCCGATTCGCCTTGGCACCCGGCAGAATTGACCAAAGGACCGGCGGGTCGGCGCCTTCGTCCGTGCATCTATCTTGCGGGCGCCTTTTGCCACAAGGACAACCAAAGCCCCTAATCGAGGACCCATGAAACGTTCCGTACTCAGCTTTTTGGCAACTTGCTTCGCCGTTGCCGCCATGGCCCAGAGCGCCCATTGGTGCGACACCGACCGTCGCATCCATGAGGAGATGGCCAAGGACCCGGCCTTCGCGCAACGGATGCGCGAGTTCCGACAGGAGATGAACCAGTTGCTGGCCAGTAATGCGAGCAGCCGTGACCGCGATGTGACCTACACGATCCCGGTGGTCTTCCATGTGCTGCACTTGAACGGCATGGAGAACATCAGCAACGAGCAGGTTCTCGATGCCATGTTCGTGCTGAACCGGGACTGGAACAAGCAGAACCCGGACACATCTGAAGTTCACCCCGCCATCGCCGACAACATAGGCCGGATGGATTTCAACTTCGTGCTCGCCACCAAGGATCCTCAAGGGCATTGCACCAATGGCATCGTCCGTTTGCAGACCACGGAGACTTTGCGCGGTGAGAGCACCAGCAAGTTCCGTCCATGGCCGCGCGATAGGTACATGAACATCTATGTGGTGAACTCGATCCTTAGCGGCGCGGCCGGCTACTTCACCCCTGGCGGATGGAGCGTGCTCGACGGCATCGTGATCCTGGACAATTACCTAGGACGCTCGGGCAATGCGGCCGGTATTCCGTTCACAGGAAATGAAGGCAGTTCGCGCGCGCTCACCCATGAGGTGGGTCACTATTTCGACCTGGCTCACGTATGGGGTTCGAATAATGGCGTAGCCGCCCCTGGGGCACCCGCTTGGTCCATGCAGGGCGACTGCGGGGACGATGGCGTAGAGGATACCCCGATCACGCGCGGCTGGAGCCCGGCGAGCAACTGCAATGGCGCGAACCACTCAACCAATAGCACCCGCCCGTGGGGAGATTGCGACAAACAGAGCTTCATGAAGTACCACGGCCGGGATTTCCCACCGATTCCCGCCGAGCCGCTGCGCTATGATTTCGACGATGTCTCCACCTCTTCGGGCTCCATCGATCCTTCGGTCCTGCCAGCCGTGACCGACTCGTTGGACAGCCTTGCGATCCGCATTCCTTTCACGCCATTCACGGCGGTCGGGGTCTCGAGCAACAGCACGGCCAATGATGCCTTCGCGTTCAGCAACTGGAGCGGGAGCGCCGTTGATGGGGAGACGGACTTCAACAACCTCGACCCGAACCCGAACCTGGGTGATTATTACGAGTTCACCATCAACACCCCGGTTCAGCAGCAGATGTACTTCTACGGCCTCACCTTCAAGGCCAAACGGAGCCCGTCCGGTCCGCGCACCTTCGCTGTCCGTTCCAGCGCGAACAACTATGGCACCAACATCCCGCTAGCCACATCAGGAGGCGTCTCGGTTCAAGGCACCAACGTTGGCTTCTTCACCGACGATGCGGACGCTGGTGAGTACATCGTCAATGTGAATCCGGCCAACACCGGTTTCGGCTTCCGCGAAGCACCGCTCACGGTCCGCATCTACGCCTTCAACGCGGAGGATGCCAACGGCTTCTTCAGCGTGGATAGCGTGGTGGTGCGCGGGAAATCCGGCACCATCGAGAACGTGCAGAACTACATGGAGTACTCCTATTGCTCCATGATGTTCACCAACGGTCAACGTGAGCGCGCGCGCACGGCGGCCATCTCCCCCATCCTGCAGCGTGACATCCTTTGGAGCGAGCAGAACTTGATCAATACCGGCGTGTTGGACGGGCATCAGCTCGCCTGTGCCCCCATCGCGGATTTCTACGCACAGGTCACGTTCACGCCAACGCACTCCTCGAATCCCGCCATCCCCTTCCCGCCGACGACCTGCGCGGGGGAATCGGTGCGCTTCATGGACAACAGCTATCGTGCGTTCCCCACAGCATGGAGCTGGACCTTCCAAGATGGCAACCCGGCGACCTCCACGGCACGCAATCCGGTGGTGCAGTTCAGCGGCAGCGGCTGGAAATCCGTGACCTTGACCGTGTCGAACGACCTGGGATCGGATACCAGGACCAAGGACTTCGCCGTCTACGTGGGCGACGCCTCCCAGGAATTGTCCGCCTTCATGGAGGACTTCGAGGGTGGCGAGGGCGAGAACCTGTTCCCGATGTTCGCGCAGAACTATGAGAACAACTTCTCGCAGTGGAAGCGGTTCTCCGGCGGTGGCTATTCCGGCACGCACTGCGCCCGCCTCAACAGCGGCGACCGCGACCCGCTCGAGCTCATCCGCCCGGACAACACCGGCGATATCGACGATCTGGTCTCTCCGCACATCAACCTCAGCAACGCCCCGATCGCGCAGCTCAGCTTCCGCTACGCCTATCGCACCAATACCAACAGCGTTGCGAACATCGATGAGGTGCTCGAGGTGAATTACAGCAACAACTGCGGGAAGACCTGGAGCCCGCTCGGCGCGTCACAGGCGATCATCTCCGGCGTGAATCTGGTGACCAACGGCAACTTCGACGAGATGCCCCCCCCTCCTGCCGATTGGCGCTTGAAGACGTATAACCTGCTGAGCTCTCAGCAGGGTCCGAACATGCGCTTCCGTTTCCGCTACAAGAGCAGCGCCTACTCCGGCGACCTCTTCATCGACGACATCCAGTTCGGCAGCAGCTTCGTGGGCGTTCAAGAGTGGATGCATGAGAATTTCATCCTCATCTCCCCGAATCCTTCGAATGACCACTTCACCTTGCAGGTGTACGGAATGGATGCCGAGGCCACCGAGGTGACCATCACGGACATGCGTGGCGCCGTGGTTTACCAGAACAAGTACCTGCCCATGGGCACAGCTCAGATTGAATTGGGCGGCCGCAGCATCGGCCTGTCTGATGGCATGTACATGGTGCGTGCCCAGAACAGGCATGGCAGCAGCGTGCAGAAGCTGGTGATGGGTCGATAAAGAACAAGTCCGGCGAATGACAAGGCCGCCCAATCAGGCGGCCTTGTCATTTCCACACGCCCTTGGATGAGTCGTTGCAGGACAGGATCCGAGCGAAACAGATGCAATGACAGGCCGAAGCCATAGAGGCGATCACCAAGTCACGGCCTCCCGTTCGCTGCGGCGCAGTCGGGTGCTGAATCCCAACCCGAGCAGCACATTCTGCATGCTGCGATGCTCCGCGCTCTCCTGCGTGCCCGGGAAGCGCGCAACGCCCAGATCGGATGCGCTGAATGATCGGGCGGAATTGTCATAGCCCAACGTGATGCCGAATGCCAGGTTCTCACTGGCATGCACGAAGTAACCCATGCCCACGGCCCAATACATCACAGGCCCACGTGTCCCCGCGCAGCTGGCGCAATCGAATTCGTACCAAGCCATGCCTGCCTTGACGCTGGCCTCATAGAAGGTGACCGGACCGGTATAGCGCTCGTATTGCGCCTTCGCGAATCCGATGGTGCGCCGCACATCGCCATTCGGCACAAAAGGCTGAAGCGTGCGCTCCTTCAAGGAGGTCCACCACATGCCCCCGCCGATGCCGAGCCCGAAGCCCTTGCTGATGGGCACTTGAAATGTCAGGCACGCCTGCCCGACGTTGTCCGTGTAATTGGTGAAAAGCGGATTCTTGAATGGGATGGGCAGATTCAGATCGCCCTTGATGGTGGAGCTCACGTCGGGCTGATTCCCTCGTTGCGCTGAAGCAGGCATGGCCAGCACAGTGACCAGGAATAGCGATGTCAGGCGTTTCATCAATGCAGAAGACGGAATCGGCGCACGGTGCGTTGCGTGGCAGTGGAGATCTCGAAGTGATAAGTGCCCGATTCCAGCTTCGGCAGCTCGCGCTCGATTCGACGCTCGCCGCGATGCAGCAATTCCTCTGGCCAGGCATGGATCTTCCGATGCGCATCATCGCTCAATGCGGTGAATAGCGCCTGATCGTCAGGAAGGTGAACATGCACCAGCAATCGGGCCGGATGATAGGCCACCTCCAAGGCGCGCAATTCCGCGTGGGCGAGCGCGGGCAGGTCCTCGGCATTCACCTTTCGCTTGAACCGCTGATAGAGCACGATCAGCAGCATCACGGACAAGGTGATCAACAGGATGGTTCGAAGGGTGATCAGATCCATGGTTCAAAGCGCGATGACGCCTTGGATCATCGCGGCCCGTTCGTAGCGTTCCACCACCTCGTCAGCGCTCATCATCACCTCCTTGGCTGTTATGGAGAGATACTTGCCACTGGTCGAGTACCGCCGTAATAATTCGCTGTTCTCCGGGAACAGCGCCAGGACCTTGGAAAGCCGGTCCGCATCTGGCTCGAAGATGAACTTGAACATGTACAAGGAAGGCCATTCATGCACCTTGCCCAAGCTCTCCCGCAGGCGTTCCTTCGCTTCCTCGCTGAGCATGGCGCAACTTTGGCCAAAGGTAGCCGCCATTGAACCCGACGCCCCATAGGGTGTACTGGCACACGAAACCATGATTCGAAAGCACTTCAGCCGATTGCTTCTCACAAGTGGCGCCGCTCTGGTCGCAGGCCTGGTCCTCGCCCAGACCGAGAAGGCTCCCTCGCCGCGAAGCGCTCCCGTGCGTGATGCGTATCAAGGTGCATGGGGCTCGTCCACCGAGGAGAGGGAGGGGATGGATCGCGAGCTTGATCTGACGGTCTTCAAGATCGTGGACGATGTCAATTCAGCGTCCAATGAATTGAATCGATTCAGGGCTGAGCGCAACAGCGTGCTGATCAGCAACCAGGGGCAGATCAAGAGCGGGGATCGCGCCCGTTTGAAGAAGAAAGCCTCGGAACTGAACGCCGCTCACCCTGGCAGTTTTGAAGGAGAACTCGCCGCGTACTACGCGGAGTTCCCAGCGGCCGCAGCCTACGGCCATTTGGACGAAGCAGCGCGGTTGCAGCCTGCGCGTGACGAACTTCTGGGTCCCCTGCTCACCCAAGCCTTGCGCAATGACGATCGGCTCAAGTTGACTGCTGCGGCCAAGGAGATGCGCTTGCGGGGCGAGGTGGCCCCTGGCCTGCTGGAGATGGCCGAGGATATCCTGCTCTCCGTGGAACCCGGAGCCGTGTTGATCGTGGCGGGCGAAATGGACGGATTCCCATTGCTGGTGCGCCAATTCGCAGAAGGGCGCCGGCCCGATGTCCTTCTCGTGGATCATCGTCTCCTGGAGGACCCCTCCTACCGCGCACGGATCTGGCAGCGCGCCAAAGCCCGAGGCGCCGTGCCCCCGGACGAGGTGAGCTTCCCCGAGCGTCTGTTGCATTCCTGCGACCGGCCCTTGTACTTCTCGTTGGCGCTCGGACGTGGTTGGGCCGAGACATATGCTGATCGCCTGCACATCACGGGGCTCGCAATGCGCTTGAGTGAATCGCCGTGCTGTGATCCGAAGGCGCTCGAAGCGACTTGGAAGGCGATGAGCAAGACCGTGAACGCCGGGCCGCTGAGCCGCAACTACATCATTCCCGCTGTCGTGCTCCTGAAGCATCACCGGTCGCAAGGCGATGAAGAACGGGCCTCGGCCATGGAGCACGAGGTCAGGCAGCTCGCGCAACAGCTGGGCATCACCCGTGACCTTCAAGCCGCCGGCATCCTGGCCCATTGAACATGCCCTTCCTTGGCAATGATCACCAGCGGATGAGCGACGAGCGCCTGATGGAACTCGTGGTGCGCGGGGACGAGCGTGCATTCGGCGCGATCTACGACCGCTACCAGCATCGCCTGCTGAACTACTTCCACCGCATGCTCTGGCACGACCGCGAACGAGCGCGCGACATGCTCCAGGACCTCTTTGCCAAGCTGGCCCGCAAGCCAGATAGCTACGATGCATCGAGGCCCTTCAGCACCTGGGTGTTCAGTGTCGCGAACAACATGTGCAAGAACGCCTACCGCCATCACCAGGTGGTGCGCGCCGCTGCCAGCCATATCCGGCATGAACCCGATCGCGTCGAGGCGCTTGAAGGGATCGGCGTGGACCATGAGCATTTCCGGGATCGACTGAGCGAGGAACTGGAGCGCATCGACCCGGACCATAAGGCCACCTTCGTGATGCGGTACCACGAGGACCTGGCCATCAAGGAGATCGCCGCTGCCTTTGGATGCTCCGAGGGCACGGTGAAGAGCCGCTTGTTCTATACCCTGAAGAAACTGGCCGAGCGCATGAAAGAGTTCGACCCCAATGCCATCCACCATGGAAAGGCGTGAGCAATACGACCCAGAGGACATCGAGAGCCTGCTGCAGGAGCGCGGCTATGATGAGCTGCTGGAAGAGGAACGCGCTTTCGTGCTGCGCCACTTGAGCGGCCGTGAAGAGTACGAGGCGATGCGCACGCTGTTGCGCGACGTGCGCGAGAGTGACCGGAACCGTCAGCCCATTGCCGCCGATCCGGAGTTGCGCGAGGATCTCTTGACCCTCTTCCGCGACCACCGTCAGCCACCGCAATGGCGCGTCTGGCTCAACAGCCTCGGTGGCCTGCTGATGCCCGGCGAGTCGAAGGCATCGGGCATCTGGCGACCGGTGCTGGCGCTCGGGGGGCTCGCGCTGGTCATCACGGCGGGCATCTGGATAGCTCATGAAACAGGACGAGGGACGAATGAACTGGCTGAGCTTCAACCCAAGAAGGAATCAGCGAAAGCCGCGGCTTCGGAGGAATCGATTGATCCATTGGTGAACACGGATACGGCTCGGTTATTCGCGGCAACAGCAACCCGGAACGAGGACACTGAACAAGCACAGGGGCGAACCGCCGACATTCAGGAAGGACTGAACGATGCTCAAGAGCCCCTGACCAAGAAACTTGAATCGGCGGCGATATCACGTGAGGACGAGTTGGCAGAGGAAGCCGTTGAAGACGCGGAGCCCCTCGCGGCGGCGTCATCAGCTTGGAGTGACAGTGCCGTCTCGGCCAATTCCGTCGATGCGATCACGGCCTCAGGCGCGGCGCCCATGAGCGGAAGCTCTCACACGGTGACCGCGACCGAACTGGCGGTTAATCAGAGTGTGGCGAACGCCTCCGGCAGCGTAGTGGTGTCGCCTGCGGCAAAGGCGCTCATCGGCTCCTCAACCTTGCTCGCTTCAGCACGAGAGGTGATTCCCATGCTCGCCACGGGCTGGTGAGCTGCTTCACAGCGAATCAAGCCGCTAACTGGATCACTTCGCCACCGCCACGGAGCGCTTTTCCCGGATCACAGTAATCTTCACCTGACCGGGGTAGGTCATTTCCTTCATGATGCGGTCCGCGAGGCTCATGCTGATCTCATCGCTCTGCTGGTCGGAGATCTTCTCGCTTTCCACCATCACGCGCAATTCGCGTCCGGCCTGGATGGCGAACGCCTTCGTCACGCCCTGGTAGCTCATCGCCAGGCCTTCGAGGTCCTTAAGACGCTGGATGTAGGCTTCAACCGCCTCGCGGCGCGCTCCTGGCCGGGCGCCGCTGATCGCATCACAAGCCTGGATGATCGGGGAGAGCAAGGTGGTCATCTCGATCTCGTCATGGTGCGCTCCGATCGCATTGCACACGTCGGGCTTCTCACCATACTTCTCGGCCAGCTTCATGCCGAGGAGCGCGTGCGGCAGCTCTGGCTCATCGTCCGGCACCTTGCCAATGTCGTGGAGCAGGCCAGCGCGCTTCGCGGCCTTGGGGTTCAAGCCCAGTTCAGCGGCCATGATGGCGCTGAGGTTGGCCGTTTCGCGGCTGTGCATGAGCAGGTTCTGCCCATAGCTGCTGCGGTACTTCATGCGGCCCACCATCCGGATCAACTCGTTGTGCAGGCCATGGATGCCGAGGTCGATGCACGTGCGCTTTCCCACCTCCATGATCTCCTCCTCGAGATGCTTCTTCGTCTTCGAGACGATCTCTTCGATCCGCGCGGGGTGGATGCGTCCATCCTTCACCAATTGGTGCAGCGCGAGTCGGGCCACTTCGCGACGCACGGCATCGAAGCAACTGAGTATGATGGCCCCGGGCGTATCGTCAACGATGATCTCCACTCCGGTCAACTCCTCGAGCGTCCGGATGTTCCGGCCTTCTCGGCCGATCACGCGGCCTTTTACATCATCATTCTCGATGTGGAAGACGCTCACGCTGTTCTCGATGGCGTGCTCCGTGGCCACGCGCTGTATCGTCTGAATAACGATTCGCTTGGCCTCCTTGTTCGCGTTCACCTTGGCCTCCTCCTGCACCTCCTTGATGTGCGCCATGGCAGCCGTTCGGGCCTCATCCCTTAGGCTATCGACCAGTTGCTTCTTCGCTTCCTCCGCATTCAAGCCGCTGATGTTCTCCAACAGCGCGACCTGCTTCGAATGGAGCTTCTCCGACTCCTCCCGCCGGCGTTCAAGACCGGCCATCTTCTGATCGAGCTCCGCTTTCAGCCGGTCGTTGTTCTTCTCCTTGTTGGCCAGCTCCTGTTGCTGCCTGCTGAGCAGTTGTTCACGCTGCTTGGCCTTCTCCTGGGCCTGCTGCACATTCCGCTCTCGCTCACGCACCTCCTTCTCATGCTGTTCCTTCAACTGGAGGAATTTCTCCTTGGCTTGAAGGACCTTCTCCTTCTTGAGCGCTTCTCCTTCGGCTTCCGCCTCCTTCAAGACAGCCTCCCGTCTCTTCTTCGACAGGCTGTTGAGCGCGATGAAGATGATGACGCCTCCGACGACCAGGCCGGCAAGCGCGCCGATCAGGATACTGACGATATCGATGTTCATGGGGTCCATGTTTTTATGGACCACGCAGGCCACCGGCGGGCCGGGGAGCGAAAGGGCGTCAGGTACGGGGATCGCCGAGCATCCGTTCCATCTCCTCCACGAGCGCAGCCGCTTCGGCCTGCTGTTTCGGAGCGTTGCTGTTCAGTGCGCGCACGGTTACTTCCAATGCGGCCATGGCCAGCAGGTCCTGCTTGTCGGTGAGGGGGTAACCCGCCTTCAAGCGGTCGATGCTCTCATTGATCTCATCCGCAGCTCTCCGCACGTAGGTCTCTTCCGCTTGCTGAATGGTCAGCGGATAGGCACGCCCGGCGAGTTCGACGCTGATTGAACGGTCTTCCATGCTCATGGCTGACGCTTAGTTCTGGACCAACTCCAGACAGCGGTCAATCTCTTGAACCAGTTCATCGATCCGTTCTTTCGCTCCCGGAACAGCCGCTTCGTGGGCGGCTTTGGCGCTCCGGAGGACCTCGTTCTCCCTTTCCAGCTCATTCACGCGCTCTTGCAGCACTTCGCCTTTACGCAACTGCTCGCGGCTGCTGTGCTCAAGCGTGGCCACCCGGTCCTGCAGGGCCTTGTGCTCCTTCAGCAAGGATGACACGCGGTCCTTGAGATGTGCCAGGCGGTCGATGAGCGTTTGCATGTGCGGGTCAGGGGTGAACGTTTTCGTGGTCCGGGCCGAAGATAGCCGCACCCACAGACCATGAAGCCGCTTTGTTTGAACCTCACGCTGTTAGCCATTCCGGCACATCACCGACCGAGTTCGGCTTGTTGTTGGAGATAGACTTGCGACTCGTAGCCAACCACATCTCGTTCAGGGAATCAAATAACATGAGGCATCCCCTTCAGATCAGACTAATCAACACATTGTTATTCAGTGCATTATCGATGCATCCAGGTCTCGCCCAATCGGGAGCCAGCGGCCTCGGATTCATTGCTCCGATGGATATCCCTTTGGAACTGGCCGGCAACTTCATGGAGCCGCGGGCGAACCATTTTCATGCGGGTCTCGACCTCCGGACCCAAGGACGTGAGGGCATTCCCGTGCGCGCCGTAGCCGATGGATGGGTGAGCCGGATCAAGATCAGCCCCTACGGCTACGGAAAAGCCGTGTACATCGATCACCCGAATGGGTACACGACGGTCTATGGACACCTGCAACAGCTCAGCGGCACGGTTGGGGAGGCCTGCGTTGACCAGCAATACCGGTTGAAGGACTTCAGCATCGATTGGACCTTGGAAAAAGGCGCTATCCCGCTGAAGCAAGGGGAAATCTTCGCGCTCAGCGGTAATACGGGAGGGAGCGGCGGGCCGCATCTGCACTTCGAGGTGCGACGCACGAAGGATCAGGTCGCTTTGGACCCCGAAACCTTCGGCATAGCGGTTCCGGACAACAAGCCTCCAGAGATCCTGGGCGTGCGCCTTTACCCCCTTGCCGACTCCAGCCGCGTTCCTCCCTACCCTGCGAAGGCCGCTGGATTCGCCACTGAAGGCATCAACGGCTTCTATCAGCTGAAAGGCGGAATCGCCTTGAACGCCTACGGCACCGTTGGCCTTGCGGTGCACGTCATCGACCGCTACAATGCTAACGGCGCCAAATGCGGGCCCCGGTCCATCGAGCTATTCGTGGACAGCGTGTCCGTCTTCAGCTCGAGTTTCGAGGAACTCGTCTTTGATGTGAACCGCTATTGCAATGCCCACATGGACTACGGTCAATTCAAGAGCAACAAGCTCGAATACCATCGGTGCTACCGGCTCCCGCACAACAAACTGAGGATCTACGGGAAGGAGGCTGTCATGGGGCGGATCGTACTGGAGCCTGGGCAAGAGCGCCGCGTATGGCTGAAGGTGACCGACGCCCACGGGAACACGAGCCACCTGCGCTTCACGCTGCATGGAGCGAGTCCATCGGAAGCGAACGCTTGGCCGATGCAGCGGCCCGAGGGCAGCTTGTTCCGATACGACGCGGCCAACTCGATCCACGAGCAGGATGTGCGCTTTGAACTGCCCGCCATGGCGCTCTACGATGATGCATTCGTGCAATACGCCCGCAGGCCAGCGGCTGGTCGGGCGATCAAGCATCTTCATGCCATCGGCGACCCTTTGGTGCCCATGCACAGCCCGGCGGAGCTGAGCATCGTATACAGCGGCCCAAGTCCCGAAAAGGCCGTTGTAGTGAGCATGGATCCAGACGGCAGCGTTGGCGCTTCGCATGGAGGCAAGTTCGACGGGGGGTGGGTCACCGCTTCGGTGAAATCCTTCGGCACCTACACCGTGATGCTGGATACGGTGCCCCCATCGATCTCGAATTCGGACATGCGCTCGAGCATGATCGGGCAGAAGAGCTTCACCTTGCGAATCGCTGACGATCTGAGCGGCATCAGCGCATGGCGCGGCACGCTCAACGGGGAATGGATACTGATGGAATACGACCCGAAGACGAAATCACTCACCCATGTGTTCGACAAGCAGACCTCAGGGGCGGGGCGTAAGGACTTCAGGTTGACGGTGACGGACGAGATGGGGAACGCATCCACCTATGCGCACGTGTTCAACCGATGAGTCCAGCGTGAACCGATCCGCTTCAACGTTCATGATTCCGCGCCGAACGCTCAGCTTCCTCCTCGGGTCCACGCTTTCCGCGATAGCCCTGCCGCAAGATCAGCCGACGCAGGCTTTGGAAGATGGCGACCTGCTCTTCCAGCATATCGGCGGCGAGCAAGGCCATGCGATCGAGCTGGCAACGAACAGCCATTGGACGCATGTCGGCATCGCCTTGCAGGAGGAGGGGAAGTGGTTCGTGGTCGAGGCCGTTGGACCTGTGAAGCGGACATCCCTTCCCGAATGGATCGAACAAGGCGAAGGGCATTATGCTGTGAAGCGACTCGTGAGGAATGAAGGGAGCTTCACGGCGAGTGAAGTCGAGCGAATCCGCCGGGCTGCTGAGCGATATGCCGGTGCAGCATACGACTTCGAATTCCGTTGGACCGACGACCAGATCTATTGCTCGGAGCTCGTCTGGAAAGTCTACGAGGGCGCGTTGGGCGTCCGGTTGTGCGAACCCAAACCGATGCGCGCCTTCCAGCTCAGCGATCCAGCCGTGCGCCGCATGATACGTGAGCGATACGGCGATGCCCCGCCTTTGGACGAACCGATGCTGGCACCCTCTACCCTCTTCGAATGTCCGTTGCTCCGCTTGGTGGACGAGCAATGAAGCTGCAACCCCTTACTTAGGCGCATGCGGGTCGTCCTGTTCGCCTGGGTGTCGTTGGTTGCTTGCGCCCCACCCGATCCAGGCTCGGCTCGGATCATTGGCCACGGTGGCTCGGGCGCTGCCGCGGACGCTCCGATGAATAGCCAGGAAAGCCTGCTGGGCGCGCTGCGACTCGGAATCGACGGCATAGAGCTCGATGCGCAATTGACCGCTGATAGCGTGCTGGTCGCCTTTCACGCGCTGCGGCTCGAAGATGGAACGGGATGCACGGGGATGATGAACTCGCGAACCTGGGCGGAACTCGGCAACTGCGGGCTCTCATCCGCCGGAGCCTCGCTCCCCTTGGTACGAGTGGACAGCCTACTGATTCGCGCCATCGCGGCTTATCCGACGGCCGAGTTCACCTTGGATTGCAAACTCCTTACGGAGGGCGACTGGTGGCAGTATCTCCAGGCATTCTCAGACGCGGTCCTTGAACTGGACGACCATCCCGCTTTGCATGGTCGAATCCTGGTGGAATGCCAGTCGTTGGATTTCCTGAGGCTGCTGGGCCTGAAACAGAAGGGATTCCCGACCTTCTACTATGCCACGGAATTCGACGGCTCGATCGACCTTGCCCGTAGCGCCGATTGCGCGGGAATCACCATGATGCATGATCGACTCGATCAGGACCAAGCCGAGCGCATACGCTCCGCTGGACTTTCGCTCACGCTGTTCGGCACAAGCAGCGAGTGGAGCCATCGGCACGCCTTCAGCTTGAGGCCTGACCGCTTGCAAACCGACCTGCCTGCTTATGCGAAGGGTCTTCGCCGAAGCGCGCACTGACCATCTCGCTCACACGCCGCGAGTATCTTCGCCGCCGCAAGGCCCCGTAGTTCAATTGGATAGAATGACAGATTCCGGTTCTGTTGGTTGCAGGTTCGAGTCCTGCCGGGGTCACTAGAAAAGGGAAATCGCAACCGAGCATCGCTGGTCGGAGGTGCAGACCAACCTCCTTCCTCCGGCAGCGTAGAAGCCAGGCTGATGGCCCCATCGCTCGACGCCCATAGCCTATCGGGACCAACGACGAGACCACTTGTTAAAAAGCGTGTGCTCACGGTTTCAATCACCGTGGGCGGCTTCGGTCAGCAGGTGCAGGCCATGATCGACCTCGCGAAGGCGCGCGTTGGAGCATATGTGTGCTGCGTCAACGCGCACATGACCGTGGAGGCTAGGGATCCGGATTTCGCGGAGGTGGTGAATCAGGCTGACCTTGCCACCCCCGATGGCATGCCTGTGCTGATGGCGTTGCGCCGGTTCCACCGCTCGGCCCAGGAGCGCGTCGCTGGGAATGATCTGATGCCCGCGCTTCTTCAGCGTTGCGCCGAAGAGGGAATTAGCGTGTACCTGTACGGCGGAGACCAGGATACGCAAGCCCTGATTCAGGAACGAGCGCGCCGGTTGCATCCTTCCATCAGCTTCGCCGGTGGTCATTGCCCGCCTTACGGACCGTTGGCCGCCTTGGACTTGGACAAGGAAGCGGAGCGACTCAATCATTCCGGCGCCGGGCTGGTCATGGTCTCTCTTGGTTGCCCGAAGCAAGAACGATTCATGGCCATGATGCGACCTCGGGTGAATGCCACTATGATCGGTCTCGGAGGCGCCTTCCTGCTCTATGCAGGAATCGACAAGCGGGCGCCGAAATGGATGCGCGACCTCTCCTTGGAGTGGCTCTTCCGTTTGGCCTTGGAGCCGAGGCGTCTTTGGAGGCGCTATTTCGTGACGAACTCACTTTTCCTCTGGCTCTTGTTCAAGCACGCCATTGGCAAACATCCCGGTACCACCTGAAAACTCAGTGGACCACCGCGGGCGCAGTTTCACCAATGTTTGAGGCCCTATATCGAGCGCCCAAGCCTCAGAAGTCGACGAATGATAAAAAAATGTCGACCAACTTGACACTTTCCTGACGAGGGGCCTAGATTTGCCCACTCCTTCTGACCGACCGCCCACCAGCCCCATCTAAAGACGAGCACAGAGCGCATGGAGCGGATCAGTACCCCGAATAATGGCGGAATCAAAGGAAGCGGCGACCTGGCGCAAGAGCTTGGTTCCATGCTGCGCTCGCGCAAGCGGTCCTTGAATCAGGTCCAATCAGGGTTGAATAAGGTTCTCTCCTTCGAGCCGCTCACCTCGGTTAAGGACCTGGTAATCGTCGGTGACAGCCCCGCTGCAGAGGAGATTTTCAGGTATTGCGAGGACCAGACCGTCCGTGGGTACCGTTTCCGAGGCGTATTCACCGACGAACCGCTGACGGGAGCGCTTGCGAAGCAGCGCGTGGGTGATGTCGAGGCTGTGCGCGCCTTCGTCGTCCAGAACAAGATTGACATCCTCTATTGCGCGCTGCCCGGCACGCGCAAGCAGGAGATCACCGAACTCATGGAGTTCTGTGAGCGCAACACGATCCGGTTCCGGGTCATTCCAAGCGCCGATAGCTTCATCCCCGTCGTGAAGACCTCGGATCTGGAGTTCCACGGCTCGGTGCCTGTGAGCAAGTTGCGCAAGGAACCTTTGGATCGCGCTGTCAATCGCCGCTTGAAGCGGGCATTCGACATCCTCTTCTCGGCGTCCGTCATCCTGTTCGTCTTCACGTGGCTTTTCCCTTTGCTGGCGATACTGATCAAGCTCTCGAGCCGTGGGCCGGTGCTCTTCAAGCAGATGCGGCTTGGCCGGGATAATCAGGAGTTCGTGTGCTGGAAATTCCGGAGCATGCGCATGAACAAAGAGGCGGATTCCAAACAGGCCACCAAGGACGACCCCCGGGTCACCGGTATCGGCCGGTTCTTGCGCCGCAGCAATCTGGATGAGATGCCTCAGTTCATCAACGTCCTGCTCGGCCACATGAGCGTGGTGGGTCCTCGTCCGCATCCGTTGCGGCTCAACGAGCAGTACCGAGACATCATCGACAAGTACATGGTGCGGCACTTCGTTCGGCCGGGCATAACCGGCTGGGCCCAGGTCAACGGCCTGCGTGGCGAGACTCGCACCCCGGAGCTCATGGAGCGCCGCGTGGAGCTGGATGTGTGGTACTTGGAGAACTGGTCCTTCTGGCTCGATCTGAGAATCGTGGTCAAGACCGTGACCAATATGTTCGGCAGGGACGAGATGGCCTATTGAGTCCCTCTCCTAATTCTGCGTCCCAGAGACTGCTTCATTCAATCAGGCGCCTATATTTGCCGCCCATTTCCACGGAAGACCAGAGCAATGGCCAACCACAAGTCCGCACTGAAGCGTGTCCGGCAGACCGAGACTCGCAATACCCGCAACCGCTATCAGCACAAGACCACCCGGAACGCGGTGCGCACCTTGCGAGATACGAAGGAGAAGGCCGCCGCCGAGAAGCTCCTTCCCGAAGTGACGGCCATGCTGGATAAACTGGCCAAGCGGAACATCATCCATAAGAACAAGGCTGCGAACCTCAAATCGTCCGTCAAGAAGCACGTGAACGGCTTGAAGTAAGCCTTGGCTGCCTACTTTGGACAGGTCCTCGCATGCGGGGACCTGTTCGTTTGAGCACATGCCTGAAAGCGAGGAGAGCCGAATCCCGATCCGAGAGTGGGCCAGCGACGATCGCCCGCGCGAGAAGCTCATGCGGCTTGGGGCGCGGTCGCTCTCCGATGCTGAGCTCATTGCCATCCTGATCCGTTCAGGCTCCCGGGCGGAGAGCGCCCTTGATCTCGCGAAGCGCATCCTGGCGAAGGCAGGGAACGACCTGCACCGGCTCGGAGCGTTCAGCGTGATCGACCTGGCGGGGCCGAAGGGCATGGGCGAAGTGAAGGCAATCGCCATCGTGGCCGCATTGGAGCTTGGTCGCCGCCGACGCGAGAGCGATGCTCCGACGAGGCCTCTGATCGCAACCAGCTCGAGCGCATATGAGTTGATCCGTAGCAAGCTCATCGATCTGCCGCATGAGGAATTCTGGCTCATCCTGCTGGATCGTGGCAATCGGCTCCTGGATCTCGTCCCGGTCAGCAGTGGCGGGATGCACGGCACCGTGGTGGACCCCAAGCTCATCTTCAAGGCAGCGCTGGACAAGAGGGCCTCAGGCCTGCTGCTCTGCCATAACCACCCGAGCGGGCAACTGCGCCCCAGCGCGGAAGACATCAATCTGACACGCAAACTCGCCGAAGGCGCGCGATTGCTCGACCTCACCGTACAGGACCACCTGATCCTTGGCGGCACGGGCTACTACAGCTTCGCAGACAACGGCACGTTGTCATGAGGCGATTCCTGAGCGTCGTAGGAGCACGGCCGCAATTCATCAAGGCCGCATCCGTGCATGAGGCATTCGCACGTCATGGGGGAGCTGATCATGGAATTCTGCACACGGGCCAGCATTACGATGCGCGCATGAGCCAGGTGTTCTTCGACGAGCTGGGGATACCGCCTCCGCGATTCAATCTCGGCATCGGCTCCGACTCACCTGCGGCGCAGATCGGGCGCATGATCATCGGCCTCGAGGAAGTGCTGGCCAGCGAGAGACCGGACGTGGTGATCGTTTACGGAGACACCAACAGCACCTTGGCTGGTGCTATCGCGGCGAACAAGCTCCGACTGCCGGTGGCGCACGTGGAGGCCGGATTGCGCTCTTGGAACAAAAGCATGCCTGAGGAAGCCAACCGCGTGCTGTGCGATCACTGCTCGGACTGGCTGTTCTGCCCGACCGTTGCCTCCGTCGCGAATCTGCGACGTGAAGGGATCACCGGAGCCGCGCGGGAAACACGGCATCCGCGCCGACAGCGCTTGGAACTCACCGGTGATGTGATGTTGGATTCCAGCCTGCGCTTCGCCGCGATGGCCACTCAGCGGTCACGGATCTTGAATGACCTGCGCCTTAGCGAGGGCGAGTACTTCCTTGCCACGATCCATCGCAATTTCAATACGGATGACCCCGACCGGTTGCGCCGGATATTGAACGCGCTGCAACGACTCGCCGAATCGCATGCGGCACCCGTGATCCTGCCTGTTCATCCGCGAACACAGCAGCGCATCGCCGAAGCCGGGCTAATCGCGCTTGGCTCGGACCCAGGGCTCATCCGCTTCATTCCGGCGGTCGGCTATTTCGACATGATCCAACTGGAGCGCCACGCGAGGCTGGTGCTCACCGATAGCGGTGGCGTGCAGAAGGAGGCCTACTTCTTCAAGCGGCCTTGCGTACTGCTTCGCGCCGAAACCGAGTGGACCGAGCTCCTTGAGAACGGTCAGGCCCGGCTCGCGGATGCCGACCCGGATAGGATCATGGCGGCGGCAGGTGCATTCCTTGCCGATGGCTTGCCCGCATGCCCGGCGCTTTTCGGAGATGGCCATGCCGCAGACCGAATAGCAGCCGCCCTCTCCTAGGCCTGCCAGCTGACGAACGCACAGCTACCTTGCCCGCAACAATGAGTGCTGAGGAGGTCAGCATCTGGATCGAGGAGCCGAACTCGCGCGCGCGTTACGCCGCGGAACAGTTATTCGAGCGCATGCTTGGCTGGAAGGTGCGCTGGGCTGATACGGCGGGCGCCTTGCAGGCGGCCACTGACCCATGCCTCGCTTACAGCCGTGAGCCAGTGCCCGGGGCATTCCACCTGAAGCCCTGCGGCTGGCTGGTTCCCGGTGCCGATCGTACCGTGAATCCCGATGTGGAGTGGCGTGTCGCGCTGCCGCAACTGTTCCCCATGCCAGAGACGGCCATGGGGTTCGACCCGCTCGCTGCCTCCTTCTTCCTGCTCGCACGTGTGGAAGAGTACAATTCGCTGCCTTGTGATGCCCACGGACGCGTGCTCACCAGCGCTCTGCATGCTGACCAGCACCGGTACTTGCACCTGCCTGTGGTGGATGATTGGGCCATCCTCCTCGCAAAGCGATGGAGAGCCGTTGATCCGCGCGTTCCAGAACCCAAGCGCGCCTACGCGCATGTGGTCACGGTCGACCTTGACAACGGATTCAAGTACAAGGGGCGCCCGCTCTGGCGCACGCTCGGCTCATGGGCGCGTGACCTGTTCGGACAGAATGGGCAGGATGTGCTGGAGCGTGCGCGCGTGCTCTTCCGAAATGGGCCCGATCCATTCGAGCTTGACCGCGAAGTGCTCGACGCCTTCGAAGCGTCGGCGAAGCGCCGCATCGCATTCATACTCGCGGCGGAGCGAGGAGAGTGGGACCACGCGGTGCCCGTTGAGCATCCGGGCTACACGGCCTACTTGAGGTCGCTTACGGAGCACTTGGAAATCGGCATCCATCCCTCTTATCGAACGAGCGTATCCGCTTACCTCACTGCCAACGAGCGGGATCGCCTCCGGGACGCAGTGTCCATGCCGATCCTCCTCTCGCGTCAGCATTTCCTGCGCTTCGCCACACCTGGGACCTTCCGGACCGCGATCGAGTCCGGATTCACGGAGGAGCATAGCATGGGCTGCCACGACCGCCTGGGCTTTCGCGCGGGAACGTGTACACCGTATGCTTGGTACGACCTGGAGCACGAGCGGGCCACGGCGCTCATCATCCACCCCTTCGCTGTGATGGATAACACGCTGCGCGAGAAGCTCAAGCTCGACCCTGATGCCGCGGTGGAGGCCGCACGAGCCATCATCGATTCGGTGAAGCGGGTGCGCGGCACCTTCACGGGACTCTGGCATGAGAGCTTCCTCTCCTCCTCTGCTTCGAATCGCGCCTGGAGGCTGGCCATCCTGCGCATCATCCGCGAGGCTGCGCCATGATCAAGCATCTCCGGCACCATGAGATCGACAAGGCGTCCTGGGATGCCCGCTTGATTCGTTGCCCGAACAGGCTCTGGTACGCCCAAAGCTGGGTGCTCGATATCGCATGCCCAGGCTGGGAGGCCCTTATCGATGATGCGGCTGACGCCATGATGCCGCTCACCTGCCGTCGGAAATGGTCGGTCAGCTACCTATTCCAGCCGCTCGGCATCCAACAGCTCGGTGTCTTCGCATCCATGCCCGCAAATGAGCTTGCCGACCGCTTCATCGAAGCGATCCCGGGGCGCTTCCGCTACATCGACATCGCGCTCAATGAAGCGATGCGACCGAGCGAGGCAGCTGCCGGGAAGCACTCTGCCAGCGTCAATCAGGTGATCGTGCTTGACCGCCCGATAAATGAAATGCGCGCGGCATACTCAACCGGGCATCGCAGGAACCTCAAGGATGCGGCCGCCGGCCTGCATGCCATCGGACTGGAACCTGCCGATTTCGAGACGTTGTTCCGCCGCACCACCGGCGCGCGCTATGGGGACGCGGCGGTGAAGGGGCTCAAGGAGCTCACCGCAGTGATTGCTGAAGGAATCCGACGTGACCAATGCCGGATAGATGCTCTGGCTGAGGATGGTGAGGTCATCGCCGCAGCCTGCTTCGCCAGCTGGGAAGGGCGATCGATCCTCTTGAAATCAGCGAACACGGAGAGCGGTCACCGCGCGAAGGCCATGTTCCATCTGACGGACGCCTGGATAGCACGGAATGCGGGAACCGGCATGCTGCTCGACTTCGCTGGATCGAACACTCCAAGCGTCGCGCGCTTCAACGCCGGTTTCGGAGCGGTGACGAGGCCCTACTTTCGCCTGCGCCGCAACCGCTTGCCGCTTTTGGCGCGATGGCTGAAGAACTAAGACCATGGTACTCGAACTGGCGAAGCAGCGAAGCGCAGCGAATCACTTCCTCGCCGAATTGCGTGATGCGCAGGTGCAGCAGGACCAGATGCGGTTCCGCCGCAACCTGGAGCGCGTGGGCGAAGCCTTGGGCCTCGAGATGAGCCGCACCCTGGAGTACGAGGAGCGCGAGGTGACCACGCCGCTGGGCATCGCGCGCATCGACCTGCTCAAGGAGCAGCCCGTGCTGGCCACCATCCTGCGCGCGGGCCTGCCGCTGCATCAAGGCCTGCTCAACTATTTCGATCGCGCTGATAATGCGTTCATCAGCGCGTACCGCAAGCATCGGAAAGGCGAAGAGGGCTTCGACATCGAGGTGGAATACCTGAGCAGCCCACGGCTCGACGACCGAGTGCTCGTGATCTGCGACCCCATGCTGGCCACCGGCCAGAGCATGGTGCTGGTGTACCGAGCCCTGTTGCGCATGGGCGTGCCTAAGCAATTGCACGTCGTCTCGGCGATCGCCAGCCTTGAAGGGCTGGAGCACGCCAAGCTGCACCTCCCCGCTGGCACGCGCTTCTGGATCGGCGCCATCGATGAGGAGATGACCGCCCAGGCCTACATCGTCCCGGGCCTTGGCGACGCCGGCGACCTGGCATACGGGCGCAAGGCTTGATCCATGGATGCCGCAGGCATCATCACGGTGCTGGGGACGAGCGTGGTCAAATTCCTGCTCGCGGCCGCGGTGTCCTACGGCTTCAACCATACGTTCTGGGAGACGGTGCTCCTGCTTTCCATCGGCGGCGGCCTCGGGAGCATCGTATTCTTCAAGGCCGGCGGCCGGTTGCTCGAATGGCTCCGCTTGCGGGGCCTGAAGCGCAGATCTGAGCGCGTGGCGCGCGGGCAGGCCCCTAAACGCGTGTTCACGCGCACCAACCGGTTCATCGTGCGCCTGAAGCACGGGTACGGCTTGCTGGGCCTGGCCATCATGCCGCCCATCCTCTCGATCCCCATCACCGCGATCATCGCGGCGAAGTACTTCAGGCACGACCGCCGTGCGCTGCCAAGCCTGCTGGCATCCGTGGTGGCATGGTCCTTCGCGCTGAGCGCCGCATGGGCCTTCTTACGATGAAGCGCTACCGACACCTCTTCTTCGACCTGGACCACACGCTCTGGGATTTCCGATCCAATTCGCGCGAGGCGTTGCGCGAATTGGTGGCCGACCATGACCTCATCGCCCGTGGAATCCCGAGCGCTGAGGCCTTCATTGAAGCCTATGAGGAGATCAACCATGCGCTCTGGGCCGAACACGGCGCAGGGCGCATGCCCAAAGAGGTGCTTCGCGTGCTGCGCTTCCGCACCGGGCTTCAGCGCTTCGGCATCACAGATGGCCGATTGCCCGGACGACTCTCGGAGGAATACCTGGAGCGCTGCCCGCGCAAGACGTCCCTGATGCCAGGGACCCTCGAGATGCTGCGAGCGGCAGCCTCGAACCACCGCATGCACATCATCACCAACGGCTTCGAAGAGGTGCAGCACGTGAAGCTGCGCAACAGCGGGATCAACGACCTGTTCGAGCTCGTGCTCACCAGCGAACGGGCAGGTGCTGCAAAGCCGCACGCGGCCATCTTCCAGGAGGCGTTGCGGCGCACGGGTGCCAGCGCCTCTGAAAGCGTGATGATCGGCGACAATTCCGATACCGACATGCTCGGCGCGCGCAACGCGGGCTGGGATCACATCCACTATGCCGCCGAGACGGAGCCGGACACGCTGGCCACGCACCGCGTGGCGCATCACGACGAATTACGACGGCTGCTGGCCTGATGCGCGCGCGGAGTCCGACACGAAGTCGTAATCCATGTCGTAGTCGGCGCCCGTGATGTGGCTGTGGCGGAAGAAGTGCACGCGTGCAGGGCTCATCACCTTCCCGCGATAAGTGATCTCCCCGCGCAACGGCCGGGTCACCATGAAGATGCTATCGCCGCGCACCTCGGCCATCACGTTGTGCAGGCCGATGGAGGGATCTCCCTTCGTATCGCGGATCAGGAAGTCGGGCAGGGTCGCCTCCACGTCCTTCGTTCCCCCCACCATCACGACGCGGCCTTCCGGGAAGAAGCGCATCAAGTAGCGCAGGCTGCCGCGTTCGCAGCGGTAATGCCCATCATAGCGAAGCCCAAGGCCATCGAAGGGGCCGGGCGGGGCCGGCTCCTCCGCTTCGACCTTCCGATTCTCCGCAGGCGCAGTGACCGCAGGCATGAACTTCTTCACGGCGACCACGACCGCGAGGATCGCGATCAGCGCGAGGAGGGCTGTCTTGATGGTTCGTGTCATCTCATTCCGGGAATTGGGCGATCACGGAAACCGATCCCGTCACGCGATCGCCGAGTCTCACCTTGATCATGGCATTCAACGGCAGCAGGAGGTCCACGCGCGAGCCGAACTTGATGAAGCCGAACTCGCTGCCCTGCCGCGCCGCAGTGCCCTCCAGGCTGTATGTGCAGATGCGACGGGCCAGCGCGCCCGCAATTTGCCGGAAGAGCACTTCGCCATGCCGCGGATGCCTCACCACCACCGTGCTTCGCTCATTCTCCGTGCTGCTCTTCGGGTGCCACGCCACCAGGTACTTGCCGGGGTGGTACTTGTAGTAGCTCGTGACACCGTTGATGGGATGGTAGTTAATGTGCACGTTGAGCGGGCTCATGAAGATGGAGACCTGCACGCGTTTGTCGTTGAAGTACTCCGGCTCATGCACCTCCTCAATGGCCACCACCTTGCCGTCGCACGGCGATGAGATGGCGCGGTCGTCGGCGAGGGGCGTCCGCGACGGCACCCGGAAGAACCAGAGCACGATGCCGAAAAGCGCGAGGAAGGGCAAGGTGAGCGCGATCGCGAGCGCTTGCGGAAGACCGCTCCAGCTCCAGATGCCGAAGAGCGCGAAGCAGACCGCCGCGATGGTGAGCAGGATGGTCGGGGTTCCCTCGCGATGCAGGCGCATGTGCCGGATTGAAGCGCGGCGAATATAGACCGGTGCGGATCGCGGCTAAGCCAGGAGCCGGACCAGCAGCGCCATCACTGGTGCGGCGAGGAGGTAGCCGTCGAAACGGTCGAGCACGCCGCCATGGCCGGGCATGATCGCACCGCTGTCCTTCACTCCGGACTTCCGCTTCATGAAGCTTTCGAAGAGATCGCCGATGGTGGAGGCGGCCGTGACGAAGGGCGCGCTGATCAGCCAGACCGTGGCATCCACGTCCTGGTCGACCCACCGCGCGACCACCCATGCGGCCAGGAGCGTCGCGAGCATCCCTCCTATCAGCCCTTCCCACGTCTTGCCCGGGCTCACCGATGGCATGAGCTTTTTGCGACCGATGGCCCGGCCAACGAGGTAGGCGCCTGTATCATTGGCCCAGAGCATCAGCATGAAGCCGATGAGCAGCGAAGGCGATCGCTGCACCATCCACGGTGCGCACAGGAACGGAAGGGCGAGGTAGGCCACGAGCGAGAGCGCGAAGACCAATGCCTTTGGCCTGTTCGATTCGCGCAGCGCGATGGCGATCACGGCGACGCTCCATGACCCGGCCAGCCAAGGCACAGCCGTCCAGGAATCCGTCAGGGCGAGCAAGGAAGGCCCCAGGCAATAGGCCACCGCCGTGAGCGCCATCGATACGCCAGAAGTGAGCCGCGCTTCGCCCGAGCGCCAGTAGAGATCGTGCCACTCGCGCGCGGCCAACACCGCCACCAGGAGGAAGAGCGCCCACGAGGCCCATGCGCCAAGCCATGCCGCGCCCAGCACCAGCGCCACGTAGACGGCGCCGCTCGCTGCGCGGATGGCGACCTCCTTCACGGCTTCTCGGGATTGCGCACAAGATGCAGCGCCTGCAGCACCTGGGCGCGCGGCACATAGATGCCCACTTCGCCAATCTGCGGATACACGCGTGCGCTCTGATCCATGATCAGCGCTTCGATGCCATGCTCCTGCAGGCGTCCGCGCACCAATTCGGCCTCAGGAAGCGAGCCGGCGCTGTAGACGAGCGTCCAGTCGCTTGGGGCATCCATGGGATCAAGCGTTGGTGCCGAAGAGCCCTTCGCTCGGCTCGCTTGGGGCAGGCACAGGAGCGGGTGGCGCTTCCGGGGCAGCTTTGTGAGCGCCGCCGCTGCCGTTGCTCGCCGCGGGCTCCGGCTTCACGAAGGGCCGGTCGCCGAAGATCTTCTCCAGGTCCTCCTTGAAGATCACTTCCTTATCCAATAGCTGGGTGGCCAGCGCGGTGAGCTTGTCCTTGTTCTCGCTGAGGATGCGCTTCGCGCGCACGTATTGCCCCTCGACGATCTTGCTCACCTCTTCATCGATGGTCTGCGCGGTGCGCTCGCTGTAAGGCTTGCCGAATGAATACTCACTCTGTCCGGAGCTGTCGTAATAACTGATGTTGCCTACCCGCGTGTTCAAGCCGTACACCGTCACCATGGCGTAGGCCTGCTTGGTCACCTTCTCCAGATCGCTGAGCGCGCCGGTGCTCACCTTGCCGTACATCACATCCTCCGCCGCGCGGCCGCCGAGCGCAGCGCACATCTCATCGAGCATCTGCTCCGCCGTGGTGAGGTGACGCTCGTCCGGCAGGTACCAGGCGGCGCCCAGGCTGCGTCCACGCGGCACGATGGTGACCTTCACCAGCGGCGATGCATGCTCCACGAGCCAGCTCACGGTGGCGTGCCCGGCCTCGTGGTAGGCGATGGCCTTCTTCTCCTCGGTGGTGATGATCCGGTTCTTCTTCTCCAAACCGCCGATCACCCGATCGACCGCGTCAAGGAAGTCCTGCTTGTCAACCTGCTGCTTCTTCTTGCGCGCTGCGATGAGCGCGGCCTCGTTGCAGATGTTGGCCAGATCGGCGCCGCTGAAGCCCGGGGTCTGGCGCGCGAGGAAGCTCACATCAACGGTCTTGTCGAGCTTCAAGGGCTTGAGGTGCACCTTGAGGATCTCCTCCCGCTCGTTCAGATCGGGCATGTCCACGAAGATCTGCCGGTCGAAGCGGCCCGGGCGGAGCAACGCACGGTCGAGCACATCGGCGCGGTTGGTGGCGCCGATGAGGATGACGCCGCTATTGGTGCCGAAGCCATCGAGTTCGGTGAGCAACTGGTTCAGCGTGTTCTCGCGCTCATCGTTGGCGCCCATGCTCACGCTGCGCCCGCGCGCCCGGCCGATGGCGTCGATCTCGTCGATGAAGATGATGCTGGGCGCCTTCTCCTTGGCTTGCTTGAAGAGGTCGCGCACGCGGCTCGCGCCCACGCCCACGAACATCTCCACGAAGTCCGATCCGCTCAGGCTGAAGAAGGGCACGTTGGCCTCGCCGGCGATGGCCTTGGCCAGCAAGGTCTTGCCCGTGCCGGGAGGACCTACGAGCAATGCGCCTTTCGGGATCTTGGCGCCCAGATCGGTGTAGCGCTTGGGGTTCTTCAGGAAGTCCACGATCTCCTGCAGCTCTTCCTTGGCTTCGGCCAGTCCGGCCACGTCATTGAAGGTGACGTTGGTGGTCTTGCCGCCCTCGAACACCTGTGCGCGGCTCTTGCCGATGTTGAAGATCTGCCCGCCCGGCCCGCCGCCGCCGCCCAGCCTGCGCATCACCACCACCCAGATCAGGATCATGGCGCCGAAGAGCACGATGTAATAAACCGATTCGCCCCAGTTGCTCTGCGTCTCGTACTCGTATGGGATGCCGTATTTGCGCGCGTCGATCACGAGGTCGTTCTTCTCGACATCGCTGTTCCCTTGGTTGAAGGCGTACTGCGGTCCTGCCGTTTGATCGCCGGTGAGGCCGCCGCCTTTGAGCTTGCTCTTGTGCGGCTCCACCTTCAGGCTGTCCTCCTTGATGTACACCTTCACCACCTGCTCATTCACGATCACGATGCGCTGCACATGGCCGCGCTCAGCCATCGACTTGTACTCCGTGGGCGTGATCTTCTCCATGCGCCCGCCGAACTGGAACAGCTGGATGCTGAGGATCAGCACGATGATGATGCCGTAGATCCAATAGAAATTGAACGACTTCTTGGGTCGTTCGCCTTTCGGCTTCACCTCACGTTCTGGCTTCTTCTCCACGTTCGTCTTCGGGTTCAATCAGGCAACGTTCTCGTATCGCGTGCGGATGGCGTCGCCCCAAAGGTCCTCCAAGGCGTAGTAGCCGCGTTTATCCCGGTGGAAGATGTGTACGACCACGTCGACATAGTCGATGAGCACCCATTCCGAGTTCCGCTCCCCTTCGGTGTGCCAGGGCTTCTCACCTGTGGTCCTGCGCACGGTGTCCAGAACGGATCTCGCGATCGCCTCCACCTGCGTATCGGAATCGCCGTGGCAGATCACGAAGTGGCCGCATACCGTATTGGCTATCCCGCGCAGATCCATATGAATCACTTCCCGGCCCTTGACCTCCTGGATGCCTTTGATCACGGCTTCCACCAAGCGGGCGTCGCTGGCGCCCTTCATATGCTTCATCCGGGTAGCTTTGGGAGCGTCCAAAGGTAGGTCAAGGCCCCGCCGCTTCCCGGTCGCCGCCCATCACCTCCTGCGACCATTGCCCATGCGCTTCGGAGAACCCCTTCTGGAGTACCAGGTCGCCGACAGCACCAACGCGGTCGCGGCAGGGCTCCTGGCCCGGGGCCAGGCGGCGCATGGCGCCGTAGTGCTGGCACATGCACAGTACGAGGGCGAAGGCCAGCGCGGCCGCACCTGGCAGTCGGTTCCTGGGCGCGACCTCACCTTCAGCATCGTGTGCCAGCCCAAGGGCTTGCGTGCCGACCGGCAGTTCGGCTTGAGCAAGGTGGCCGCACTGGCCGTGTTCGATGCGGTTCGCGAGCACGCTCAGGCCGACGTCCGGATCAAATGGCCGAACGACATCCTGATCGACGGCCGTAAAGTGGCGGGCATCCTCATCAAGAATGAGCTTTCCGGCGAATCGGTGAGCACGAGCATCGTCGGCATAGGCATCAATGTGAACAGCAGCGGCTTCCCGGAGAGCCTGGTGGCCACCAGCCTCCTGCTGGAAGGCGGGAACGAGCTTGACCGTGCGAACCTGCTGAGCAAGGTCTTGGACCGTTTCGGGCACTGGTGGCAGAAATGGCAGGCCGCACCGGAGAACAGTTTGGTGAGCTACACCGACCGGCTCTGGACCAGGGGCCGCTGGGCCGAAATGCTGTTGGATGGGCAGCCCATCAGCGCTCGCGCCCTCGATGTGGATGAGCACGGCCGCCTGCTGATCGAGCTTCCCGATGGCGGGGTGGCGGCATACGGCCTGGACCGCCTGCGATTCGCTCCGCGCACTCCGGGCTTGCACGGGTAAGTCAAAGACCTACATTTGCGGCCCTCAACGAAAAACCGAAGGCCATGAAGCGCACCTACCAGCCCAGCAAACGCAAGCGGACCAACAAGCACGGCTTCCGCAAGCGCATGAGCACGGCCGCTGGTCGCGCGGTGCTGGCCAGCCGACGCAAGCAAGGCCGCCACAAGCTCACCACCAGCGACGAGCAGGTAGGCGCCAAGTAAGGGCCGCTTCTCACCATATCCGAAGGGCTGCCGCCAGGCGGCCCTTCTGCGTTCAGGGCATCGAACGCCTGATCGCCGCCGCCAATTCGGGCGTCAGGAGCACATGCCCGAAGGGAAGCAGGTGCTGGTGCACCCGCTCTGGAGCATGTTCCGCGAGACGGCTGCCGAGAAGAGGCGGAATCACCCGATCGTGCTGCCCGAAGTACAGGTCGATCGGAATGCCATGCGCCTCGGCATTCGCCGCCACCCGCTTCAGGTCGGGTTCGATCTCTCGGTAGCTCAACCACACATCGTGCACCAGCTGCCGTTTGGCCCGGCTGTCGGTCTGACCCTTCAAGAAGCGGTGCATCCGGTCGTTCATCAGGCGCAGCGCGCGCAGGGCGTCCATCACGAAGTGCACGCGCTGCGGATGCTTGATGAAGCGCTTGTAGGCCCAGCGCCCGGCCGAAGAGGAGGCCAACCCGCGGTACCAAGGCCGCGTTTTCAAGCCGTCGGGCGCGGCGAGCAGCAACCGGTCGATCCGTTCGGGCATCTGCTCCATCAGGCTCAGTGCGATGCGTCCGCCCAAGCTGTATCCGAGCAACGTGGCGCGCTCTGCACCGATGGATGCGATGAAGGCCGCGAACAAGCCAGCGAGCTCCGCTGCGGCGAACGGCGCCTCGGCGCGGTCCGGATAGCCGGGGCTGTGGCCGTGGAAGTGCAGATCGAAAGCGTGTATCGTGCAGCGATCGCCAAGGTCGGCGGCCAGCACGCGGAAGTCCTCTCCCGAGCGACCGAAGCCATGCAGCGCGATCATCGGAATCGGGCCGTGGCCGTAGCTCCGGTACGCCAGGGTGGTGCCGTGCGTGAAATAGCGGACGGCTTCGGGATGCTGCACGCGGCAAATGTGGCGAGCAGCATTGGCTCCACCTTTGCCGCACGCGTGGGCAACGCCTAGCCCCCGCTCATGGTCAACCAAAGCGAACGTGAGATACCTCGCCTTGCTCCTGCTCCTCCATCCGGCAAGCGCCGTCGCGCAGCGGCTCAGCTATGAAGAATGGCTCTTGAAGGCCATGGCCGATAAACGACTGGAACCTTGCTACGGCGCGCAGGAGAAGACGCCCGCTCAGAAAGAGAGCGATGCGGACTTCATCGCCCTTGCCCTGCGAGGTGATACCGTGCGGCGCTCGGTCTCCGATAAGCTGGTGGACCATGGCACGACCCTGCTCAAGGAGGGCAACCACACGCAGGCCATGATGCGCTTCAACCAGGCCTGGCTCGTGGACAGCACGAACGCACGTCCCTTCTGGGGATTCGGCACCTTCTTCATGGAATTGGACCGGCCCGCAGTAGCCGTGCGCTGGTACAAGCGCGGCCTTGCCCGTGATAGCGCCCATGTGCGCCTGCTCGATGGCCTCGCAACAGCTCTGCTCGCGGAACGCCACAGCACCATGGAAACGGAGACCGAGCGACGCAACGACCTGCTCTCGGCGGCCCTTTCCCTGCTGGAGCGAGCGCAAGCAGAAGCCCCGAAGGATGGCCCCGTCGCCTACCGCCTCGCGGTCTGCCACCTCTTGCGCGGCGACTGCGCCGAGGCCAAGCGTTGCGCGGAGCGATGCGCCGCTCTTCCTTCCTGTCCCATGGAACAGGGATTTCAGGAGAGCCTGCTGAAGCGCTGCCCGTAAGGCAGGCGAAAGCGCCGATGCGGTACTTTGCACGGCACGACCATGCTCATGAAGGCCTTCAGCTTCCTAGTTCTCGTCGGCGCCGCGGCAGCACGCGCGCAGACGCCGTGCGTGAATGGCGCCGCCGGTCCATATCCATGCAGCAACGTCGACCTCCTTGGTCACATGACGCTCACGCAACTGGGCACCAACACCAACGTGGCCGATTGCTGGGGATGGACCGATCCGCTGAATGGCAAGGAGTATGCGATCGTCGGCGGTCGCACCGGCACCAGCTTCGTGGATATCTCCACGCCCACGGCGCCTGTGCTCGTGGGATTCCTGCCCGCTCATAACAACGTGGCTTCGCTCTGGCGAGATGTGGATACGCACGGCAACTGGTGCTTCATCGGCAGCGAAGCGGCCGGACATGGCCTGCAGGTCTTCGACCTGACGCGGCTTCGCAACGTGGCGGCTCCGCCGCAGAACTTCAGCGCCGATGCGCGCTACGCTGGCTTCGGCAATAGCCACAGCATTTACGTGGACAAGACCGAGCCCTATGTGTATGCCGTCGGCACCGGAATCGCCAATGGTGGCCTCGTGGTGGTGAACGTGAGCAATCCGCTCCTTCCGACCCTCGCTGGCACATTCTCCTCCGAAGGCTACATCCACGAGAACAGCGTCTACGATTACCACGGGCCCGATGCCGAGCACGTGGGCAAGCGGCTCAGTTTCAATTTCCACATCCAGGCCAACGATCGGGTGACCATCGTAGATGTCTCGGACAAGTCGGACATGACCTTGCTGGCCACGTTGCCCGCGTACACCAGCCCAAACCTCTGCCACCAAGGCTGGCTCACCGAGGACCACAGGTACCTGCTCATGAACGACGAGGGCGACGAGAGCGCGTTCAACTACAACACGCGCACCCACCTCTTCGACCTGCTCGACCTCGATGCCCCGCTGTACCTCGGCTACTTCAGCGGCCCGAACCCCAGCATCGACCACAATCTGTACGTGCATCGCAACCTGGCCTGGGAATCGAACTACACCAGTGGCCTGCAGATCATGGACGTCGCGCCGGTGGGCAGCGGCAACCTGAGCTTGGCCGCCTGGTTCGACACCTACCCGGCGAACAATGGCAAGACATACAACGGGGCCTGGGGCAACTACCCCTTTTTCGCCAGCGGCAATGTGATCGTGAGCAGCTATGGCGAAGGGCTATTCATCCTCAAGCCGCGGCTCTCCCTGAACCTGAAGGCCGTGCTCGAAGGGCCATTCGATGCTGGCAACGGCCTGATGCGCGATTCGCTCCGCGTGAAAGGACTGCTCCCGATCGCCGAGCCATACGCGGCACTTGGATACGCGCACACGGGCGGCGGTGGCGGAGAAGCGACCTCTTCGGCGGTGCTGGCCGTGAGCGGTGCCAACGCCATCGTCGATTGGCTGGTGGTGGAATTGCGCGACGCGGCGAATCCTGCCCTCCGCATCGCAAGCCGCAGTGCGCTGCTGCAGCGCGATGGCGACATCGTGGGCACCGATGGCATTTCGCCCGTGCAATTCAGCGTGAAGCCCGGCCAGTACCACCTGGCTGTCCACCACCGCAATCACCTGGGCGCGATGACCGCTTCACCGGTGGAGTGCAGCGTGGCCCTGCGCGCCTACGATTTCACCGGTGGCGCAATCGCCACCTTCGGCACGGAAGGAACCAAGGACATCGGCGGCACCCGGGCGCTATGGGCCGGCGATGCCAGCGCGAATGGATTGCTGCAATACGTCGGAGAAGGCAACGATCGCGATCCCATCCTCTCAGCCATCGGCGGGTCCACCCCGACGAACACGGTCAGCGGCTACCAGCCCACGGACATCAACCTCGATGGCGCCGTGCGCTACATCGGGCAGGGGAACGACCGCGACCCCATCCTGGTGAACATTGGCGGCAACGTGCCCACCGCCACCCGCGCTGCGCAGCTGCCTTGATCCACTGGCCCGATCCTTGCCAACTTCGCCGCTCCGAAACAACCCGATGAGAAGCCTCCTCCTTTCCGCGCTCGCCCTCGCCGTCACCTCGGCTTCGGCGCAACTGCTCAGCTTCGACGAGTGGTACGTGCGCTCCGATTCAGACCCCTACTTGAAGCCGCGCTTCGGTGACAAGGGGCCTGATGTGGCGAACAACACCATCAACGAGGACGTGTTCACCGCGATCATGAACAACCGGAACCGCCAGCGGGCGGTGAGCGACAGCCTGTGCAAGCTGGGTTATGAGCGGCTGAAGAAGAACGATCACGTGGCCGCCATGAAGCGCTTCAACGAGGCCTGGTTCGCCATGCCCATCAATCCGGAAGCGCACCGCGCCTTCGGCAACTTCTTCCGCAGCATGAAGCGCCCGCTCGAAGCGCACGAGCATTATGAGCAGGGCATCGCCCTGGACACCACCAACGCGCCGCTCATGAAGGAGCATGGCCAGGTGTACATGGAGGAGCGCTATTACTACCAGCAGGAAGGGCGCAGCAAGCAGGCCGACTCGGCGCTGCAGAAGGCGCTGGCGCTCTTCACGCGCGC
>JAEUSX010000144.1 GCA_016788405.1 Flavobacteriales bacterium
TACGCTCAGCATCGCCCCGGCCAGCAGCACCAGCGTGGCCGATGCGATCGCCGATTTCAACTACAACCTGCCCGAAGGCGGCAGCTTCATCCTGGTGGCCAACGGCATCGTCAGCCCCAGCGGATACAGCCCCGCGACTCCGTTCGACATCTATGTGGCTGCTGACGCACGTGAGAGCGCGCAAGGCGCCGGCACCGATGTGCTCGTGTTCCATGGCTGCACCGACGCGCCGACCGTGGACGTCTTCGAGAGCGCCGTGGTCAACACCACCATCGTGGACGATATCGCCTACGGCGGATTCGATGGCTACCTCGAGCTTCCGACGCTGGACTTCACGCTTCAAGTGCGCACCGCCGATGGCCTCACCACGGTGGCCACGTACGCTGCCCCGCTGCAGACGCTGGGTCTGCAAGGCGCCGCGCTCACCGTGCTGGCCAGCGGCTTCCTGGTTCCTGCGAACAACAGCAGTGGACCTGCATTCGGACTCTGGGTGGCACTGCCCAGCGGCGGACCGCTCGTGGAATTGCCTGTCGCCACCTCGATCGCCGAATCCGAGAACGAGCTCACCAGCGTTTCTGTCTGGCCTGTGCCCGCCAGCGACGCGGTGACGGTGCGCGCGAATGCCTTGCGCGAGGTCATCACCCGCATGGAGCTTGTGGACGCCACGGGGCGCATCGCTCGCGAGTTCGGCCAGCGCAACATCCCGCAGGGCACCACCCAGATCGCGGTGAACGTGGAAGGCATCAACCCGGGCAGCTACGTGCTGCGCATGATGACTGAAACAGGAACCACCTCTGTTCCGATGTTGGTCGCGCGCTGAAAAGCCGCGTCCAAATAGCGGAAGGGCTCCCAAAGGTTTGGCGGGAGCCCTTCCCATTTGGACGCGAACTTTCAACTTGCACCGCCTTTCATGCCGAAGAATCGACTCTGAACTCGCCGTTACGTAAACACGCCTCACATGGGACCTTATCTGATGCGATTCCAGATCCGCGACCTGGAGCAATTCACTGGAGTGAAGGCCCACACCATCCGCGTTTGGGAGCGGCGCTACGGATTGCTGAAGCCCGACCGCACGGATACCAACATTCGCACCTACGACATTGACGAGCTGAAGACGATCCTGAACGTGGCCTACCTGAACCAGCACGGCCATAAGATTTCGAAGCTGGCGGCGATGGCCGCCGAGGAGCGCGAGCGCAAGGTGCGGGAGCTCGCCATGCAGGAATCCGCTTCCGATGGCATCCTGAACACGCTGGTGATGGCGATGCTCTCCTTCGATGAGGAGCTCTTCGAGCGGACCTGCGACGAGCACGCGCGGATGAAGGGCTTCCGATCCCTGGTGGAACGGGTGCTGGTCAAGCTGTTGGAGCGCATCGGAATTCTCTGGCAGAGCAGCGCCATCTGCCCCGCTCAGGAGCACTTCGTGAGCAACCTGATCCGGCAGCGATTGATCGTGGCCATCGCGAACCTGCCGAAAGCGGCCGCCGGCGGACTGCTCAATGTCCTGTTCCTGCCGGAAGAGGAGATCCATGAATTGGGCCTGCTCTACGTCCACTACCTGCTGAGAGCGCAAGGCCAGCGCACGGTTTACCTCGGTCAGAGCGTGCCCCGCAGCGACCTGACGCAGGTGGCGGGGCTTTATGCAGGCCCGATCCGTTTCATCACCCTGCTGGTCGTCAGGCCCGGTCCGGAAGATGCGCTGGACTATCTGCAGGCGCTGCGCGGATCGATGCCTGATGAACGCATCACCTTCCTCGCCGCCGGCTTGCCCTTGCACGGCATCGACCCGGAGCAGGTACCACGCGGATTCGAAGTGCACCGCGATCTCGCGAGCGTGATCACGCACATCGCCGGCCCGCGCTAGGGCAGCACCTTGCCGGGATTCATGATTCCGAGCGGGTCGAAGGCACGCTTGATGGACCGCATCACTTCGAGCTGCGCCCGATCGAACGCGATATCCATGTAAGGGCGCTGCACCAATCCGATGCCGTGCTCACCGCTCAAGGTGCCGCCGAGTGATACGGTGAGCGCGAAGATCTCGCGGATCGCCAGCCTGAGGTCCTTCTCCCAGAACTCATCCGACAGGTCGCCCTTGATGATATTGACGTGCAGGTTGCCATCGCCGGCGTGGCCATAGCACACGCTGCTGAATCCATAGCGCGCTCCGATCTCCTTCACGCCCTTCAGCAGGCGAGGAAGCTCGTAGCGCGGCACCACCGTATCCTCCTCCTTGTACACGCTGTGCGCCTTAACGCTCACGGGCACGCTGCGCCGCATCTTCCAGAGCGCATCCTTCTCGGATGATGATTCGGCGAAGAGCACCTCCCCTGCCTCGTGCGCTTCCATCACCCCGAGGATGGTCTCACAATCACGCATGATGGCTTCAGCGTGATCGCCATCCACCTCGATCAGCAGATAGGCGCCAGGGCCGGTGGTGACCTGAGCGGGCATATCGTCGGTGTGCTTCAAGGTCCAGGCGATGGCATCGCGCTCGATGAACTCCATGGCACTGGGTGTGACTCCCGCCCGGAAAGTGGCGCTAACGGCTTCGCACGCCTTCTCCGCACTGACGAAGGGAACGAGCATCAGTCGCGTCTCCTTCGGATGCGGAACCAGTCGCAGCACGGCCTTGGTGATAATGCCCAAGGTGCCTTCACTGCCCACGATCAAGCGGGTGAGATCGTAACCCGTGGCGTTCTTCAAGGTATTGGCGCCGGTCCAGATCACCTCGCCGTTGGGCAGCACCACTTCGAGGTTGAGCACGAAATCCCGCGTGACACCGTACTTCACGGCTCTCGGCCCACCTGCGTTCTCCGCGATGTTCCCGCCGATGGTGCAGCTGCCCCGGGAACTGGGGTCCGGCGGGTAGTAGAGGCCCTTGGCGGCCACCGCTTCCTGGAGCACCTGCGTGATGACGCCCGGCTGCGCGGTGACCTGCAGGTTAAGCTCATCGATGCGCTCGATGGCGTTCATGCG
>JAEUSX010000145.1 GCA_016788405.1 Flavobacteriales bacterium
AGAGGGTCGCTGGTTCGAATCCGGCTGCCTCCACCAGGACCGAACGTGGCCCTGCATTCATCTTGGGATCTTAGCTCAGCTGGTTCAGAGCGCATGCTTCACACGCATGAGGTCACTGGTTCGAATCCAGTAGGTCCCACATCCGAAAGCCCCGGCGAGAGCCAGGGCTTTCTTGCTCAGAGCGCTTCAGCCACCACGAACACACTGCCGGTCACCAGCACGAGGCTCCCATCGTCAGCTTTGTTTCTGGCAGCAATGACCGCCTCCTCGACCGATGCGTGGATCGTTCCAAGAAGCCCGTGCATCTCCGCTTTCCTCCGCAGCGCTTCAGCATCCATGCCCCGTGGGATGCCGGCCTTGCAGAAGTGGTAGGCCGCATGCTTCGGAAGCAGGCTGAGCACGCCATCGATGTCCTTGTCGTTCACCATGCCCAGGACGATGCGCAGGCGCTGGTGCGGGGTGCCGGCCAGCATCGCGTTCAATACGCGGATGCCATCCACGTTATGCGCCACGTCCGCGATGGTGAGCGGGACATGGCCGATCACTTCCCACCGGCCGCGGAGCCCCGTGTTCGCGATCACGCGCTCAAAGCCCGTGCGGATGGCAGCTTCAGGGATGCGCCACCCTCGTTCGCGCAGCACATCAAGCGCGGCCTGTGCCGTTCGCGCGTTGCGCACCTGATGCTCGCCTTGCAACGCGCTGTCCCTGCGCAGTGGCGATTGCTGCTCCACGAAGACGATGGGTGAATCCCCCGCTTCGGCCTTGCGCTTGAATACTGCCGCCACCTGACCTTCCGCTTCACCGATCACCACTGGAACTCCGGGCTTGATGATGCCCGCTTTCTCCGCTGCGATCTTCTCGAGCGTATCGCCGAGGAAATGCATGTGGTCCCAACCGATGTTGGTGATCACACTGACCTCGGGCGTCACCACGTTGGTGCTGTCGAGGCGGCCGCCCATGCCGGTCTCCAGCACGGCTATGTCAACCTGCTGCTCGCGGAACCACCACAGGGCGAAGGCCACGCCCCACTCGAAGAACGAAGGATCGATCGGCTCGAATGCGGAACGGTGCTCCTCCACGAAGCGCGTCACCGCTTCCTCGGTCACCACGGCTCCATTGATCCGGAAGCGCTCCCGAAAATCCTTCAGGTGCGGTGAGGTGTGCAGGCCCACGCGGTATCCGGCTTCCTGAAGCACGCTGGCGATGAGCGATGAGGTGCTGCCCTTGCCATTGGTGCCCGCGACGTGCACGCACTTCAACCCTCGCTCAGGATGGCCCAGGGCCTTCATCAGCGCCTGGGTGTTGCTCAAGTCCGCTTTGTAGGCTGCCGCGCCGATGCGCTGGTACATGGGCAGCCTGGCGAAGAGGTAAGCGAGGGTGTCCGGGTAGGTCATTTCAACCACGGATGGACACGAGTCACACGGATGCGGGCGACTACTCCAGTTCGAAGATGAAGACCAGCAGGCCCATTTGCTCGGCCGGACCATCAGCGCGCGCTGAGAAGACGCACTGCATGGCGCCTTTCTTCGCGATGTTGAAGAGCACCTGGCTGGTGGTGGTGCTCTTGTCCAGGTTCTGGGTCACGCGGGTCACTTTGCCCTCACGGTCCACCCAGATATTGAGGCCCACCTTTCCTCCTTCGCTAGGCTTGTCGGTGATGTTGGGGCCGCGCATGAATCCACGTCCTTCCAAGCGCCCCTCGAAACCCCTCCCTTTGAAATCGCCGGTGCCACCGCCGCCAGGCTTCTCACCGGGTGTGTCGTTGCCGCCCGGGTCATCGCTGGGATTGCTGTTCGGATTGGTGCTGGGCGTGAACAGCGAATTGGGATTGGGCTTGGGCGGCTTGGGCGTGTCGTTGTTCGGCCTGGGCTTGGGATTCGGCTTCACGGGCTTCGGCGTCTCCACCGGGCTGTCGTCCTCGGTGGCCACTTCCTCGGGATCGCTCGTGGATGGAGAGGGCACGGCTGATTCCTGCGGTGAGCCGGGCGTGGGAGCAGGGTCGCCACCGCTGAGGCCGCCAGCGCTTTCGAATTCCAGTTCCACCATCTCCTCCTCTGGAAGCGGGTTGGGCTGTGAAAGTCCGATGAAGAGGAAGAGCAGGATGGCCACCGCGTGCAGCACGACCGTTACGATGATGCCCGCTCGGCGGTCGCGTTCTTGCTCTTGGTGCTGGATGGCGATGGTGCTCATCTGGATGGTCATTGGTCGGCCCGCAAAGGCGAGGTTGCCGTCGGCCTATCGAGATTCCCGTGCCAAGGTCATTCGGGCTTCGTGGCCAGGATGATCTTCCACTTGTTGCGCTTGGCGATATCCAGCACGCTGACCGTGATTCCTGTGGGCACGCTCTGATCCACATGCATCACGATGGCCTGGTCGCCTGGGTGCTTCGCCATTTCGTCCTTCAATACACCTTCCAGGTCGGCGGGTTCGATCAGCGCGTTGTTCACGCTGAAATGCTGGTCGGCATCGATGCGGACGGCCACCTTCGGCTTCTCCTTGGTCTTGTTGGCGCTCTTGGGCAGGTCCACCGGAAGGGCATACGGGCTCACCAGCGTGCTCACGATCACGAAGAAGATGAGCAGCAGGAAGACCAAGTCGGTCATGGAGCTCATGCTGAAGCCCGCATCGACCTTGTGAGTGCTGCGCAGGCCCATGTTACTTGGCGGGTGATTCGAGCACGTCCATGAAGGCGATGGTGGTGGCCTCCATCTTCTGCACCACCTTGTTCACGCGGGCGGTGAGGGTGTTGTAGGCCACGTACGCGATGATGCCGATCACCAGGCCCGCCACGGTGGTCACCATGGCCTGCATGATGCCGCCGCTCAGCTGGCTGATCTCCACGCCCGCGCCGCTGATCTTCATGGTATGGAAGGTGACGATCATGCCGATCACGGTGCCGAGGAAGCCGAGCATGGGCGCAGCGCCGGAGATGGTGGCCATCACGGGCAGGCCGCGCTCCAGCTGGTAGATCTCCAGCTTGCCGGCGTTCTCGATGCTCACCTCGATGTCCTTCAGCGGCTTGCCGACGCGGCTCAGGCCCTTGTCGAGCATGCGCGCCACGGGCGTGGAGGTCTGCGCGCAGAGGTTGCGGGCGCTATCGATCTTGCCCTCATGGACGTAATCCTTGATCTTGTTCATGAAGTCCTTGTCCTCGCGGAGCGCGCGGCGTATGGCCATGGAGCGCTCGATGATGAGGTAGATGGCGATCAGGCTCATGATGCCCAGCGGGCCCATGATGTACCAGCCGCCATCCACGATGAGCTGCCAGATGGAGATGGTCTCCATGATGGGTTCAGTGGCCGGGGCCGCGCTGGCCTGCTCAATCGTCTCTCGTACCTGTTCGATCTGGGTGAAGAGCGGGAAGTGCATCGGTGTGTCGGGTTGTGATGGAACGGCGAGGAGCCGCGCAGAAGTATCTCAGTTGAGCTTGGCCAGGGCGATTTCGAAGGCGGTCCGCGTGAGGTGGGTGCGGCCGGGGTTGCGCGCATGGCATTCCTCCAAGGCCCTGCCGATCACGGCGCTGACGTCCTCGAAGATGGCCTTGTCGGTGAGCGAATTGCCGGGCTGCATGCAGTACGCGAATACGCGGGCCATGCCGCAGTTGGCGATGAAATCGGGGATCACGCCAGCGATCCCGTCCGCGTGCTCGCTGATGGGGCCGTAGAAGATCTGCGGATCGGCGAAGGGCACATTGGCGCCGCTGCTGATCACTTCCAGCCCGGCCAGGGCCATGCGGTCCACTTGATCCTTGGTCACCAGTCGGCTGGCGGCGCATGGCAGGAAGACCTCGGCGCCGATGTCCCAGATGCGGGCGTTCACTTCTTCGAATGGGAGCATGTCCTGAAGGCGCAGCGCATTGCCCGCCTTGTCGGTGAATAGCCGCCTCACTTCATCCGCAGTGAAGCCGTCCGGACGCAGCGCACCGCCCACCCGATCGATGATGCCCACGATGCGCGCGCCCTGTTGCGCCAGGTAGTAGCCTGCAGCAGCGGCCACATTCCCCCAGCCCTGCACGAGCACGCGTTTGCCTTTCACCTCGCCGCCGTAAACCCGGTAGTGATGCCGCACGCTCTCGGCCACGCCCCAACCGGTGATCATGTCGGCAACGGCGTATTTGCCCGCAACGGGCACATAGGCGGTATCGTTCACCACTTTGCTCACGCCTTCGCGCAGTTGTGCGATGGCCTTCATCTTCACTTCCTCCTGCGTGCCGATATGGCCGTTGACCACGCCTTCCTGCGGGTGGCGAAGCCCATAGCGCTCGGTGATCGGGATCACATCGTGGAGCTCATCCACGTTGAGGTCGCCGCCGGTGCCGTAGTACGACTTGAGCAAGGGCATCACGGCCTTGTACCAGCGGTCGAGCACGGCGTTCTTCCGCGGATCGGCCGGGTCGAAGTCGATGCCGCTCTTCGCGCCGCCGATCGCAGGGCCGCACACGCTGAACTTCACCTCCATGGTCTTGGCCAGGCTCTCCACCTCGCGCTTGTCGAGGCCCTTGCGCATGCGCGTGCCGCCGCCGGCCGCGCCGCCGCGCAGGCTGTTGATCACCACCCATCCACGGGCGCCGGTGGGGGCGTCGTTCCACTCAAAGACGATCTCGGGGGCGCGCTCCTCGAAGCGCTTCAGGGCCTCACGCATGCTCAATCGGTCGGGCGAAAGTAGCGGCGAGGTCCTGCGGACTGAAGGCTGGCGGGAAGTGTTATCCCGATTCGCTGTTAATTGGGTGAACTGAAGCGTATC
>JAEUSX010000172.1 GCA_016788405.1 Flavobacteriales bacterium
GTCGCAATGGCTCGCCAGCCGCTGCCAGGCCAGCACCGTCATGGCGGGGAGGCGATGCGAGGTGGTGCCGAACGGCTTCGATACCGCCCTATTCAGTCCGGAGATCCGCACCGAGGCCCGCCGATCGCTGGGTTGGCCCGCTGATAAACGCATCGTGCTGTTCAGCGCCTTCGAGACGGGCAACCCGCGCAAGGGCATGGATGTGCTGCTGCCGGCGCTGGAGGAGCTCGGCGGCGAAGCCATGCTGGTGTGCATGGGCGCTCCACCGCCGGCAGGGCAAGCACGACCCGGCATCGTCTACACTGGCTTGCTGCACGACCCGGCGGCCATCGCCCGCCATTACGCTGCGGCGGACATCTTCGTGCTTCCTTCGATGGCCGAGAACCTGCCCAACACCATCTGCGAAGCCCACCTCTGCGGCACGCCGGCCGTGGCCTTCGCCGTCGGCGGCATCCCCGAGCAGATCGATGGCAGCAACGGGCTGCTCGTTCCGACGCGCTCTTCCGAAGCCCTGAAGGGGTCCCTGCGCGCCGCGCTGAATCGTGATTGGGACCACCGGGCCATCGCGGCCAAGGCACAGGCACGCTACGGCGCGCAGGGCGTGGCCGAGCGCTATCAAGCCATCTACCGGCGCTTCGCTTCATGAGCAGCCTCGCCATCATCACCATTTGCCGCAATGACCGGGCGGGCCTGGAACGCACCTTCGCCAGCCTGCATGCGCAATCGGACCAGCGCTTCACGCATGTGGTGGTGGATGGCGGCAGCACCGATGGCAGCGTGGAGCTGATCCATTCGCACGCGCACCGCATCGAGCGATGGGTGAGCGAGCCCGATGGCGGCATCTATGCGGCCATGAACAAAGGCTGGCGAATGGCGGAGGCCGATTTCATCCTCTTCATCAACAGCGGTGATGGATTGGCCGATGCGGATGCGGTCGCGCGCTGCCTTCCGCTCCTCGACGAAGGCATCGACATCGCCTACGGCGATCTGCTGCTCGAGGAAGCCGATGGAAGCCGCCGCGTCAAAGCCTATCCCAACCGCATCGACACCTTGTGGCTGTTGCGCGAATCCCCTCCGCACCCCTCGCAGTGCATGAGCCGCGCCCTACTTGAGCGCTGGGGAGGATTCGAGGAGCGCTACCGCATCGCTTCTGACTATGCGTTCTTCGCCCGTGCCTTCTGGCGCGGAGGACTCCGCTTGCGAAAACTGCCCTTCAATGTGGGCCGTTTCGACACCACCGGTCTGAGCTCCAGCCAGGAGCATCGTGATAGTCTGCTCGCCGAGCGCAAGGACATCCAGCGCCGCTACGCTCCCTGGCCATGTTACATGGCCTATCAGGGATGGGCCGCATTCAATCGTTCCATCGGCCGATGAGCAGCCCGCGTGTCACCGTGATCATCGCCACGCACAACTATGGCGAGCATCTGCCCACGGCGTTGCGGTCGGTGCGGGAGCAGTCGATCACGGATTGGGAGTGCATCGTGATCGATGACGCGAGCACCGACGATACTGCCGCGCTCCTCGAGGACGCCGTGCGGGACGATGGCCGCATCCGCAGCCTGCGCAATGCAGTGAACACCGGCGTCTCAGCCGCTCGCAATCGCGGCCTGGCCGAAGCCCGGGGCGAATTCATCCAGTTCCTGGATGCGGATGATGCCATCGCGCCGGGCAAGCTCGAGCGGCATAGCGCGTTCCTGGAAGCGCATCCGAACGTGGCGGTGGTCTGCTCCGATTTCGCGCATTTCACCGACTCGCCTGACTTCGGCGCCCATGGAGAACTGCGACCCGATGAGAAGCTGAATGGCCAGGGCCGCGCGGTGATGTCACGGCTGCTGAAAGGCAACGTGGTGCGCATCAACACGGCAATGACGCGCGCTTCCGTCATCAGGCGGATCGGCGGCTTCCGGGAGGAGTTCCGTTCCGTGGAGGACCTGCACCTCTGGCTGCGCATCGCCGCTGGAGGCCACCGCTACGCATTCCTTGACGACAAGGCATGCCTCGCAGCCGTGCGCGTGAATCCGCGCGGCCTGAGCAAGGATGCCGTCGGCATGCGCCGCTACATGCCCCCGGTGCTGCAGGACCTTTGGTCGCACCATGCGCTGGGCGTCGTCGCATCGCTCAGTTTGCTGCTGCGGTACGCCGATTTCGCCCTGGATATGCTGCTCGTGAGGCGCGAGCCGTTGCTGGTGCTGCCGGAGCGCAGGGCCGCATTCCTCTCCTGCGCGGTCCCTATCGCGCTCATGCTCCTGCCCTTCTGGCTGATCATGCGACCTTGGCGCCGATGATCCACGATTGCTTCACCTTCTTCAATGAGCTCGATCTGCTGGAGATCCGGTTGCGGGAGCTCGACAGCGTCGTGGACCGCTTCGTCCTCGTGGAGGCCACGTTGACCCACCAAGGGAAGCCCAAGCCGCTCTGGTACGCGGAGAACAAGGAGCGATTCGCAGCCTGGCACCACAAGCTCACGCACGTGGTGGTGGATGCTTATCCGGAATCGGATGGCAATGCATGGGTCTACGAGCAGCACCAGCGCAATTGCATCCTGAATGGCCTGAAAGGCATCGCCGCGGAGGACCAGGTGATGATCAGCGATGTGGATGAGATCCCGCACCCGGATGCCGTGCGCAAGGCCGCTGGCATGCACGGCTTCCGCATCTTCCGCCAACGCATGTTCTACTATTACCTGAACTGCGTGAATGCCACCCAGCATGGCGGCAAGGGCTACCGGTGGAACGGGACGGTGATGATCGATGGCAGCATGGCACGGGCGCCGCTGCAGGATTACCGCGAGATGAGCGCGCTGCTGCTGAACACCTTCACGCCTCCGTTGATCCGTCAGCTTTATTACACCGTGAAGCTCCGATGGCAGTTGATCAAGCGCGGCTGGTGGCCGCGTTACATCCAGAATGGCGGATGGCACTTCAGCTATCTCGGCGGGGTCGATCGCATCATCCGCAAGCTGGAGGCCTTCGCGCATGCCGAGTACAACAAGCCCGAGTTCAAGGACCCGGCCCGCATCAAGCGCGCCATCGAGCAGGGCGAGGACCTGTTCGGACGTGGTTTCAGCTATCGTTTCGTGCCGATGGATGAGAGCTGGCCGACGGCGGTCATGCAGGATAAGCAACGGTGGGCAGCGCTCTACCACGATGCGCCCGTCGCGGATGGCGCGCGCTGAGCGCCGCATCGTCCTGCGGACTTCCTTTTCAGGGGCATGTGGCCGGCTCGGTACCTTGCCCGTCGATGCCGGAGGTCTCGTTCATCATCGTGAGCTACAACACGCGCGAGGTGCTGCGTGCGTGCCTGGCTTCCATCCGTGATCATGCAGGAGTGGAATCCGAGGCCATCGTCGTCGACAATGCCTCCTCCGATGGCACGCCGGATATGATCCAGAGCCAATTCCCGAGCGTTCGTGTGATCGCGAATACGGAGAACGTCGGCTTCTCGGCCGCGAATAACCAGGGCATCGCTTTGGCCATCGGTCACTATGCCGTGCTGCTGAATCCCGATACGGAGCTGCGCGCTGGCGCCATGCGTGCCTGGATCAACGGTCACACGGGGCATGATGCAGCGATCTCCGGCCCGCGCCTGCTGAATCCCGACGGCACGCTGCAACCTTCGGCTTGGAGGGTGCCGGGGCTAAGGAGCGCTGTGCTGGAATTGATCGGACTGCATCGGCTCCTGCGCGCCCACGCGTATGCCGCGACGCGCTTCTCGGCGGATTTCGAACCGGGCTTCGTCTCTGGAGCCGCGGTGCTCATGGAGCGGAGCGCGCTGGTGGGTTTGGGCGGACTGGATCCCGCCCTCTTCTGGAGCGAGGATACCGATCTGTGCATCCGTGCGCGCGCATTAGGCCGTTGCTGGTACCTGACCAGCCCGGCGATCATGCATATCGGCGGGGAAAGCGCGAGAAGGCATCCGCGAAGAGCCATCAGCAATCAACTCATCAGCCGCATCAAGCTGGCGCGAAAGCACCGAACCCGGCTCATCGCATCGGCCATCGCCGCGGTGATCGGCGCGCACATCCTCACACGCATCGCCGCGTTCATGATCATCAGCGTGGTCCGGAAGGACGAGCGCGCGGATGCCTATCGCTACACTTGGACGCGCTTCTGGCGCTATCTCGTGCGCGGCGACCGATCCATCTGATCGCATCGATGATGAGTGGCACGCACCTCCTCGACCGGGAATGGCTTCGCAAAGCAGCGCGATGGAGCTGGTTGCTGCTCTGTGCCGTGCTTCCCGTGAGCGGCGCATGGGTGCCGGTGCCACAAGCGGTCGCCGTGGCTTTGCTCCTCCTGGTCGCGTGGCGGATCCGCCCGTCCGTCGATTGGCATGTGCTCTGGCCGATCGGCTCGCTCTATGCCCTGCATCTCATTGGCATGCTCTGGACCGAAGACCTCGCCTTCGGCCGGTTCGATCTGCAGATCAAGGTCGGCCTGTTGCTGATGCCGATCGCTGCGGTCACCTACTGTTCCATTCAGCCGAACGGATTCAAAGAGAGCATGCTGGCCTTCCTGCTCGGCAATCTCCTCGCTTTCGGGCTCAGCCTGGCCAAGGCCTGGCAATGTCAAGCCGATGGAGGCGCGGGCTGCTTCAGCCAGAGCGCGCTCTCTTTCGACTTGCATCCGAGCTATGCCGCATGGTACGCCTGCTGGTGCGTGGCCTATGCGGGCCACCAGGTGCTCAGCGCTCGAGGGATTTCCACGCGTGGGCGCCTTGGTTGGCTGGTCGCGGCGGCTCTTCTCATCCTCTTCATCCTGATGCTGGCCAGCAAGAGCGGAGTGATCGGTCTGGGCCTCGTCGTTATCCTGCTGCTGGCCACCTCAGTGCGCAGCGCTCGAACGCATTGGGCCATGCCCGCGGCCTTCATAGCGGTGGTAGCGCTCGCATCCTGGAAGGTCGGTCCCGTGGTTCTGAGTCGCATGGAAGCGGCCTGGCGCGCCGTGGAGCTCGCGCGAGCCGGAGACCCGGCCATCTATGCCAGCAGTAGCGGCAGCGAGATGCGGCTCGTCGCGTGGGCATGCAGCGCGGAGCTGATCGCCGCCGATCCAATCGGCGCCGGCACAGGCGACATCAAGCACGCGCTTTTCGGGTGCTATGAAGCGAAGGGCGCTGCGCCGGCCCTGGAGCGCGGCTTGAACAGCCATTCGCAGTTCCTGCAAGGCGGTGTCGCGCTGGGTTGGCTTGGCGTCCTGCTTACTTTGCTCAGCGCCTTGGTGCCCTTGGCCTTGGCGTTGCGGCGACACGATGCGCGGTTGACCGTGTTCGCTCTGCTATTCCTGTTCAATGCAACGGTGGAGTCCGTGCTGGAGGTGCAGGCCGGCGTGGCGCTCTATGGGATCTTCCTCGGGCTGCTGAGCGTGAAGAGCGGGCGTTCCGCCTGATCCATTCGCGGATCGGCTGCCATACAGCCATTCTGATCCTCGCCAATGCGCTCGTTAAGACGACGAACCCGGAACATTCCTCCGCGCAGGCCGTTTGAAGCCACTCGATCGGCGAGCCATGACGCAACAGACCCTGCAGCAGACGGAGGTGCGCCACATCCTGGTGGTGGACGACGAGGACGACTGCAACTTCGTGACCAGGATGGTGCTGAAGAAAGCAGGCTTTTCGGGGCGGATCACCTGCTATACCAGCGCGGCCGAGGCCCTGGCCCATTTCCGCAGCGGCGCCGACCTGCCCGACCTGCTCTTCGTGGATATCAATATGCCCGCCATGAGCGGCTTCGAATTCCTGGCCATTTGCGAAGGCGAGCGCCTGCTGCCCAACGAGATCACGAGCGTGGTCATGTTCAGCAGCAGCAATCGTCCAAGCGACCTCGAACGGGCCCTCGCCTTCCGCAGTGTGATGGGCTATGTCGAAAAGGCCCTTTCCGTCGATAGCTTCGAGCGCATCCTCGCGGATAGGCGTTCGCCGCGCAAGTGAAGTTGGAGACCGCATTCTAGCCAATCGGACCAACCATGAAGAAGATCCTGATCATCGAGGACGAGGCGATCATCTCGTTCAGCTACCGGCTTCAATTGGAGCGCATGGGCTTCGAAGTGCTCGGCACAGCGAAAAGCGCCGATGAGGCCGAAGCGCTGCTTCATCAGGAGCGCCCCGATCTGATCATCATGGACATCTACCTCAAAGGCGTGAAGAACGGGTTGGAGCTCGCGCAGGAGATCCACGCGAGCGATCCCATCCCCATCCTTTTCCTTACGGCGAGCACGCGCCCTGATGTCGTGGACGCCATCGGCAGGCTCAAGGGCTGCCATTACCTGTCGAAGCCCATCAACTCCGACAGCCTGGAGGACGTGCTCCAGCGCTTCGCCCGGGAATAGCCGCCTGAATGAAGGCCTCTGCGGAGCAGTCCGATCGCCTGCATCGATTCGCGCATGACCTGCGCAACCGGTTGGCGGCCATCCAACAGGCGCTGGCGCAAATGGCCGATGCCTCGTCCGAGGAAAGGATCGAACTGATCCGCTTCGCGGAGCAACAGTACTTCAAGGCCATGCGCGGCACGGAGGAATTGCTCGATGATTTCGCGATCGACCGCAGCCCGCGCCTGGGTGAACTGAGGCTCCTGCGCCTGGATGAACTGGCGCGGAAGGCCATCGCGGCGCTGGAGCACCGTTTCAGCCGCAAGCGGCAGCACGTGGATGCGGAGAACCTCCAAGCGATCGCGGTGCATGGCGACGACCGCATGCTCTTCGACCTGGTTTCCGCCTTGCTCAGCAACGCGTCGAAGTTCAGTGAAGCGGGGTCGACCATCGCGTTGTCGCTCACGGAACAGGACGGCGCCGCCATTCTGGTGGTCAAGGATCAGGGGATCGGGCTGGAAGCCGAGGACCTCGCTGAAGTGTTCACGCGCTATGCTCTCCTGAAAGGAAGGAGCACGGAAGGCGAGGCGCAAGGCCGTTCAACGCTCGCTCGCGCGAAGCAATGGGCTCAAGCGCACCGCGGCGATCTCACGGCGGCGAGTGAAGGCCCCGGGAAAGGCAGTTCCTTCTCGCTGCGCCTTCCGCTGGCCCGAATCTGAAACGATCTAGGCCTCGGCGGGCCAGGTGATGTTCTTCGCCACCCGCTGCCCGCGATGGTTGATGGCCACGTTGAACTCCACCTCGTCGCTCACCGAAAGTTCCTCGAAGGTGATGCCATCCAGGTCGTCGTGGCGGAAGAAGAGGTTGTTGTCAGGGTACCGGATGAAGCCATAGCCGTTCATCAGGCTCATGATCGTGCTCCGGTGCCGATCCTCATCGACCAGCGTCGCCGCAGGGCGCTCACCTTCCGGTTCCAGGTCGCGGGCGTCGCGGCTCACGAACATGTCCCGCACCACTTCATCATCGTCCTTCAGCCCTTCATCGATCAGATCGTGCATGGGCAGCGGATAGCTCACGGCGTTCCAGAGATCCGTGCTGGTCTTGGTGGTCTGCACTTCGCCGCTGTCCTGATCGGTGAATTCGAAGTCCCAGCCCAGCAGCATGGTCTTGCAGCCCAAGGCGTGCAGCTTGCGGACCAGGGGCACATGGTCGCTATCGCTGGCGATCAGCACCGCCACATCGAATCGCTTCAGCATGCAGAGCTCGTAGGTCTCCAGCGCCATCAGCACATCGATGCCTTTCTCACGCTTCCGTCCCAGAAGGTCCTTCACGGGCAGGTAGTGCGTTTGCACGCCGTTGTACATGAGCACGTCGTCGAAGACCCGGTCGTAATAGAGCTGGTTGGTCTTCTCCATGGCATCCCGGGCGCTGAACCGGCCGCGGAAGAAATGCGCATCGATGATGTGACAGAGGCTCGGCGCGGTCCCCTCGCGCTCGGCCAGCGTGTGCTTGATGAACTCATGCACCCCGCCGATGTGCAGGCGGCGCCGGTGCGGATGCACATAGTTGTAATAATTGCTGACGTGCGTGAAGTAGCTGCCGTCGTAGAACACCCCGACTTTCAGGGCGGTGCTCCCCTCCCTTCCAATGCTCATGTTGATCGTGAATAAGGGGCGCAAGGTAGAACCTCCGCGCACCCGGTCAACTACCTTGGCGGCCATGCGTGGCCGCGCCTTGCTCTTGCTCCTGCTGGCCTTTCCCGGCGGTTCGCACGGACAGGGCACGCCCATCCCGACGCCGGTCGCGCTCTTCTATTCCCGGTCGATCACCGTGCCCTTGAATGGGCCGCTGCTCCATGACAAGGCCGTTGATGCGTGGAACTGGACCTTCGGCAAGGAGCCCGGCGCTCGTGTCCTCCGCTCCATCCGGGAAGAAGGCGTGCTGGAAGGCACGGCCCGCGTGAATTTCCGATCCCAGCGATTATGGCTGCGGGATGAGAGCATGGGCCCCATTCAATACCGTGTCACGCTTCAGGTGAAGGCTGGTGAGTGCAAGGTGAATGTGAATGAGCTCATCCACACCGGCAACCGGACAACGGCGCGAGGGGGAGTGCATCTGGGCCTGCTCACCCAGGGCGATAGGCCCCTGAAGGACAGCCCGGGGACGAGCATGACCGGCCTTCAGCGCACCTATGCTGAAGCGAAGGAAGTGGCTGAGGCACGGATCCATGCCCTCCTTCAAGCCTTCGAGGCCCGGCTGCGCGCCAGCGCCGAACCATGACCCGACCTGCAACCGTTCCGGGGGCCAGCCGTTCAACGGTCGCCCATGCTGCGATTCCCTGCTTCTGCCTGGCGAAAATGGCCCGTGCTGGCTGCTTTGCTCGCCTTCTGCTTCATCACGTACGGCGTGAATCTCATGTCCCGTTCGCGCGGGGAGCAAGCCAGCATCGGCCGTGAGGTGCGCCTGCTTGATGCCCTGAGCCGATTAGGAGGCGAATTGCACCGTTTGGAAGTGGTGCATCGCGTCGATGTGAACAGTGGTCAGCGCCAATGGCCGCGGGAGCTTGATGCGCTCCGGCGACAGAGCCGGTCGATCTGCGATGAGTTCAGGGGGCTGCCTGGCGTGGATGATCTGCTCAGCGACCTGGAGCCTTCCCTGGCCCAAGCGGACTCGCTGCACGATCAGGCCATGCCCGGTGTCATGCCGCTTGCCGATCCGCGATCCAATGAGGCTGTGTTCCAGTTGATGATGGGCCGGGCGCAGAAGGCCGTGGAACGCAATGCGCGCGCTGTCCATGAGAAAGGCCTGAGCGCGCACAGCGCCACGTTGAGCCGTCAATGGAACGAAGCCCAGGCGCTTCTGGTGGCGGCGTGCTTGCTCGCATTGGCCATGGCCTGGCTGGTGGGTGCGAGGGGACGGCTGTTGGCCGAGAGCCGTGAGCGCGCCTTGCAGCTGGAGGTGACCGGACGAGAGCTCACCGAGACGAATCGCGTGCTGCGTGAGACCATGCTGAGCAAGGAAGAGAAGGAGGTGATGATCAAGGAGATCCATCACCGCGTGAAGAACAACCTGCAGATCGTCAAGAGCCTGATCCGGTTCCAGATGGACCAGGTGAAAGACCCCAAGACCTTGGAGCTGTTCAACGAATGCGTGAACCGCGTGAGCGCCATGGCCCTGGTGCATGAGCAGACCTACCTCTCGAAGGACCTGGCGAACATCCCGGTGGATGGTTATCTCGACAGCCTCGTGCGAGACCTGGTGCACGCGTACTCCGTGAACGTGAAGCTGAACATGGATGTCGACATCCGCGTGAGGACACTGAGCGTGGATGCGCTTGTTCCCTTGGGCCTGCTCATCAATGAAGTGATCAGCAACAGCTTCAAGTACGCTTTCGAGGGAAGGGGCACGGGCACCATCACCGTGCACATCAACGGCAGTGAGCAGGAAGGCCTGCATCTCATCATCGGCGATGATGGTGTGGGCCTGAAGAGCCGCGATGGCTTCCATCGGCCCAATAGCCTCGGCATGGACCTCATCCACACGCTCGCAGGCCAGTTGGATGGCTTGATGACCCTGGTTGACGGCCCTGGCACGATGTACGAGATGCGCCCCCGCCCGCAGCAACGGCGCAAGCGGGCCTGAATCGAACCGTTCGTCCAGCGCTCGGTTTGGTGGCCCGCCCGTCGGGGATAGCTTCGCGCACCATTCGCGAAGCACCATGCACAAGCCCATTATCCTTGCCCTCCCGCTCCTGACCCTCTGCGCCTGTAATGAGCAGGCACCGCCTACCGTGGAGAAGTTGAATTATCCGGATACCCGCAAGGATTCTGCAGCAGGCGACAGCCTTCACGGGTCCTGGGTGGCTGACCCCTACCGTTGGCTGGAGAACGACACCAGTGCGGAAACAGCGGAATGGGTCAAGAATCAGAACGCGGTCACCAACGCGTACCTGGAGAAGATCCCCTTCCGCGGCGCATTGGCGAAGCGCTATGAGGAGCTGTACAACTTCCCGAAAGTGTACGGCCCTATGCGCGTGGGCGAGCTCTACTTCGTCTGGAAGAACAGCGGCCTGCAGAACCAGAGCGTGATCTACGTGCGCAAGGGGCTTGAAGGCGAGGACAAAGTCTTCATCGACCCGAACCAGCTTGATCCCGCCGGCACCACCACCTATAACCCCATCGGCACGAGCAAGGACGACCGCTACATGGCCGTGAGCGTTCAGAAAGCCGGCAGCGACTGGCAGGAGATCATGGTGTACGACCTCACCACCTTGCAACCCACCACCGACCTCATCAAGTGGAGCAAGTTCAGTGGCGCATCATTCTACAAGGACGGCTTCTTCTATAGCCGTTACCCCACCCCTGCCAAAGGCACGGAGCTGAGCGCGGCGAGCAAGTTCCAGAAGGTCTACTACCATAAACTGGGCGATGCACAGGAGAACGACGTGCTCGTTTGGGAGAACAAAGTGAACGGTGACCTCTACGTGGGCGCTGGCGTCACCGAAGAAGAGGAATTCGCGACACTTTACGTGAGCACGGGCACGGACGGATTCGAGATGTACTTCCACGACCTCCGAACGGGGGGCATCCCGACCCCTGCGACGAAATGGGTACCGCTCCAGACCGGCTTCGACCACAAGACGAGCATCATCGATTTCGTGCCCGCCACCGGCAAATTCCTGGTGATGACCGAGGTGGACGCCCCGAACTACCGCTTGGTCGAGGTCGACCCTAAGAATCCTGCGCAAGCCGCATGGAAGAACATCATACCGGAAGCGAAGGAGCTGTTGCAGAGCGTGAGCACGGGCGGCGGCAACCTATTCGCGGAGTACCTGAAGGACGCCACCAGCCGGTTCTATCGCATGAAGCTGGACGGCTCGGGCAGGGAGGAGATCAGCCTTCCGGACATCGGCAGCGCGGGCGGCTTCGGTGGTAAGCGGGGCGACACGTTCAGCTTCTACAGCTTCACCAGCTTCACCGACCCCGGTTCGATCTACAAGTACGATTACGCCACCGGGAAGAGCGAGGTCTGGTTCCGTCCGGAACTGAAGTTCGACCCGAGCCAGTACCAGACCGAGCAAGTGTTCTATCCGAGCAAGGACGGAACCCGGGTGCCCATGTTCATCGTGCGCAAGAAGGGCGTTGAGAAGAACGGGAAGAACCCCACGCTGCTCTATGCCTATGGCGGATTCAACATCAGCTTGAGCCCGAGCTTCAGCACCAGCCGCATGCTGCTCCTCGAGCAAGGCGGCGTTTTCGCATTGGCCAACCTTCGCGGCGGCGGCGAGTACGGCGAGGAGTGGCACAGAGCCGGGATGAAGGAGAAGAAGCAGAATGTCTTCGATGACTTCATCGCCGCAGCAGAGTACCTGATCCAGGAGAAATGGACGGATAGCGCTCACCTGGGCATCAATGGCGGCAGCAATGGCGGCCTGCTCATCGGCGCGGTGATGACCCAGCGCCCCGACCTCTTCGGCGTATGCTTCCCAGAGGTGGGCGTGCTTGACATGCTCCGTTACCAGAAATTCACCGCGGGCTTCGGCTGGGTGCCTGAATACGGCAATGCCGAGAGCAGCAAGGCCGAGTTCGATTACTTGATCAAGTACTCACCTCTGCACAACTGCCGGCCCGCCAAGTATCCCGCCACCATGGTGATGACGGCCGATCACGACGATCGCGTGGTGCCTGCGCACAGCTTCAAGTTCATCAGCGCGTTGCAGCCCGCGCAGCAAGGCGATGCTCCCGTGCTCATCCGCGTGGAGACGCAAGCCGGCCACGGCGCTGGCAAGCCCACCAGCAAGATCATCGAGGAGCAGGCGGATAAGTATGCCTTCTTCTTCAAGAGCGTCGGGGTCACGCCCGCCTTCAGCTCGGGACCGGAGCATTGATCGATGCCCCATGACGAACGCCCGGACCGGATGCGGCCCGGGCGTTTACTTTTAGCATCCCGCTGAAACGGACGCGACCGATGCGCTTGCCGATAACCTTGGTCACTGCTTCCCTCGCCCTCACCGCGCAGGCTCAGTCCGAACCGCGTTATGATGCGCTTGTGCGTGAGGCGTACGCGCTTTATCAGCAGAAGCAGTTCTCCGAATCGGCGGCCCGATACTCGGCTGCGTTCGAGGCGCTCGGCTGGAAAGGCTACTCTGAGGACCGCTATAACGCCGCGTGCTCATGGGCATTGGCCGGCATGCCTGATTCGGCCTTCTTCAACCTGCAGCGCATCACCGATAAGCTGGCTTACGCCGACTTGAAGCAGATCAGCGGTGATCCGGATCTGGCATCGCTCCACTCCGATAAGCGATGGGCGCCTTTGTTGGACCAGGTCGAGGCCAACAAAGCGCGTCTGGAGAAGAATCTGGATCGCGGACTGGCCGCCCGGCTCGATTCGATCCATGATCGCGACCAGGCTTATCGCCAGATCACCCACGCCGTGGAGGAGCAGTTTGGTCGGGACAGCCCGGAGATGCGTGAGCATGTGCGCAGGATGATCGCCACCGATTCCACGAACCTGATCGCGGTGCGCGGCATCCTGGATGAGCGCGGATGGCTCGGCGAGGATGTCGTGGGCCGCACCGGGAACAGCGCACTCTTCCTGGTGATGCAGCACGCCGACCTGGCCACCCAGGAGCACTACCTGCCTATGATGCGCGAGGCGGTGCGCAAGGGCAATGCGCGGGGCGCTGACCTCGCTTTGCTGGAGGATCGGGTTCTCATGCGTCAGGGCAAGCGCCAGATCTATGGCAGTCAAGTAGGCCGTTTCCCCGATACGGGGGAGTTCTACCTCAGTCCGCTCGATGACCCGGAGAGGGTGGACAAGCGTCGTGCAGAGGTCGGCCTTCAGCCGCTGGCGGAGTATCTCATGCACTGGGACCTGAAATGGGACCCAAGAGCCTATGAAGCGGCATTGCCGGCGCTGGAGGAACGGATCAAGGCCATGCGTCGATGAGCGCTTCGCATCTGTACAAGCTCGAATTGCTCTGGCGCGGTGAGCACACGCGCACCTATGACAGCTATTCGCGCGAGCACGCGATACGGATCAATGGCAAGACCGAGATACGGGCCACGGCGGACCCGATGTTCAAGGGTGACCGATCGCTCCACAATCCCGAGGATCTGCTGCTCGCCGCTCTGAGCGGCTGCCACCTCCTCACCTATCTGGCCTTGTGCGCGAGAGCGCGCATCAACGTGCTGAGCTACTGCGACCAGGCTGAAGGAACGCTGTTGCTCGACAAGGATGGCGGAGGGCGCTTCAGCGAGGTCGTGCTGCATCCCGTGGTGGTCATCGAGGATCAGTCGCAGGTGGAGAAGGCCATCGGGTTCCACACCGCCGCGCACAAGTACTGCTTCATCGCCAGCTCAGTGAACTTCCCCGTGCGCCACGAGCCTGTGGTTCGTTCAGGCCTTTGAGCGCGATCAACGCGCCGGCTCCCTGTACAACGTGCGTTTCTCGGCGCTACCGTATGGCCGGTACACGTAATACGCGTGCCCGCC
>JAEUSX010000200.1 GCA_016788405.1 Flavobacteriales bacterium
GTGAACGTGAGCGAATGGGAGCGCGACCCCGCCGACTCGCTCAACTTCGGCAACGACCTGGACCGAGCGGACATCGGTGAGCCCAGCGCAGGAGAGCCGGACCGCTACGCGATGACGTACATCGATGCCAGCCTGCAATGGCTCGTGAATCCGAACACGAACGCGCGCCTTGTGGGCGGGATCGTACGCCGCGACCTGCCAGGCACTCCTGATCTGTTGCAGAGCACCTACTGGTACGTGGGCCTGCGCACCCTGCTGTTCAACCGCTATTACGACCTTTGATCGCCGCGTGAACACGTACCAGCAGACCCTGCTCTTCAGCGCCCTCACCTCCTTCGCGGTGGTCCTGCTCACCATGCCCTCATTGATCAAGGTGGCGCGCATGAAGCACCTGGTGGATGAACCGGGCGAGCAGCGCAAGCTCCACCATCGCAGCGTGCCCACCATCGGGGGCATCATCCTCTTCGCCGCCATCATCTTCAGCTATGCGCTCTGGTTCCCGAAAGGCGAGGTGATGGCGGATGGGGACGCGGGCTACCGTGAACTCTACCGCCTCATGGGCACCGCCTACGGCGATTTCAAGTTCGTGATCGCCGCCATGGTGCTGCTCTTCTTCATCGGCGTCAAGGACGACATCATCGGGTTCAGCCCGGTGAAGAAGCTCGTGGGCCATATGATCGTGGCGTACATCCTCGTGGTGATGGCCGGCATCCGCATCACCGACATGCGCGGCATCCTGGGCTTCTACGAGCTCCCTTATGCCGTGAGCGTGGCCTTCTCCTTCTTCGTGTACGTGGTGGTCGTGAATGCCATGAACCTGATCGACGGCGTGGATGGCCTGGCAGGCGGTGTGGGACTGATCGCTTCGATCGCGTATGGGTCTTGGTTCTACCTGGCCGGAGAGGTCTCACTGGCCTTGCTTTCCTTCGTGCTCGCGGGGGCGCTCGCGGCGTTCCTCGTCTTCAACACGCATCCGGCGCGCGTCTTCATGGGCGATAGCGGATCGCTGATCATCGGCGCCATCCTCGCCGTGCTCGCCATGAAGGTGGTGGAGCAGGATACGGCGCGGCTGCCGGTGAAGCTGCGCCAGCTGCCCACGCCGATCTTCGCGATGAGCGTCCTCGCCTATCCGCTCATCGACACGCTCCGCGTCTTCGTGGTGCGCATGGTCAAGGGCACCTCGCCATTCACGGCCGACCGCAATCACATCCATCACCGGCTCCTCGCGCTCGGTCTGGGGCATCGAGGCACGGCCGTGGCGATCTACGTGTACGCGTTGTCGATCATCGGCCTCAGCCTGGTCACGCGGAAGTGGCACCCGAACATCGGCCTGATGGTGCTCGGTTCCACAGCGCTGGCATTGGCGCTCTTGCCCTTCGCTTGGCCCAAGCAGGCGAAAGCATGAGGACCATCTGTCTCGGTCTTGCGTTGCTGGCCGCGCAGCTCGTGGCGGCACAGGCGGGCTGGCTCCCGGTGAGCCGCGAAGTGGAGCGCCCTTACTCGGCCGAACTGAGCAGGCCGAAGCACATGGCGCACACCGCGATTCGTCCGTACCGCGCGAAGGAGATTCGCGCCATCGATCACGGTGATTCGCTCCGGCCCGTAGGCGTGCTCGCCGCGCTTGATCGCTGGAGCGGCGCGCGCAATGGGAGGCGCTTCCGTTGGGGGCCATTGCTCGATGCGCAGGGAGGGATGGGTCTGGACAGCACCAGCGCGTTCACGCATCGCATCGGCGGTGGCGCGTGGCTGGAAGGCGACATCGGCGACCGGCTCACGCTTCACGCCAGTGGCCAGTTCTGGAATGAGGGCCTCCCGCGATACCTCGACAGCCTTGCGCGCGCCACACAGGTGAGCGCCGGCGAGGGCTACGCCTACCGCGATGGCGCAGGATTCAATCATCATGACTGGAACGCCTACGCGAGCTGGGACCCGGGCAAGTACTTCAACTTCACACTGGGCCGTGGCAAGAACTTCTTCGGCGAAGGGCACCGCTCACTCTTCCTCAGCGATGAGGCCGCTGCCTACCCGTTCCTGCGGATCACCACCTCGGTGTGGCGCGTGCGCTACGTGAATCTCTTCACCATGATGAACGATGTGCGCGGCGCGGGCGGCGACCCCTCGCGTTTCGGCCGGAAGTACACGAGCATGCATTACCTCAGCGTGAACGCGCACAAACGCATCAATCTGGCAGTCTTCGAGGCCATCGTCTGGAGCCAGGGCGACAGCCTGAACCCAAGGGGATTCGATGTGAACTACCTGAACCCCGTGATCTTCTACCGGCCTGTGGAGTACAACATCGGCTCACCGGACAACGCCCTGCTCGGCTTCGCGCTGAGCATCAAACCAGGCGAGCATTCGCTCATCTACGCGCAGCTGATGCTCGACGAGTTCCTGATGAAGGAGGTGCGCGCCGGCGATGGCTGGTACGCCAACAAACAGGCCATGCAGGCGGGGATCGTGGCGCGCGATGCGCTCGGCGTGAAAGGCCTCACGCTGCGCGGCGAGTGGAACATGGTGCGCCCCTTCATGTACACCCACAGCGATACGCGCCAGAATTACGCCCATCAGGGCCAGCCGCTCGCGCATCCGTACGGCTCGAACTTCCAGGAGGCGCTGGGGCATGTGGAGTGGTCACGCGGGCGCATGCTCTACGCGGTGAGGGCCAGCATGGCTTGGTTGGGCAGCGACACCACGTACAGCTTCGGAAACAACATCTTCCGGCCCGAGAGCGACCGCCCGCCCGTTCAAGGCGGCGGCTTGCGCAACTACAACTTCCGCATCGGCGGCGCGCAGGAGTACACGCTCTTCCACGGCGAGCTCCGCGCCGGATGGCTCGTGGACCCCGCGACCGCCACGCGCGTGGAAGCGAGCTGGATATCGCGCGCGCGCACGATGTCCACAGGCGACCCTTTCTGGGAGCACGCGTTCCGTGTGGGCATCAGCTGCTGGTTCCGCGACCGGCATGCCGAGCAGGAACCGCGTTACACGCTCAACTGATCGCGCCGGAGCGCGCGCTCGTGGAACGTGAGGGCCAGCAGCAGGAAGAAGAGCAGGTAGATGCTGTCCTCCACCGGTATCGTGCCCATCCGTATCCCGAGGTTCTCGGCATCGTTGTACCACACGATGGGCTCCGGAAGGCCGGTGCCCGTGAGGATGCCGTTCACGATGAAGAAGGGCACCAGGCTGATCGCATAGCCCATCCAGAAGCGGCCGAGCCATGGGGTCCGCAGGATGAGCAGATGCACGATGAGCAGCGCGGCGGTGGAAAGGAAGGTGATGGAGGTGTAAAGCCTCTCGCTGTGGAGCGCGCCGACGATCGCCAGCACCAGCGCGACGGCCGTTGCCAGCGGCCGGGCCAGGCGCGCGAGCGGATCA